>NZ_QTUL01000001.1:0-536708 GCF_003435675.1 Blautia sp. AM23-13AC | reverse complement strand
CCGGGCAGAAAACTGTTCGGACTTTTCTCATATAGTCCAAAGTTGCGGTAGAACTGTTCACAAGTTTTATGGTACAATTTGAATACGAAAAGTGAGCAACAAATGGAGGCTGGCTGACACATTTGTCTGCGGGCGTGATGTCCCAATCGGAAATTTCGTCAGACCATATCTCCATTTTAAAAGAAAAGAGCAAGGCCGGATAGACCTTACTCTTACATTATGAATCGGAATTTACGAAAGAGGTACAGAACATGAAGAAAATCAGAGGATTGCGTAGCTCCGGCAGAGCCGGAACGGCAGCAGCCAGAGTCGCCCCGGAGCTGGTGGAGCCGATTTTGGAGTAAATAAAAGGGGTGATGAAATTTTGCTGGAAACAACGCAAATAAAGCAGCGTTTACCGTTTATTGATTTGATAAGAGGTATAACCATTATTGAAATGATTTCGTATCATTTCTTATGGGATTTAGTTTATCTGTATAATGCAGATATTCCATGGTATAAGTCCCACGGTGCCTATATTTGGCAGCAATCCATTTGCTGGACTTTTATTTTGCTGGCTGGGTTCAGCTGGCATTTAGGAAAAAAACACATGAAAAGGGGATTGTGGGCGTTTGGTGGTGGTGTGGTCGTTTCGCTCGTTACCGCCATAGTTCTTCCCAATGATCGGGTGCGCTACGGTGTTCTAACGCTTATTGGCAGCTGTATTTTGATATGGATTTTACTGGATAAGGTTCTGAAAAAAATCCCGGCTGGGGTTGGGGTAAGTGTTAGTTTTGTGCTATTCCTCATTCTCAGAAGTTGGACGAAGCAAGACCCTATCCAACTATCTGATAATTTGCTGAATGTTACATGGTTGAAATCGGTATTAGCTTATATTGGATTTCCGCAAGCTGGCTTTTCATCTACCGACTATTTTCCGTTGCTCCCATGGATTTTCTTATTTGCAACAGGATATTTCCTGTACAGTTTCTTACAGGAAAAGGGGCTGATTAACCGGCTATTTGGAAAATGGAAAGTTCCAGGTATTAACTTTTTAGGGAAACATTCGCTTATTATTTACATGATACACCAACCGATCTGCTATGTTGTAGCGTTCTTGGTTTCGGAGATTTTTTAATATTGAGCCGTTGATCGGTGGAGTAAACAAGAAAGGAAGCCACCAAAAAGGGGGCTTCCTTTCTTTAATATCGGCAAATGTGTTTATTTTTGATTATCACAGTTTGTAGCCGGTGATGTATCGGTCGCTACCAACTTCGCCAGCGAAGAAATCGTTAAGGGAGCTGCAAGCGAAGAATCTCTAATACGACAGATTCAAGTTTGGCGAACTGATAAAATCCCTTTAGGAACTAAAGGGCGCACTTCTATACTCTCCTATCGGGAGTATCGTGCGTCCTGCGGAGCTTCATTCTCTGTCAGCAGAAAAAAGCTGCATGACCGAGAATGTTTCGTCACTTCGTTCCGTCAAGGTGGCTACACCCCCTTGCGCTGCTAATGCGGCTATCCCTTGTGTACTTGCCGTCCGCAAACGGTTTTGACAAACCGTTCGCCGCCAGCAAGTTTGGAAAAACAAATACCGAAAATCAGACCGTTGACTGGTCGCACTATGCGAAAAGTTGACGGTCTTTTTTTATCCCCAAAATCAAAAATAGGAGGTCAATCACAATGACAAAACCGAAAACCCTTGACCAGCTCCGAGCCGAAAAGGAACGGGCCGAGACGCAGCTTGCACAGGAACAGCACAAGCTCAACCGTCTTGAGAACAGAAAGAAATATCTGGAGAAAGGCGAAAGGCAGAAACGCACCCATCGTCTTTGCAATCTGGGCGGCACGATTGAGAGCCTTGCCCCGGAGGTCAAAGATCTCACACGCACCGAAATGACAGAGCTGATGGAACAAATCTTTTCTTTGTCCGAAGTCCAGCGAGCCGTCCGTCACATGACGATTACCCACATCAGCCAAGCAAACGGAGAAAAGGAGTTGAAAGCCGATGGCACTATTTCATCTGAGCGTCACGCAGACTAAGCGAAGCGCAGGACAGTCCGCTATCGCTTCTGCTGCCTACCGAGCCGGGGAGCGATTGTATAGCGAGTATTACGGCGAATACAGCGACTACACCCGCAAGGGCGGCGTGATCTGCTCTGACATTCTCCTGCCGTCCCATGCACCGCCCGAATACGCAGACCGCCAGACCCTATGGAACGCCGTGGAAAAAGCCGAGCGTGGAAAGAACGCCCAACTTGCATACAGCTTTGACATTGCCTTGCAGAATGAATTTTCCCTTGAGGAAAACATCGCTCTTGCAAGGCAATTTTTGTTGGAGAACTTTGTGAGCCGGGGCATGGTGGTTGACTTCGCCGTACACCAGCCAGACCGGGAGGACGGCGGCATACCAAACCCGCATTTTCATGTGATTTGCCCTATCCGCCCCATCGAGCAGGACGGCAAATGGGGGCTAAAGCAACGCCGGGTGTATGAGCTGGACGAGGACGGCAACCGTATCCGAGACCAGAACGGCGAGTTTGTTTTCAACGCCGTTCCCACTACCGACTGGGGCAGTCCCGAAACGCTGGAATACTGGCGGCAGACATGGGCGGAGCTATGCAACGCCAAGTTTGCGGAAAAGGGGCTTGACGTTCGTATCGACCACCGAAGCTATGAGCGTCAGGGCGTGGAGTTTCTTCCCACTGTCCACGAGGGCGCAACTGTCCGGGCAATGGAGAAGAAAGGCATACGCACCGAGAAGGGCGAGTTCAACCGCTGGATCAAGGCAACCAATGCCGTGATCCGGGACATCAAGAAGAAAATCGCTCTCCTGTTCGATTGGATTGCCGAAGCAAAAGCAGAGCTTGCCAAGCCGCAGGCACCCGACCTTGTTTCTCTGCTGAACGCCTATTACACCCAGGGCAGAGCCGGGGCGTATTCGCAGAAAGGCAAGGTCAGCAATCTAAAGGAGATGAATGAGACTTTCAATTATCTCCGGGCAAACGGGATTTACTCCCTTGAGGATTTGGAACACCGTGTCAGCGAACACAGTGCTACCACAGAGAGCTTGAAGAAAACGCTGGACGAACAGAACGCCCGAATGAAAGCAATCAAGCAGCTCTATGACAGCTCCGCCGCTTTCCAGAGCTTGAAGCCTATCTATGACGGCTTGCAGAAAATCAAGTTTGAGAAGCCCAGAGCCAAGTACAAGGCAGAGCATGAAGCGGAATTGATACAGTTCTACGCCGCCAGACGAAAGCTGACCGGGGAGTTCCCGGACGGCAAGGTGGATATGAAAAAGCTGTCCGACGAGTATGACGAGCTGGAACAGGAGCACAACACCACCTATGGCGAGTTTAAGACCGTCAGAGACGATTTACACCGCCTTTGGAAGGTCAAGTCATGTGTAGATACTGCCGCCCGATTTAACGAGCGCACAGAGGAACAAAAGCTCCAAAATCGACCCCAAACACGACAGAAAAAGGAGGAACTATCCCGATGAATTACACCCAAGCACAGATTGACCGGGCAAACGCCGTCAGTCTGGAAGATTTTCTCCGTACACAGGGAGAGACGCTTATCAAAAGCGGACGAGAATACCGCTGGAAAGAACATGACAGCCTGACCGTCCGGGGAAACAAGTGGTTTCGCCACAGCCAGAGCAAGGGCGGCTATCCCATTGATTTTGTCATAGAGTTTTACGGCAAGTCCTTTCCCGAAAGCTGACAATTATCCAGGGCAATCCCGGCGAGGGCAAGACCTACTTTGCCATGCGCCTTGCGGCGGCTTGCACCAATCGAAAGCCTTTGCCCGGTATGGAGACACTTGAACCTTTCAATATCATCTATCAGACCGCCGAGGACGGTCTGGGCGATACGGTCAAGCCCCGATTGATGGAAGCAGACGTAGCCCTTGCGCTGTAATTCTTTTTCAAGTTTTCTGCGTTCTTTCTCAGAATCCTTAAGTTCGCGGTTAAGCCGGGAAGCTTCTTTAGCGATGCCACCATTGGCATTCATGCAGGCATCTTTCCAGGCTTTGATCTGCTCGATATAAAGACCTTTTTTACGGGCATACTCGGCAAGTTCCGTTTCATTCATACCTGCTGTTTCAACAACAACTAAAAATTTATCCTGTGTACTCCAGTCATCAGGAACAGCATCCGTACCAGGAGCAGCATAGCCTTCCTTTCTGGCTTTATCCCGCCAGTTACGAAGTGTCTGTTCAGAGATTCCTTCTTCTCTGGATATCTTGGTAATAGATTCATTGTTTGGTGGAAGCATCCTCCTGAGGAGTGCATCCTTTAATTCTGGACTATCCTTTCGACATTTGCCCTGTCTCTTTTTTTGCCAATACCATAGACAGTTTTCTTTCATTTGCTGTTGTCTCCAATCTCCATACACTGATATGGATAAAGCCTGCCAAGTATCATGCTGATACAGCACCCGGCAGTGCTTTCTGAAAATATGGTTTCTCTGTACTCTTTCTTATCACCCCAGAGATGTAGGATTTCTCACAGGCGGCAGTGTGCTTCACTGCTCCATTGGAAGTTGTCACTCTGTCAGTCGATTCTCCTCGCCCCAGACACAGAGCTGATCCAGCACAGTCATCAGCGTTTTTCCTCGTTCCGAAAGCGTATATTCCACCTTCGGCGGAATCTGCGGATACTCGGTGCGGACGATCAGTTTATCCGCTTCCAGCTCCTTGACAGTCTACATCTGCATTTTTAAAAATATGCGTTTCAAGATTTTTTGAAAGTAAGCGCAAAATAATTCGACGGATTGTGTTGCCCTAAAAATCAATTCATAATAATCATTAGAGAATGCAAGCATTTCACTTCATTTTCTCTTGCTTGAAATGATAGATGCGAGCATTTTACTCTATTCAAGTTATCCCTGTGTGTTAGGATAGTTGTCAGTGAAAGATAATTACTTTTGTGGTAGTATGTAGCTATCACAGGAAGGGAGCTTTCGCTATGAACTATGACGAAGAAGGCGATGGATAAACTGATTACAAGGAAGGAAGCAGCCAGTATACTGGGAATCAGCGTAAAAACACTGGATGCTGTAAGAACAGACGGTTTGATCTCCTATGTTCAGTATGTGGAAAACGGCTGCTGATGCAGTCAGCACAGATTAGGATGACAACGCTGATTGACTATACATCAAAAGTGAAGAACTTGGCTTTGTTGGCAGTAGTCTACCAGAATTTTTCATTACAGTGTTTTGCTAAAGAAATCCGATGGAGCTATACCCTGGATTTTTCTGTATTCTCTGGGTGACATTTTGACTATAGACTGAAAAGCGCTTGAAAATTTTCCCTGGGTTTGGTAGCCTACCTGGGAAGCAATATCCGCGATAGTGTCATTTGTTTCCCGTAATAATTTCATAGCCTGACGCACTCGAAATTCCTTCATATAGGTGGCGATAGGCTGGCCGTAGACTGCCTTGAATATCTCCTTTAGAGTGGAGGTATTTATCAAATACTGTTTGGAAAGTTCTGCGATCGTAAATCGTTGATCCAAGTGCTCTGTCAACTGTTGATGAATTTCTTTTATCAATTCGGTTTGCTGGGAGAAGTATTGGGTCAATTCTTTATGCTCCGATTTCATGTTGCTCAAATAAATCAAAATTTCCAGCACCTTCAATTTCAAGAGGGAAATTCGAACGGATACAGGAGCAGAAAAGAGTGGGGCAAAAATGTGCTCTAAATCGGAACAGGACGGGATTGCGGATGGCTTTCCGGAGCAAAATCGATCCCGTAACTGGTCTGCCTCCACACCGGCATTCTTTAAAACTTCCGGGCAAATGGAAGAGAGCTGTTTCAGATCCACGGAAATGGAAATTCCCTCTGCATATCCTAGGGGAAACATCATGGCGGAATCCGCGCAGCAGGCCATACTGTGTGCTGTCACATCACCTCTACCTAAATAGACGGCAGTACCGTCTTGCATATTCCAACCCACGCGACCACTGCAACAATAGTAAATTTCTAAAACAGAATCCGAAGCATCATGCTGAAACTTGATCTCTGAAGCAAGAAAAACATTGAAGGATACCTCTATTCCAGGAAAAGTTTCATATGCCTCCATAACCCCTTTTCCAGCGGTAACCGCTCGAAACTGTTCTCCAAAGAGTGTGGTACCCGTTCCGCCAGCCCGGCAATGCTTCAAGGCGAGGGTGCCGTTTGGAATCTTTTGAAATTTTTGAGCGATAACTTTGGATTCTTCTTTTTTCATGGCGTTCCTTTTTGTTTTTCTACTTGCGACGGACAGGCGATTTTTACAAGCCACTCAATCATGTGATGGAAATTTCGGGCCTGCTCGGTATCGGCCGCTTTATAATAGACCTCTTTTCCGTCCCGGCGGCTAACGATCAGACCTGCTGATTTCAACTGCTTGAGATGGTGAGAAACTGCAGGACTGCTCATATTTACCATGGCTGAAAGATTGATAACACATTCCTCACAGTGGCAAAGCAACCAAAAAATGCGAATACGGCTGCCATCCCCCAGCTGCTTGAAAATATCAGCTACGGTTTGAAAGTTTTCTACGCTGGGCATATGTTCCAGTTCCTGCTCGATAGTTTGTCCGTGGTCGTGTGGTAAGGGGTTCTGAATCATTTAGCACTCCTCCTTAAAGTCTATCTTACCATAGGCTGAAGGAAAAAGAAACTTTACTTCTGAAATATTTCTGGTTCAGGACCAGCGTCATGGGTGTAATCCAAGATACGGACACCATCACCTATCTCTTTCTGCACCAGCTCCCGCATACGTTTGGCAAAAGGACAGGGGTAACCAATGGGAGTCATGTGATATTGTTCCAGCACATCTTTCAACGTGATTCCTTGCATTCTTTGTTCCGCTGTTTTTTGAATGTCCAAGTAAAAATCCCGCAGCACCAGTTGAATATTTACACCCACGCCACAGGCAGGATTGGTGTGGATGTCCTGATGGAGCAGGGGCTTGTTGCCCTCTACTGCCCGATAGGCATCCAGTAGAGTGATTTTCTCCGGCTCACGAGCCAGAGCAGGTCGGGGATGTCCCTTCACGCTGACCAGCAGTCCTCCCTTCCGCAGGGCGGACATGAGCTGGCGCACATAGGCAGGATTCGTCTGAATGCTCTCTGCCAGCTTGTTACTGGTCAGGTCGCAGTTTGGGTACAGAGCGATAAAAGCCAGAATATGAACAGCATCGCTAAGGCGGGTAGAATATTTCATAGCCTGATCTCCTTTTTTACTTTGATGTTATTTTTATTATAACAACATATTGACAGTGACGCAAGAGGATGCTAAAATAATTTGAAGTAAGAATAAAAATAACACCCACTTGAAAGGAATGGTGACAATGAACTTCTATGATGATCTGGTCATGCAGACCCAGATGAATTATTCCAGGCACTATCATATCTATGCTTCCGGCGGTACGCCTTATCAGCTGACTGACAAAAAGCCGCTGCCGTATAGCGAACAGATCCATCGTTTGGTACAGGAGGTAAAGGAAGCTGACTGTGTGGTAGTGGGCGGGGCCTCCGGCCTGTCCGCTGCCGGTGGTGGAGATTTTTACTACGAGGACAACGACTCCTACCGCAAATACTTCCGCCCTTTTGCCGAGAAGTACCACTTCAAAGGTGCTTTTGCAGGGATGATGCACCCCTGGAAGACAAGGGAAGAGTATTGGGGGTATCTCGCCACATTCCTTCACACTACCCAGACCGCACCTGTGCGTCATTCCTATTTGGATTTAGACGCTTTGCTGAAAGGCAAGGACTTCTTCATCCTCACCACGAACCAGGATACCCAGTTTGTCAAACTCTACCCGGAGGAGAAGGTGGCAGAGATTCAGGGGGATCACCGCTTCTTCCAGTGTGCCGCCTGTTGTACCGATGACACTTGGGATGCGGTAAAGCCGGTGGCTGATATGGTAGCCGCTATGGGGAGTGACACGAAGATTCCCACGGATCTCATTCCCCGATGCCCCCACTGCGGCGGCGAGGCATTCCCTTGGGTGCGAGGATATGGGAATTTTCTGCAAGGAAAGAAATACGAAGAACAGTACGAAAAAATTTCTCGCTATGTGCTGGAACACAAAGACAGCAAAATTTTGTTCCTGGAGCTGGGCGTGGGCCGAATGACTCCCATGTTTATCCAAGAACCTTTCTGGAACATGACCCTCAGCTTTCCCCATGCTCGATATATTGCTGTCAACAACAAGTATGACTTCCTGCCCAAGCAGTTGGAGGACAAGGGCATGACCATTGTGGCCGACATTGCTCAAGTGCTGCGGGATGCACGGGATACCATGGACAGCGGAGATAACGATCGATGAGGGTTGCAAACCAAGCGACGCTTCAGGAACTTGCCGAGCGTATTGATCAAGCAGATGCCGTTGTGATCGGAGGCGGCTCCGGCCTGTCAAGCGCGGCTGGATACGACCACTACCATTGGTCCCCGGCACTTTCGGAGGCATTGTCTCCCTTTCGCGAACAGTATGGCTTTACCTCTCCGCTGGCTGGATTCTACCATTGCTTTTCCAGCTATGGGGAACAGTGGGGGTATTACAGTCAATATATCCGCTTCATGTGGGAAGCCCCTACTGGGCAGCCCTATCTGGACCTGCAGGCGCTTGTTGCGGACAAACCTGCTTTTGTTCTGACCACCAATGTGGATCAGCAGTTTTTTCGAGTATTTCCCCAGAAACAAATTTGCGCCTTTCAGGGAGACTTTAGCTACTGCCAATGCAGTCAGCCCTGCCGGGATGATATTGGGGAAAACCGCGAACTGGTGAAGGAACTGACTGGTTGCCTGGCAGGTGTTCGCCTGCCGGAGGAGGCTGTTCCTCGTTGCCCGGATTGCGGGCGGGTGCTGGTGCCCTGGGTACGAGATGATACCTTTCTGGAGGGAACCTTCTGGCAGGATAGTCTGCATCGCTACCATAGATTCCTGCGACACTGGATAATGGATCAGTTCGACAAAAAAGTCCTGCTGTTGGAACTTGGCGTGGGTGAGATGACACCCAGTATCATCAAATTGCCCTTCTGGGAACTTACTGCCAAAAACGAAAACGTCTTTTATGCATGTCTTAATCGAGAGGCAGCTCATAGGCCAGAGCATCTGCGGGGACGCAGCCTGTATCTGCAAGGAGATTTGGCGGAAACTCTGGCTGCCCTCCGGCAGGAGCGATCCATCGCAGCAACCATAAAATAGAAAGGAGCGAACAAATATGATTGATTGGAACCCTATTGCGAAAAAATTCAGAGAAGCGGACGCTATCCTGATCGGAGCCAGTAACGGCCTGTCCATCACCGAAGGACTGCATTTGTTTGCGGACAATGCGACTTTTGAAAGACTGTTTGGGGATTTCAAACAAAAATACGGCTTACGTTGTATTTTGCAGGGCATGATGGCCGGATGGCCCAGCGAGGAGGAAAAATGGGCCTTCTGGGCCCGGCTCATCCATCGTTACTGTGGGCAGTACCAGCCTACGCCGGTGATGAACGATTTGAAGGCCATTGTAGGAGAAAAAGATTACTTTGTCGTCACATCAAACGGAGAAGGTCACTTTGAACTGTGTGGCTTCGATCCGACGAAAATCTATGAGATTGAGGGCAACTGGATTACTATGCAGTGTGCCCGCCCCTGCCACGATACCCTCTATTCAAGTTTAGAGGTGGCCGAAAAATTATCGGCTGCCGAACAGGGCGGCCATGTGCCTACAGAGTTGGTGCCGCGTTGTCCCAAGTGCGGAGGTCCCATGGACATCCACATGGGCGCGGGTCAGAGAATGATCCCGGATGCCGCTGCCCAGGCACGGTTCCAAAACTTTCTGAAAACCTACCACGGAAAGAAACTGGTGGTTCTGGAGCTGGGCATTGGCTGGCGCAATCAGCTGATCAAGGCCCCGATGATGCGCCTGGTGGCCGGCGAGCCAAACGCCACTTATGTGACCATCAATCTGGGGGAGATCTACATTGCGGACAATATCAAAGAGAAGTCCTTCGGACTGGACGGGCGGCTGGATGAGCTGCTGCCTGCTCTCCGGGAGGCGTGTGAGGTATGACGATTTCGGAGCAGGTTCAAAATGACTATACAAATGCATAAACTCTCATGAACCAGGTTGCTTCCTGAATCCTTTGCAGCAGTAGAGAATGCATAAAAAGCCGGGAAGTTGACTCAAATTGTCAATGCCTCCCGGCTATTATCAGGCAGATATTAATATAGTTAGAATCATGGTATATATTTCATTCCCCATTGGGAAATGGCGTAAAAGACCGGCAGCAGGTCCCGCCCTTTTTCGGTGAGGGAGTACTCCACTCGCAGAGGCATTTCATTATATTGGATACGCTGAACCAATTCGTCCGCTTCCAGCTCTTTCAGCGCGTTGGTCAGAGCTGTGTTGGTAATGGGTTTGAGAACTTTTTTCAGTTCCCCAAACCGCATAGGACACTTGATGCACAGTTCATAGAGAATTTGGAGTTTCCATTTGCCCTGCAGCATTTGAACCACCGGCGTGACCGGGCAGTTTCCCTCGCCGGTTAGAATGACACTGCCAACCTTTTCTTTGAATTCTTCATAAGTCATAATTGGATCGTTCCTCGTCTTTTGCAGTATATTTTTTGATACCAGGTATAAATAATTTGCGTACTTGAACAAAAATTACTATCAGATATAATAAATATATCACTGGTTGGCCATACAGTCAACGACTGAAATCTCTTAGAAAGGTCTGAATTTTATGAAAGAACTGAACATTATGGAGGCTACTGTTCTGACCTCCCCCAATCCGCTGACACTGATCTGCTCTAAAAAGGAGGATGGTTCTACGAACCTGGCTCCCATTTGCTTTGTGTCTTACCTCTCCTTCAATCCGCCTATGGTGGGCTTCGCCACTGGCAAACAGTCCCACACCGGCAAGCGTGTGCGTGAGACCGGCAAAGTCATTGTCACTGTTCCCGGTGAGAGTCTGGCAGGCGCAGTAATGGCCTGCGGAGCATCTACCGGTGCCGAGACCGATAAGGTGGCCGCCAACAACATCGAGATGATGGCTGTGGAGGGCAGTGATATCCAGATTCCGGTGGATACTCGTCTGGCGATGGTGGCCACCCTGCAGCAGTCGGTGGAAGTTGGCGACCATATCCTGCACATATGTCAGGTGGACAAGTTCCTGGGCGATGAGGACAAGAAGGGGCTGTATGCCTGGAACGGCTTCGGGAAAGTTGCGCCTGCGGTAGAAGGCTAAATCTTAAAACGGAAAGGAGGCATCAGCGGTGGCCGTTTGTATTAAATTGAGTGGATCGTCATTGGGACTGAGACCGGACATAGGAAGGGCAAAGCCGTATCGAAACCGGAATGGGTGTGGAACCTGACACATCAGGCCCATGAGCTTGGCATCCCTGTATTTATGAAGGAAGATCTGCTTCCTATCATGGGAGAGGCACAGATGGTACAAGAATTTCCCCCGGCTTTTTACCGGGTATTGGAGGAACAGAAGACGTGGCAGAAGTGAGAGAGAGCAGCATTCTGATTCAGGATGTAGAAACCAAAAATATTATGACAAAATCCACCCTGCCGGTGGGCGGCTATTCCGTCAATCCTTATGTGGGCTGTACCCATGGCTGCAAATACTGCTACGCCTCGTTTATGAAGCGATTTACCGGGCACACCGAACCGTGGGGTACATTCCTGGATGTGAAACATTGGCCAGCAATCAAAAATCCGCAAAAGTACAAAGGGCAACGCGTAGTCATCGGTTCTGTGACCGATGGCTATCTGCCCCAGGAGGCTCAGTTTCAGAACACCCGAAAGCTTCTTGAACAGTTCCGGGGCAGCGAGGCGGAAATTCTCATCTGCACCAAGTCAGACTTGGTAATCCGTGACATCGATCTTCTGAAAGAACTGGGAAAGGTCACGGTCTCTTGGTCGATCAATACGCTGGACGAGGATTTCAAAAACGATATGGACAATGCCGTCAGCATCAAGCGACGGCTGGATGCCATGAAGCAGATCTATGATGCGGGCATTCGCACCGTCTGCTTTATTGCCCCTGTCTTTCCGGGTATCACGGATTTTGAGGCTATCTTCCATCAGGTCAGAAATCAATGCGACCTGATATGGCTAGAAAATCTAAACCTGCGAGGCGGATTCAAAAAAGACATCATGGACTATATTTGTAAAAAATATCCTGACTTGGTTCCGCTGTACGACGCTATCTACAACAAGAGAGACAGAAGCTACTTCCGTGGTTTGGAGGATCAAGCGGAACGGCTGGCGAAAGAAAACAGCTGTCCCTTCGTGGACAACGAGCTGCCCTACGGCCGGGCAGAGCCTGGGCACCCGGTCATTGTGGATTACTTTTACCATGAGGAAGTGCGTGGCTCGGAAAACACCGGACGACGCAACCCAAAAAATAATTTGTGAAATAAATGGGTTCTGACATGGAGCGGTGCTTCAATGTCAGAACCTTTTTTAGCACTGTTTACCCATTCAGAAGTTTTCTTATCCCTCTTGGAAGGACTTGTACTCCGTCCATTGTTTTTCGATTTTCCCCGCTCTACAATGTAGACAGAACGATTAAATGATTGTTTATTGATATTGAGAGGTGAGAAAGATGCTTTTGAAGGATGCGAAGATTGGACGGGCTTATACCGTAAAGTCCATTCATCTTCCCTTTCAGCTTGAGCGGCGTTTGGAGGCTTTGGGCATGACCCGTCAGACCGCCATCTCTGTGCTGAACCGAAAAGGAAAGGGAATTTTGATTATTAAACTGCGGGGCACCCGGTTTGCCCTGGGGTATAACATTACCAAAAATATTACAGTGGAAGAAGGTGACGTGCATGAGTGAACAGAAAATGACCATTGGATTTATCGGCAACCCGAACTGCGGCAAGACCACCCTGTTCAACGCCTATACCGGGGCCAACTTGAAAGTGGCCAACTGGCCGGGCGTGACCGTGGAGAAGGTGGAGGGCGTCATGAAGGACCACGACCTTACCATCCATCTGGTAGACTTACCCGGCACTTACAGCCTGACCTCCTATACCATGGAGGAAACCGTCTCCCGGCAGTTTATCCTCAGCGATGAGGTGGATGTCATCATCAATGTGGCGGATGCCTCCGCGCTGGAACGAAGTCTCTATCTGACCTTGCAGCTGCTGGAGCTGGGCAAGCCAGTGGTGCTGGCTCTGAACATGATGGACATTGTGGAAAAGCGGGGCATGGAGATCGACCTGCACCGTCTGCCGGAGTATAAGCTGCCCGATTCCCGGACGGTGGCCATCTATGTGTGGGAGAAGGTCAAGGATTATCTGGAAAAGGCAGGCACTACGATTTTTATTGCCACACTGGTTATTTGGCTTCTGCTGAACTTTGGCCCCCATGGCTATTCCCCAGATATGGCACAGAGTTTCGGGGCTATGATTGGTAAGTGGCTGGTTCCCTTCTTTGCCCCCATTGGCTTGGGCTTCTGGCAGATTGCCGTGGCTCTGATTGCCGGTGTCTCCGCCAAGGAAGTGGTGGTGTCCAGCTGTGCTGTGTTGTTCGGCATTGTCAACGCCAGCTCGCCAGAGGGGATGAGTGCTTTTGCATCTGCATTGAACGGTATCGGCTTGGGCCTCTCAATGCCTTCAGCCTGATGGTGTTTTGCCTGCTCTATATTCCCTGTGCGGCGGCTCTGGCTACTATCCGCAAGGAATCGGGAAGTTGGGCATGGATGGGTTTTACCGCCATTTTCCAGTTGTTGGTGGCGTGGATTGTCACTTTTGTAGTGTACCAGATTGGATTTTTTGTAGTGCTTTAAGCAAGCTATTTTTGCAAAGAGTCCAAATGGAGGAGGTTTATATGGCATCTTTAATTTTACTCATTGTATTGGCGGTATATTGTATCTGGTCTTTGAGACGCATGGTAAAACGCCGAAAAGAAAATCGCGGGAAGTGCGCGGGTTGCCCTTATCAGGGGACTGGAATGTGCCGATAAAAGCTGTTTTTTGCCCAAGTAGAAGAACCCTTTTCCCAAATGGAAGGATATAGGTTCAAAGCGTTGACGAGGACGGTTTTCCTGCGTATGATGAAGATACAGTTAAATAATGATTTAATTGTTTGACACAAAATTACTACTCGGAGAGGAGATTTTCAAAATGAAAAAGACTTACAAAATTGATGTGGATTGCGCTAACTGCGCCAACCTGATGGAGGATGCAGCCCGCAAGACCAGCGGCGTACAGAGCGCTACGGTGAATTTTATGACCCTCAAGATGAACGTGGAGTTCGAGGAAGGTCAGGACCCCAAGGCTGTTATGCAGGAGGTTCGCAAAGCCTGCAAGAAGGTGGAACCCGATTGCGAGATCTTCCTGTAAGCCAGCGAAACGAAATGCCCTGTTGAGCGGCAGCTTGCAGGGCGTTCTTTCTCTTAGACAAATAAACGAATAAGCAATCGTGAAAGGAGTAAAACGAAATGCAGGAGTATATCATCAACGGTCTGCTGGTCGTGGTGGCTCTGCTGGCCGTGATTCTTCAAATCATCGGCACGCGGCCCACCGCCGGTATGACCAAAAAACAAAAAGTGATGTTGTGGCGGATTCTGACTGCTACGGTTCTACTGTTAATTTTGCAGGTCCTGGGCGCAGGCGCATTTGAAGTGTTTGGCGCGGCAGGCCGCTGGATACGTCTGGCTGTGTTCATGGTGGATTATCTGGTCATTGGCTACGACATTCTGGAAAAAGCCGGAAAAGGTATCCGCAACGGTCAGGTGTTCGATGAGCACTTTCTGATGGCGGTGGCTACGCTGGGTGCGCTTGCCCTGGCCATATATGAAAACGGCGACTATCTGGAGGCCATCGCGGTTATGCTGTTCTACCAGGTGGGCGAATGGTTCCAGTCTTATGCTGTGGGCAAGAGCCGCCGGAATATCAGTGATCTGATGGACATCCGTCCTGATCATGCCAATATCGAACGGGAGGGAAAACTGGAACAGGTAGACCCGGACGAAGTGGGGATCGGCACCATTATTGTGGTACAGCCCGGCGAAAAAGTTCCTATTGACGGTACGGTGGTTCAGGGTGAATCTACACTGAACACCGCTGCCCTCACAGGCGAGAGCTTGCCCCGCGAGGTCAAAACCGGGGATGAGATCATCTCTGGCTGTATCAATATGACAGGCTTGCTCCATATCCAGACCACCAAGGAATTTGGCGAGTCCACTGTCTCCAAAATTCTGGATCTGGTGGAGAATGCTTCCTCCCGGAAGTCCAAGTCGGAGGACTTTATCTCCCGCTTCGCAAAAATTTACACCCCTGCGGTATGTTATGCCGCACTGGCCTTGGCAATTCTGCCTCCTTTGGTGCGGATGTTCGGTATGGGACTGGATGCAGACTGGGAGACCTGGATCTATCGGGCGCTGACCTTCCTCGTTGCCAGCTGCCCCTGCGCTCTGGTCATCTCCATTCCTCTGTCTTTCTTTGCAGGCATCGGCGGAGCCAGTAAGGCGGGCGTTCTGGTGAAGGGGTCCAACTATCTGGAGACCCTGTCACAGGCTAAGATCGTGGTCTTTGACAAGACCGGCACACTGACTCAGGGCGTATTTGAGGTGAATGCGATCCATCACAATGAGATGGATGAGCACAAGCTGGTGGAATACGCCGCTCTGGCAGAGAGCGCTTCAAGCCATCCCATCAGCAAGAGCTTACAGAAAGCCTATGGCATGGAAATCGACCGCAGCCGTGTAACCAATATTCAGGAGCTCAGCGGCAACGGAGTGATTGCCACAGTGGATGATCATCAGGTCGCAGCTGGAAACGACAAACTCATGAATCGTTTGGGGGTCCAGGCTATTCCGTGCCATAGTGTGGGGACGATCATTCACATGGCGATTGACGGGAAATATGCCGGACACATTGTTATTTCCGACATCGTGAAGCCTCACTCCAAGGAAGCCATCCAGGCATTAAAGTCGGCTGGGGTTCGCAAGACTGTGATGCTTACTGGTGACGCCAAGAAGGTGGCTGACAGTGTGGCCTCCGCTTTGGGGTTGGATGAAGTTTACAGTGAACTGCTTCCTGCTGACAAGGTGGAGAAAGTGGAGCAGTTGATTCAGAACAAACCAGAGAAAGAAAAACTGGCTTTTGTGGGAGATGGCATCAACGACGCCCCGGTGCTTCGCCGGGCAGACATCGGCATCGCCATGGGTGCCATGGGTTCTGATGCCGCCATTGAGGTTGCTGATGTGGTTCTAATGGATGATGACCCCTTGCAGATCTCCAAAGCAATCAAAATCTCCCGCAAGTGCCTTGGTATCGTTTATCAGAACATCGTGGTGGCCATCGGCGTAAAACTGGCCTGCCTCGTGCTGGTCGCTCTGGGCTTCGCCAATATGTGGCTGGCCGTGTTTGCGGATGTGGGCGTGATGATTATAGCCGTCCTCAACGCTATCCGGGCGCTGTTTGTGAAAAATCTTTAAAGTTCAGAAATAAACGAAAACAGAAAGGGGGACCCTTCCCGCATGAAGGTTTTATTTCAAATTGGACCCTCGGAAGCATGTGTCAGTGAAGTTGCAGACAAACTGAATATGTCAGAGTCCGCTGTTTCTCACCATATCCATATTTTACGCATGAACGGTTTGGTTCGCTGGCGCAGGAGTGGAAAGGCTATTTACTATGTTCTTAAAGATGACCATATTCGCTCAATTATCTTTCAGGGATATGAACATATTAAAGAATTCGCTAGTTAGTAGGGAGAAAAACAAATAATTTTAACCGAATCAAGTAAGTCCCCTGCTTCCATTGCGAAAAGCAATAAGCAGTGGGTGGGGACTTGCTTGTATCAGGAGGAGTGCAAGCTCCTTCTGATAAACTGCGGAGCAGTTATTCGGTTATGAGCAAGTAGCGAAGCGGATTGCGAATATCTGCTTGACTCATCTGCCGGACGACAGCAAAAGAAAAAAGCCGTCGTCCAGTAGGTGATTTCCATGTAAATATGATATCATGGGTTTGTATGCGAGAATGGAAATAAGATGGAGCAACCCTTGGAGAATAAGTGATGAACAATGTTCTGGGGAATGGCTCTTTGATCAGTACAAGGTGTACGGGGGATTTCTAAGAGAAAATCAAATCGGAAATGCAGGATTGGCCTGGAGCCCAGGAGACTGTGCAGGAAATCCTGAAAGGGGACGAGTAGAAAAAAGAGCAGCTGCATGAGCAGGAAGTGCAGAAGGAAGAAGAAAATAGACAGAGCAGTTGATGATGGAATGTCCGGTGCAGTGTGGGTGTAATGCTCATGTTGCATCGGTTTTTTATAAAAATAATTTTTAATAATGTTGATTTTTAACTGCTCTTAACTCAAATATTGCATCTTAACTTAAAAAGAGTTAAGATTGCAAGTAATGACATGGAATATCTCGATAAAGTTCCTGGAGTCAAGAATCAAAGTGTTTTTAAAGAAGCTTATGTTATGGGATATTCTATTTACTAATGTTGATTTTCAACTGCTGGACGAATGGGAGGTATGCTTCATGCCGTTGCAGCTTATCAGAAACGATATTACAAAAATGAGTGTTGATGCGATTGTCAATGCGGCCAACACGTCCCTTTTGGGTGGCGGCGGTGTGGACGGCTGCATTCATCGTGCGGCCGGCCCGGAACTGCTTGCAGAATGCCGTACGCTGCATGGCTGCGAAACCGGCAGTGCAAAAATTACAAAGGGATACCGTCTGCCCTGCAAATATGTGATCCATGCAGTCGGTCCGCGCTGGCGGGATGGCAGGCATCGGGAGCAGGAGCTTCTGGAATTCTGTTATCGGACATCTTTGAATCTGGCGAAAGAAAATGGCTGTCAGTCTGTAGCCTTTCCGCTGATTTCCTCCGGTGTTTACGGCTATCCAAAAGACCAGGCTCTGAAGGTTGCAGTCGATACCATCAGCGAATTTTTGCTGGAAAACGAGATGATGGTCTATATCGTTATTTTTGACCGAAAGACATATCAGATTAGCGGAAAGCTGTTTGATGACATCGCAGTGTACATAGATGACAGGTATGTGGAAGAATATACCGACAGGAGGGCAGAACAGAGTCGGTGTTCCGAAGCATGGCAAGAGGAATCCTGCTTTGAAGCTGCATCTGTCCCGCTGCCGCCCGAAGCAATCTGTAAATCCTGCAGCAGTCAGTCTCTGGAAGAGGCGCTGGGGCAGATGGATGAGAGCTTTTCAGAAATGCTGCTTCGAAAGATTGAGGAAAGCGGTATGACGGATGCACAGTGCTACAAGAAAGCAAATATTGACAGGAAGCTCTTCTCAAAAATTCGCTCGGATAGATTCTATAAGCCATCCAAACCTACGGTGCTGGCATTTGCCCTCGCTTTGGAGCTGCCGCTTGCCCAGATGCAGGAGATGCTCGGCAAGGCAGGATTCACATTGTCCCATTCGAGTAAATTCGACATCATTGTAGAATATTTTGTTGAACGGGGAAACTATAATGTGTATGAAATCAATGAAGCACTGTTTGCCTTTGACCAGAGTCTGATCGGTACATAAGGAAAAAGAAATGTCGCTTTCCATGCGACCACTCCGCAAAAGAAAATCGCTATACTATGGCTGTAAGGTACGAAATCGAGCAGTCATTTGCGTGAGGAATGAGCCAAAGCTCGAGCTTGCTCGAAACCTTGGCGAATACTGCGACAGCGAGCCCGTAAGGGCGAGATCTTTTAGAAGGATAAGCATATGAGAAAGAATTTAACAGAGATCGTTTTTATCTTAGACCGCAGCGGTTCTATGAACGGACTGGAACGGGATACCATCGGCGGATTCAATTCCATGATTGAGCAGCAGAAAAAAACAGAGGGCGAAGCACTGATTTCAACGGTACTGTTTGATAATGTGAGTGAAGTCTTGCACGACCGTGTAGATGTAAAGGACATCCGACCAATGACTGACCGGGATTATACGGTTCGCGGATGTACGGCACTCTTAGATGCCATCGGCGGTGCGATTCATCACATTGGAAATATTCATAAGTACGCACGACCGGAAGATGTCCCGGAGCATACCATGTTTGTAATCACTACGGATGGAATGGAAAATGCCAGCCGCCGGTATGACAGCGAAAAAGTGAAGCAGATGATCGAGCGGCAGAAAGCGAAATACGGTTGGGAGTTTTTGTTCCTTGGTGCCAATATTGACGCGGTAGAGACCGCAAGCCAGTTCGGAATCGGTGCAGACCGTGCAGTCAACTATCAGTGCGACAGCGAAGGAACTGCGTTGAATTATGAGGTGGTCAGCGAAGCAATCAGCTCTGTCCGGTGCAGTGCCCCGTTGAACGCAGACTGGAAAAAGCGTATAGACGAGGATTACAAAAAACGTGGAGGAAAATAGAAATATGCAGGCGTATACCTACGTTTCAAAAGGAAAATTCGAATTAAGAGAGAAGCCAAAACCGACCCTGATGCAGGAGCGGGATGCTATTGTTAAAGTGACACTCGCCAGCATTTGCTCCAGCGATCTGCATATCAAGCATGGCAGCGTTCCGCGGGCAGTACCCGGGATCACGGTTGGCCATGAGATGGTGGGGATTGTGGAAGAGGTTGGAAAGGCAGTTACCAAGGTAAAACCGGGAGATCGGGTGACAGTAAACGTGGAGACCTTCTGCGGTGAATGCTTTTTCTGCAAGAAAGGGTATGTGAATAACTGTACAGATGAAAATGGCGGTTGGGCGCTGGGCTGCCGGATCGATGGCGGCCAGGCGGAATATGTGCGTGTACCCTTTGCAGATCAGGGACTGAATAAGATTCCGGATGGCGTTACGGATCGACAGGCATTGCTGGTGGGCGATGTTCTGGCTACCGGTTACTGGGCAGCGCGTATTTCAGAGATCTCAGAGCAGGACACGGTGCTGATCATCGGAGCCGGCCCCACCGGTATCTGTACCCTGCTTTCGGTAATGCTGAAAAAACCAAGACGGATTATTGTGTGTGAAAAGGATAAAAATCGTCTGCAGTTTATCCGACAGCATTATCCGGAGATTTTGTTGGTTTCTCCGGAGAAGTGTGAAGCGTTTGTACGGGCAAACAGCGATCATGGGGGAGCTGACGTTGTGCTGGAGGTTGCGGGGGCGGAAGCTACCTTCCGTCTGGCCTGGGAATGCGCGAGACCCAATGGTCTGGTGACGGTGGTTGCTCTTTATGATCAGGCACAGATCCTGCCGCTTCCGGATATGTATGGAAAAAATCTTACCTTTAAAACCGGAGGAGTGGATGGCTGTGACTGTGAAGAAACATTACGGTTAATTGCAGAGGGAAAATTGAACACAGAGCCGCTTATCACCCACACCTATCCCTTAGAAAGGATAGAGGAAGCCTATGAACTCTTTGAAGGTAAGCGGGACGGTGTAATTAAGGTAGCAGTAGAATGCTAAAAGAAGATATAGATAATTCCAATCATTAATGTACTATATATGGTATGATAATGATTGGAATTTTGTTATAACAGGGGGATTTCCAACCATTAGTATATACGATCCATGAAAAATCAGGCAAAATTATGTATAGGTAATTAAGGGATCGGTTTTATGAATCCGCTGGGTCCGGATGTGGCGACAATCCGTACTTCTGGCTGTATCGTCTTTTCGCATGGAGGCAATGGCTGCCGGAGGATTTGCCGGAGAATATGAACGATGGATGGATATGGCAGATCTGCCGACCGAAGAGGAAGAGAAGGAATTAATTGCCGCGATGTTTTCTCTGAACTAAATGATCTGACGGCCGAAGCGAGGAATAAATTTACGGAAGAGGAAAACGGTTAATGCAGTGCTTTTGAGGGACAAACTTTCGTGCATTCATAGCAGAGAATACACTCTGTTCCGTTTTTCCGCCTGCGGGTTTCCTTATTAACCTCCACGTTCATGGGGCAGACCTGCAGACACTTCCCGCAATGGACGCACTTATCCTCATCGCAGTGGACGCGCAGAAGAGAGAAATAGCTCATAGGTTTGAGAAAAACCGTAATGGGACACAGGTACTTGCAGAATGCCCGGTTATCTTGAAACAGGAAGGCGAACACAATACCGACAAGGTAATAAAGCGCATTTCCGGCCAGGAAAAGCCAGAACATGATTTGCTCCAGATGTGCCACCTGCATCAGAAACAGCCCAGACACCAACGCCAGAGACAGAAGAAACATCACATAGCGAAGGAAGCCCAGCTTTTCTTTTCGTGGCTTCTGCGGCTGATTGTAGGGCAGAAAGTCCAGCACCATAGCTGTCCAGCAGGCGTAACCGCACCAGCCACGCCCAAAAAGCAGCGGTCCGAAAATTTTTGCAACCGCGTAGTGGATAGTTGCTGCTTCGAAAACGCCGAGAAACAGGTAGTACCAGAACCCTTCGATCTGCATATTTTCACGGGAAATCACGCCAAGGTACAGCAACATATAGCTGCCCACCGCCAACTGGACGAAATGCCGGGCATATCGTTTCCCGGCGGTAAACAGTGCCGTTCCAAGCCCAAGGCAGGCTCCGATGTAGCTGAAATTCAGCAGATAGAAAAAATTGTCCTTTGTGAGCCACAGCGTAACTGCCACTGCTTCAAACAGCAGAAACAGCAGCATAGATGGCACGTATTTGTGAAGTCTGTTTGGGATTTTCGTCATCTCTTTGATCCTCTGCTTTCTTATTTTTTCTCAATGCACGGACTGCCAGGCCGGTGCAAGAGCGTGTCTGGTATCTTAGCATAAGTATAGCAGAGAAATAAAAAAATAGTAATCAGATTCTTATAAAACATCTGCAAAAAAAGTGAAACGACTACAGGCGCAGACGGTTATGACCGCCTGCGCCTGTAATCGTTTGGAGTCATGCCAGACTGTTTTTAAAAGCTGTCTGGAAATGGCCTGGACTGGAAAAGTTTGATGTATTCCTATGCATAGGGTATAATGTCTTTAGGAAAAAAGATATGATTACGAAAACAAAATATTCCGCAAACATGATAGAGAAAGCAGGTATGCTATGAAAAGAAAAATTATGATTGCTGCAGTGGCAGCTGCTGTGATTTTTGCGGTGATTGCGATCATTTCCGTTTTGGCGCAGACACCGGCATTAATCTGAGAAATCGAAATGATCTGCTGTGAAATTTCCGGCGGATCATGGAAGGATGGGAAAACTGGCGTTTTGCAAATGATTTTGCCTACTTTCATACAAAAAATACTTTGAATATCAAGAAATCTATGCTACACTGATACTGCATGACAAAATAAAAGAAAGTGGGGATTGTAGTATGAGTGGTCTGTTTCGGGCTCTTCATCGGACAAAAGTGTTTCGAAATCTGACGGAGCAGGAGTTTGCATGGGTTTTATATGATGTGGGAAATTCGGCATTTATTATGCTTGCCTGTTCGCTGATTCCGATCTGGTTTAAGAGTCTGGCAATCGGTACAGGGCCGGGAAAAATCAGTTCGGATCAGGCGACGGCGTATTATTCGATTGCCATTTCCATTGTTACGGTGGTGGTGGCACTGATCGGTCCTGTCTGTGGTGTGCTGGCAGATCATAAGGATAAGAAAAAGATCTTTTTTACCACAACGGCAGGCCTGGGCATTGCAGGATGTGTGCTGAATGGCGTTGCAACGAGCTGGGTGATGTTTTTGGTCATTTATATTGTGACAAGAGTCTGCTATAATGCATCGCTGACGATTTACGATTCCATGCTGAATGATGTGACAACGGAGGAACGTATGGATGAGGTATCCTCCTATGGCTATGCGTGGGGATACCTGGGATCCTGCATTCCGTTTCTTGTAGCACTGATTGCTTACGTGTTGGGGCCGGATATGGTCGGGGTGCTGCCGGATTTTGTCTCTAAGATGATTGGCTTTGGCGTGACGGCTCTCTGGTGGCTGGTGGTGACGCTGCCGTTGCTGAAGGAGTATCGGCAGAAGAATTACGTGGAAATGAGAACGGTTACCGTCGGCCAGACATTTGGAAAAATATTCAGAACCCTGAAAAAAATCGCAGTTTCGGACCGGAAAGTATTTTTCTTTCTGATTGGATTCTTTCTCTATATTGATGGGGTCGGAACTATCATTGATAACTGCATCAACATCGGAACCGATCTGAACCTGAATACGGTCGGACAGGTTGTTTTCCTGCTTGCCACGCAGGTTGTCGCTTTTGGAGGATCTCTGTTTTTTGCAAAACTGTCGCGGAAAAAAGATACGGTATCCCTGATTCTGATCTGCATCGCAGGCTATTTTGTTATCTGCCTCTATGCGCTGACACTGCGGACGCTGGTGCACTTTGCGATTCTGGCATTTGGAGTGGGATGCTTTCAGGGATCAATTCAGTCGTTGTCGCGGTCGTATTATTCCAAAATTATTCCGGCGGAGAATTCGGGAGAATATTTTGGCATCTATGATATTTTTGCCAAGGGCGCTTCCTTCCTTGGATCTGTAGTCATTGCAGTTGTAAAGCTGGCGGGAGGAACGATCAACGTAGCAGTTGCATGTCTGGCGGTTTTCTTTGCACTTGGATTTGTTTTTCTGAAAATTGCAGACCATCAGCCGATGGCGGGTGAAAAATAAAAGATACACAGCATAAAAAATCTCAAAACCAGGAGAACAAGAGCAACTGGTTTTGAGATTTTTTGTTTTTGACTCCGGGGTTTCACAAAGAGAGGTTACGTGTTACGATAATCAGTGAGTCGGGCTGCCGGGAATGTGGCTGCCTGAAAAAAGCACAGACAGGCCAGATCCGGAAAGCCGGAAGAGTCGATCACAAGGATGCGTTTCTGGACACCGAGGAGCTGCACATTGGTACCAGACCCCATTACACTTCTATCTGCAGACCCCGATTGCACAGATTCATGATTACAGCATGGCGCAGTTTGAGCATTGGACGAAAGAAACATTCTCTGCCAATTTTCGCAAAATGCTGACGCTGGAACAATACCGCGATCCAAAACTTGCGCAGCTTCATCATGATTATCTGTGAGAAGAACCCGGAAGCTTTTGAAAAATTTGAAGCCGCATTCCCCAAAAAGGAAAAGCTGAAACTGCTGGGGCAGCTGTTCTGATTCGAGCGATAAAGTTTGGCAGCAGAACGATGCTGAGGGGTAAGCAGGTGTGTGATAAAAGGAGAACAGGACAATGGGGGAATCCCGTGTCCTGTTTTTTTGCCCCTGAAAAGTGGAAATTTCCTATCCCCTCTGCATACAATACAGGTAGAGTATCTTTTCAAACCCGTTCAGAAAGGATGATCATTATGACGAAAGGCATTGTAAAAATAAAGAAAAACCGTGCATTTGTAGAGCAGCAGAACGGCGAGGTGGAAGTGGCTTCCGGGCAGTATGTGTATCTGAAAGTGGAAAATTGCTGGATTCCGGTGGTGGTGCGGTATTCGGCGCGGAGGAAGAAGTGGTATTTTAAGTATCTCGAGGAAATCCCGGTCTGCGGGCAGAAGGTGCTGCTGAAGGCGTAGCCGGTAAAGGGCGTTTCACGTATGTTTAACATGTGTTTAATCTTTCTGAGTCAGAAATTCATTATGCAGCTCCTGGATTCTGCGCTGTTCGGCAGCTTCCTGTTTTTCACGCTCCGATCAATACGAAGATCCCGCAAGCAGAGCGCAGATCAGCGTCAGACCGAAAACAAGAAGAAAAGAATAAAGATATGGATGACCGGGATGATTTTCATGATTCATAGGAAGCCTGGCTTTCTGAATGTAAAATTCGTAGATAAGGATTTTCTGTGTCTAAAATTCAGTATAGCAAACGGAATTTTTCGCGTCAATGGAAAGGATTGGTTTCTCGATTTCCAAATTCATCATTTACGCCGTCCCCAAAGTCTGCTAAGATAAAGAAAACTTGTTACCAAACGAGAAAACAGGAGTGATTTACATTGAAAAAGATTTTATTTATCGCAACCGGCGGCACAATCGCTTCGAAGAAGACGGAAAATGGTCTGACTCCGCAGATTACGCCGGAGGAGTTATTGTCTTATATTCCGGAGGTGGAAGGCCTCTGTGAGATTACGGCGGTGAATCCGTTTAATCTGGACAGCTCGAATGTGGTTCCGGAGAACTGGAGCACGCTGGTGAAAGTGGCGAAGGAGCATTACGAGGATTACGACGGTTTCGTCATCGCGCACGGAACTGATACGATGGCGTACACCGCGGCGGCGCTTTCCTATATGATTCAGAATTCGGAAAAGCCGATCGTCATCACCGGAGCACAGCGGCCGATCAATTTGGATATCACGGATGCAAAGACAAACCTGTCCGATAGCTTTTATTACGCCTGTGATGATGCATCCCAGGGTGTACAGATTGTGTTCGACGGAAAAGTCATCGCGGGAACGCGCGCGAAGAAGGTGCGGACGAAGAGCTACAATGCCTTTTCCAGCATCGATTTCCCGTACCTTGCGGTAATACAGGACCGCAGGATTCTGCGGTATCTGCCGATGCTGCCGTATGAAAAGCCGGTTCGTTTTTATGAAAACTTAAGCGATAACGTTTTTCTCTTGAAACTGATCCCGGGAATCAGCCCGGTATTGCTTCCGGCGATTTTTGAGCACTACGATGCGATCATTGTGGAGAGCTTCGGTGTCGGCGGTATTCCGGCGAGCATCAAGGAGCCGTTTTACGAGCTCTGCCAGAAGTACCCGGAAAAACTCATCATCATGTGTACCCAGGTTTCTCACGAGGGAAGCGATATGACCGTCTATGAAGTCGGCCATGAGATGAAAACCCTGTGCAACATTCTCGAGTCATACGATATGACCCCGGAGGCAGTCGCAACTAAAACCATGTGGCTTCTCGGCAACCGTCCGGATGATCATGAGAGCCGGGAAAAAGCATTCTATAAACCGATCAACTACGATACGGTCTGGAAATAAGAAAAAGAAAGACGGCAAAAAGGCTGTCACGGTCCGCAGGAAAGAAATGTTTCTGCTGGCTGTGAACGCCTCTTTTTCTTTTTGAGGAAAAAGAAATTTTCTGCAAAATTTTCAGACAGTACGGACGCAAAATTGATTTTTATTGGAAGAATTGTGCAAATTTCATAGAAAAATCAGAAACAGGTTGATATCTTTTGAACATTTTAGTAGAATTGAATTCATGATGCAGTGCGGAAAACGGCGGATTTTGGATGACGAATCCAACCGCTGGTTACAGTTACAACATATGTCGATATCGAGGAGACACCGACCGGCATCCGCTTAAAGAAGTATATGGAGAAATATTTCGATCCACGGATTTATATCGCAGGAGAGCTTGGCATCGGACTGAATTCGTGCTCGAACTGCCTCGGCAACTGCTACATTGAGGATGAATCCGCGTATGGAACTTTCCACGTAGGGCTTGGACGCAATATCGCGCTCGGCGGCGTGCAGAATGCGAAAGGCCACTTCGACCTGGTCTGCCGGGAACCCGATATTTTTACCGATAACCGTCAGATTATGGACCGGGGAAAGATTATTGCACCCGAGCCTGTGTTATACTAAAGGACAGAACCAGGAGACAAAAATTAAGAGACAAAAGGAGAAAAGACGATGAAAGTTTTATTAACAGGATTTGACCCATTTGGAGGAGAGAGCGTGAACCCGGCATTCGAGGCCATCAAACTTCTGCCGGATACCATCGCCGGAGCAGAGATCGTAAAAGTTGAGATCCCGACCGAGTTTACCAGAAGTATTTCCTGCGTGGAAGCAGCCATCAAAGAGCACAATCCGGACGTTGTCATCGATGTCGGACAGGCAGGCGGACGCGCATGCGTAACCGTAGAGAAAGTCGGCATCAACCTTGCAGACGCAAGAATCCCGGACAACGCCGGAGAGCAGCCGTCCGATGAACCGCTGCAGGCAGACGGCCCGACCGCATACTTTGCAACGATTCCGGTCAAAGCAATGGTTCAGAACGTCCGCGAACACGGCCTTCCGTGCCACGTATCCTTCACCGCAGGCACCTACGTATGCAACTGCGTCATGTACAATGTGCTTCACCTGTGCGCAACGAAATATCCGAACATCCGCGCAGGCTTCATCCACGTACCGTTCGCATGCGAGCAGGTAGTCGGAAAAGCAAGCACCATGGCAAGCATGCCGCTGGAAACGATTGCAAAATCTCTGGAATACTGCATCGAGGCAGTCGTAACCAACAAAGAAGAAGTAGAAGAAGCAATGGGAACTACCCACTAAAACAGACTTTCAGACCGTCGTACCGGAATTTTGGTGCGGCGGTCTGCTTTTTTTGCTATTTTCTCTTTTGCAAACTATATCTTTTGTGATACAATAAGATTCGTCAGAATTTTTATGCGAAAGGAACGAAAGAAAGAAAATGGAACAGGGTAAAATTTTTAAATTTCATAATGACCTTGATACAGACCAGATCATCGCATCCCAGTATCTGCTTCTGCCGAATCTGGATGAGATGAAAGGTCATGCGTTTGAATCGTTAGATCCGGACTTTGCAAAAAAAGTAAAACCGGGAGATTTTGTCGTAGGAGGAGAAAACTTTGGCTGTGGTTCCTCAAGAGAGCAGGCACCGGGCGTTTTAAAGGCACTTGGTGTACAGGCTGTTATCGCAAAATCCTTTGCCAGAATCTTTTTCCGCAACGCCATCAACATCGGTCTGCCGGCGATTGTCTGTAAAGACCTGCCGGATGCCGTAGAAGACGGGGACACCATGGTCCTCCATATGTCCGAGGGAACCGCAGAGGTGAACGGCAAAACGTACACCTGCACCAAACTGCCGGAATATATGCAGAACATACTGAATCAGGGAGGCTTGATTGCCTCTTTGAACCGCGAGGAGGAGTAAGAACCATGGGAATGACAATTGCAGAGAAAATTATCGCCGCTGCAGCCGGCGTTCCGGAAGTAAAACCGGGAGATATCCACACCGTAACACTGGATCGTCTGATGAGCAACGACGGAACAACTCATCTGACGGTTGATATGTACCGCAACAAATTAAACCACCCGCACATTGCGGATCCGAAAAAGCTCGTTTTCATCGTCGACCACAACGTGCCGTCCGACAGCCCGAAAACAGCAGCATCCCAGAAAAAGATGCGTGATTTTGCAAGAGAGAACAACATTGACTTCTGGGAAGGAAAAGGCGTATGCCATCAGGTGATGATCGAGAACTATGTCCGCCCGGGCGAGCTGATCTTCGGCGCTGACAGCCATACCTGCTCTTACGGAGCACTCGGCGCATTCGGCACCGGTGTCGGCTGTACCGATTTCCTGTACGGCATGGTAACGGGAACTTCCTGGGTACTCGTACCGGAAAGCGTAAAATTCAATCTTGTAGGAAAACTGCCGGAGGGCGTTTATGCGAGAGACCTGATCCTCACCATCATCGGCGAGGTCGGCGCAAACGGATGCAACTACCAGGTGATGGAGTTTACCGGTGAGGGTGCAAAAACGCTGAGCATCAGTGACCGTATGGCACTTTGTAATATGGCAGTCGAAGCCGGCGCCAAGACCGGTATCTTTGAGGCAGATGAGAAAGCCATGGAATACCTGAAAGAGCACGGAAGAGAGCCAAAAGAAGTCTTCCACAGCGACCCGGATGCAAAATACGTCCGAGAGTATACCTTTGACCTCTCCAAAGTCCGCCCGGTTGTTGCAAAGCCAGACTTTGTGGACCGCGTTGTTCCGGCAGAGGAAACGTGCGGAACGCCAATCAATGAGGCATTCCTTGGTTCCTGCAACAACGGAAGAATCGAAGACCTCCGTGTCGGCGCAGAGATCATCCGCGGAAAGAAGGTCGCAGAGGGTGTCCGTTTCCTCGTTGTTCCGGCAAGCCAGACGATCTACCGTCAGGCATTAAAAGAAGGCATCATCGACACCTTCATGGAGGCCGGAGCCATCGTCATGAACCCGAACTGCAGCGTCTGCTGGGGAAGCTGCCAGGGTGTCATCGGCGAGAACGAAGTGCTGATCAGCACCGGAACCCGTAACTTCAAGGGCCGTGCCGGTCATCCAAGCTCCAAAGTATACCTGGGATCCGCTGCTACGGTAACCGCATCCGCGATTGCCGGAAAGATTGCGACGGCAGATCAGATCTGACCATTTTCTTTGAGGGATACATAATATTTTTGGGAGAATAAACATATGGAAGCATTTACAGGAAAAGTATGGGTGCTTGGAGACGATATTGATACCGATATCATTATCCCGACCGAGTATCTTGCTTTAAAGACAATTGACGATATGAAACAGTACGGCTTTTCCCCGCTCCGCCCGGAACTGGCCGGACAGATCGAAAAGGGCGACATCATCGTGGCAGGAAAGAACTTCGGCTGCGGCTCCTCGAGAGAGCAGGCACCGGAGATCATCAAGGCGCTCGGCATTTCCTGCGTTATCGCGAAATCCTTTGCTCGGATCTTTTTCCGCAACTCCATCAATAACGGCCTTCTTCTGATCGAGCAGCCGGATCTGCACGATGATATCAAAGAGGGCGACACCATCACCGTCAAGATGAATGAGCATGTTGATTACAACGGAAAAACATACCCGATCGCAGCTCTGCCGGAGAACCTGATGGATATCATTCAGGCAGGCGGCCTGGTAAAGGCAATGCGCAAGCGCAACGGATTGGATTAAGAGCGGGAGGAAGAAACGATGGGCAATACAGTAATTGAAAAAATCATCCGCCACAACACCGGAAAAGACGTAAAACCGGGCGACATTGTGACGGTCAACGTGGACAGAGTCATGATTCATGATATCTTCATCCCGTTTGTCGGCGATAAATTCGAGGAGATGGGCTTTACCAAACTGTGGGACCCGGATAAAGTCGTTCTGATCTACGACCACCTCGTTCCGACAAGCCAGGTGGACGATACGAGACATTTCCACAAAGGCGATGAATTTGCAAAGAAATATGGCATGAAAAACGTACACAGAAGCGACGGAATCTGCCATCAGTTAATGACAGAGGCAGGTTACGTAAAACCGGGCGACGTTGTTTTCGGAACCGACAGCCACACGACGACATACGGCTGTGTCGGTGCATTCTCTTCCGGAATCGGCTACACAGAGATGGCGAGCATCCTTGGAACGGGTACGATGTGGATCAAAGTGCCGGAGACGATCAAAGTTGTCATCGAAGGCGAGCTGCCGAAAAATGTGATGTCAAAAGACATTATCCTGCGTCTGATCGGTGACCTCGGTGCAGACGGCGCAACGTACCGCGCACTGGAGTTCTCAGGAAGCACCGTAGAAAATATGACCGTGGCAAGCCGTATGACGATTGCCAACATGGCGATCGAGGCAGGTGCCAAATGTGCACTTTTTACCCCGGATGAGAAGACCGCAGAATACTGCGAGATCGAACTCAATGACTATCAGAAGAGCTTAAAAGGCGATGAGGATGCAAAATATCTGTGCACCATCACCTACCGCGCCGAGGATTTTGTGCCGGTTATGGCATGCCCGTCCCAGGTAGACAAGATCCGTGATACCAGCGTTCTCGAGGGAACCCCGATCGATCAGGTCTTCATCGGTTCCTGTACGAACGGCCGTCTCGAGGATCTGCAGGCGGCAGCCGAGGTTTTAAAAGGCAAAAAAGTAGCCGACTACGTAAAACTGATCGTAACACCGGCAAGCCGCAAGATTTATCTGCAGGCAAGCAAAATGGGCATTCTCGATACACTGGCAGAGGCAGGCGCCATGATTACACATCCGGGATGCGGCCTGTGCTGCGGAAGAGCGGGCGGAATCCTCTCTGACGGCGAGCGTGTTGTAGCAACGAACAACCGAAACTTTCTTGGAAGAATGGGTACTTCTAAAGTTGAAATTTATCTGGCATCTCCAAAGACAGCGGCAGCATGTGCAGTAGCTGGAAAAATTGTGACGCCGGAAGTGTAAACGAACTTAACAGCAGAAAGGGAAAACAGACGACATGAATGGTTCAATGTTTATCGGAACCTGGTGGGCACTCGTCCCGCCGCTGCTTGCAATTCTGCTTGCATTTGTCACAAAAGAAGTTTACAGTTCCCTGTTCATCGGATCGGCAGTCGGTGTCCTTTTGTACACCGGCTTCCATCCGTGGGATGCGTTCACAAGCTTCTTTGAAATTTTACGGAACAGCATGAACATCAACATTCTGATCTTCGATATCCTGCTTGGCATGGTTGTCGTGCTGATGGCGAAATCCGGCGGCTCGGCGGCGTATGGAAAATGGGCGGGGACGAAGATCAAAACGAAGCGGAGTGCGCTTCTGGCAACGATGGGGCTTGGTGTTCTGATTTTTGTGGATGACTATTTCAACTGTCTGACAGTCGGCTCTGTCATGCGCCCGGTCACGGACAGCCACAAGGTTTCCCGCGCGAAACTCGCATACATCATCGACTCCACCGCAGCGCCGATCTGTATTATCGCGCCGATCTCAAGCTGGGCGGCAGCCGTCAACTCGTATGTGCCGGCGGATGCGGGAATCAGTGGATTCCAGCTGTTTCTGCGGACAATTCCGTATAACCTGTATGCGATCCTTACAATTGCGATGGTCTTTTACATCTGCTACACCGGCTTTGATTTTGGTCAGATGAAGCTCCACGAGGATAATGCCGCCAAAGGTGATCTTTTCACGACCGGAGGCGAGGAGTTTGAGCAGGTTTCCGAGCAGGAGGTCAATCCGAACGGAAAAGTCATCGACCTCGTGCTCCCAGTTGCCGTGCTGATTGTATCAGCGATTGGAGCGATGGTTTACACTGGCTTCCTCGGCGGCGCGGACAATGTGATTTCCGCGTTCGCAGGATGTGATGCAGAGACGAGTCTGATTTTTGCCTCCGTCGTGACGATCCTGTTTATGATGGCGCTGTATCTGCCGCGGAAGGTCATCACCTTCAAGAGCTTTATGGACAGCCTGTCCGAGGGCTTCAAGCTGATGGTTCCGGCGGTTACGATTCTCGTCTTTGCGTGGACCTTAAAAGGCGTCGGTGATGCGATGGGCCTGGCCCAGTTTGTCGGAAGCGTCGTGGGAGACCATGCATCCGCAAGTATTTTTATCCCGGTGGTGCTGTTCGCCGTGGCGGTGTTCCTTTCCTTTTCGACGGGAACCTCCTGGGGAACGTTCGCGATTCTTGTGCCGATTGCAACGGGCATGTTCGCCGCCGGAACAAATCTGGAGATGATGATTATCTCGGTATCCGCCGTCCTGGCAGGGGCGGTCTGCGGTGACCATATTTCGCCGATCTCGGATACGACGGTTATGTCAAGTGCGGGTGCGCAGAGCAACCATCTGAACCACGTATCGACGCAGATGCAGTATGCGGCCGTTACGGCGTGTGTCTGCCTGGTGGGATATCTGATTGCAGCCGTGACCAGAACGTGGTGGATCACACTTGGCGTCAGCCTTTTTCTTCTTTTGGCTGTTTTAACCGGAATGCGCAGATTTTGCGCAAAAAAAGCGGAAAACGGCAAAAAATAAAAAAGAAAACAGAAAAACGCGTGAAATGCTTGACGGGAGAGAAAAAGAACCGTATACTAAAAAATAGAACAAACATTCACAGGACAACGGTGTCCTGCAAAGAAGAAGCGGAACGCTTTTGGAGCAGGAATGTGAATTGGAACAGAAGGAATTGGATTTTTCAAAGTCCAGTTCCTTCTGTTTATCTCTGTTAAAATTGCATCGGAGCTGTGAAATGCAGGAGAAGAAAGGAGGCATTCCGGGGCGAAAACGCTTTGGAAAAGGGAAGGACTGTTATGGTCAGAAAGATCATAGCAGACAATGGCAAAAACAAAAAGAGGGAGAAAATATATGATATTTGGAAAGTACATTAACAAATACTACCTGAAGAATGCGCCCATTCTGATTCTCGGTCTTGCAGCGCTGATTCTCGTAGATTATTTCCAGCTTTTCATACCGGAGCTGTACCGCATGGTCATCAACGGCATGAACGGCGACCCTGTTCTGGTCAACGGCCAGGCGGCGGTGTTTGATATGGAATTTCTGCTGGATCAGGTCTGCCGGCCCATGATTATTACCATTATCGTCATGGTAGTCGGCCGTTTCCTGTGGCGAGTCTGCTTTTTCGGCTCCGCGATCCGCGTGGTGACCGATCTTCGTACCTGCATGTTCGCGCACAGCAAGGAGCTGTCCCAGGAGTATTATCAGGTCAACAAAGTCGGAAACCTGATGAGTCTTTACACGAACGATCTCGATACCGTGCAGGAGTGCTTCGGCGACGGTATTCTGATGTTCTGCGATGCGCTGTTTTTAGGCCTGCTTGCCGTGATCAAAATGTGGCGCATGAACCACTTCCTGACCGGCCTTTCCATGATCCCGATGGCATTTCTGATGGCCGCCGGCACAACGCTCGGCAAATACCTGATGAAAAAGTGGGAAGAGCGCCAGGCGGCCTTTTCCGAGCTGTCCGATTTCGCGCAGGAAAACTATTCCGGTCTTGCTGTCATCAAAGCATTCGTCAAAGAGACGAAAGAGCTGATGATGTTCCGCAGACTGAACCGCGAGAACGAGGACATCAACGTAGAATATACCAAAATTTCCACACTGCTGAACATTATGGTAACGCTGTTCGTCGAGTCCGTCATCTGCGTAATCTTAGGCTACGGCGGCTATCTCGTTTACTGCGGAAGCTTCGACGCCGGCCAGCTTGTCGAGTATATCGGCTATTTCTCGGCCGTTGTATGGCCGATCATGGCGGTCTCCATGCTGATTGAGAAGACATCCCGTGGAAAAGCGTCCTTAAATCGTATTACGGAACTGCTTGACGCAAAAGTCGATGTGAAGGACCGCGGCGGTGTGCAGGATCTGCCGTTCATCCATGGAAAAATCGAGTTCCGCAATCTGACCTTCCGCTATCCGGACGGGGAGTACGATGTGCTGAAAAACGTATCGTTTACCATTGAGCCGGGCGAGAGTGTCGGCATCGTCGGAAAGACCGGTTCCGGAAAAACGACCATCGTCGATCTGCTGCTCCGCACCTACAACGTGCCGGACGGAATGCTGTTTATTGATGACCACGATGTCAACACCGTTTCCATTCACTCCGTGCGTGAGGGCTGTGCCTACGTGCCGCAGGACAACTTCCTGTTCTCCGACACGATTTCCGGCAATATTTCCTTCGCCTTTGATGACGAAAACCAGGAGGCCATTGAGGATGCGGCGATGATGTCCGATGTCCATGACAATATCGCAGAGTTCAAAGAGGGCTACCGCACCGTTCTTGGCGAGCGCGGTGTGACGGTTTCCGGCGGACAGAAGCAGCGAATCTCGATTGCGCGTGCGCTGATGAAACACGCACCGATTCTGATTCTCGACGATTCCGTCTCTGCGGTCGATACCAAAACAGAGCGCACGATTCTCGACAATCTCAAAAAACGTGAGGGACTGACGACAATTCTGATCGCACACCGGATTTCAACGGTGGAGCAGATGGACAAGATCGTGTTCGTCGAGGACGGAGAAGTCCATGCAGTCGGAAAACACGAGGATCTGTACCGGACCTGCACGGCGTACCGCAAGATGGTCGATCTGCAGAAACTTGAAGAGGAAGCGGGGGAGGAGTAGAAATGCACAATTATTATCCGATTCTCTGGGTCGGCGCGATCATCGGCGTGATTTCCACCCTGCTGATTGTGGCCGCGTTTGTAGTGAAAGATGGAGAAAAAGAAACCGGCTTTGAGCGGAACATGAAAGACAGTGAAATCATGCAGCGTCTGATGGATTACGCAAAGCCGTTTTACCGCCAGTTTATCGTTGTTGGTTTTCTGATGCTGTTTTCGATCGCGTACGATATCATTTCGCCGCTGATCGTCGGCAAAATTGAGGAGCTCGTCGTTGGAAAATTCGCGCTGAATGCCCTGTTTCTGTGGGTAGCGGGCTATGCGGCAATCCTTCTTGTCTCGATGGCGTGCACGTATTTCCAGGCCGTGATTCTGCAGAAGACGGGTCAGAAAATTATTTCCAATATGAGGGAGGATCTGTTCGTCCACATCGAGCGCCTTTCCCACGAGCAGTTAAATGAGATTCCGGTCGGAAAGCTTGTCACGAGAACGACAAACGATACGAACGCGATTTCGCTGATGTTCACCAACCTTCTGGTCAATCTTCTGAAGAACTTCTTCGTGATCATCGGTATTCTGATTGCGATGCTGTTTCTGAACTATGAGCTGACGCTGATGGTGCTCTGCTTCGTGCCGTTTATCATGCTGTTCTCGATTATTTTCCGCAAATTCTCGCGAAGAGCACACCGGAAAGTAAAAGACTGTACTACGGACATCAACACGTATCTGTCGGAGAACCTTTCCGGTATGAAAATCACACAGATCTTCAATCGCGAGGATGCCAAGATGCGCGAGTTTACCGACAAGAGCAACGCACTCGGCCGCGCACAGCAGGAGCAGATTTTCGTGTTTGGTATTTTCCGTCCGCTCGTCTACATGCTGTATATCAGCTCCGTGCTCTGCCTTTTGTATTTAGGCGGCAAGGGCTATCTGGAGGGAACGTCGTTCCTCGGCCAGACGCTTACCAGCGGTATGATCGTCAGCTTTTACATGTATATTTCAAAATTCTTCAACCCGATCCAGAACCTGGCGGAGCAGTTCAACTGGCTGCAGTCCGCATTTGCATCCGCCGAGAAAGTATTCTCGATTCTGGATCTCGAGCCAAAAATGCAGGATGCGCCGGATGCGATCGAGCTTACCGACATCAGGGGCGAAATTGAGTTCCGCGACGTATGGTTTTCCTATATCCCGGGCGAGTGGGTGTTAAAAGGCGTTTCATTCCACGTCAACCCGAAAGAGACAATCGCATTTGTGGGTTCCACCGGTTCCGGAAAATCGACGATTCTTTCCCTGATCTGCCGGAACTACGAGTTCCAGAAGGGTGAGATTCTGATCGACGGCATCGACATCCGAAAGATCAAGATCGATTCCCTGCGGAAAAAATTCGGCCAGATGCTGCAGGATGTCTTCCTGTTCTCGGGAACGATCCGTAGCAACATTATTCTCCGCGAGGAGGGGATTTCCGATGAAGAGATCATGGACGTCTGCCATTACGTGAATGCTGACCAGTTTATCAACAAGCTGGATTACGGCCTCGACGAGCCGGTGCGGGAGAGAGGAAACAACTTCTCCGCCGGACAGCGCCAGCTTCTCTCGTTTGCGCGTACCATCATCCATAAGCCTTCGGTCATGATCCTTGACGAGGCGACGGCGAACATCGACACCGAAACCGAGCTTCTGATCCAGGATTCCATGGAAAAGATGAAGAACATCGGAACGATGCTGATCGTAGCGCACCGTCTTTCGACGATCCAGCATGCGGATGAGATTATCGTACTGTCCCACGGAAAAATCGTGGAGCATGGAACGCATCAGGAGCTTTTAACAGCGCAGGGAAGATATTACCAGCTCTACACGCTGCAGTACCACCGCGAGCAGAGTGAGAAACAGAGAGGAAGAAAGTAAGAAAATTTTAGAACAATAAAGACAATTTACAAAAAGGGAGAAATTTTGTTTGTGCAAAGTGACAAAATTTCTCCTTTTTTTACGGTGTATCATATTAAAATGATTTTAAATCAATATAGTCATATGAAAAATATATGAGCATAATACGATATCCGTTTTTCCATCTCAAAAAGCGGGCGGTTATAATAAGGGAAGCAAAACGGCAGGCACCAAAAAGCCGGGCCGTCTGTTGAAAGAAAGGGAAAATTTATGGAAAAGAAAGCAAGCCTTGTAGGACGCCTGCTCTCGGAAAATCAGATGTCGGAAGCATTTATCAACAGTATGTTTCTGGCGCTGTCCGGCGGTTTTCAGGATGCCTACACGTACAATTGCAGAGATGAAGTATTCTCAAATGCCCAGACGGGAAACGTTGTGCTGATGAGCCAGAACTTTCTGGAAGGAAACTTTACGGCAGGTCTTCGGTATCTCTTCCCGATCCTCTTTTTTGCGATGGGTGTATTTCTGGCAGAAAATTTCCAGGAGCATTACCGGTATGCAAAGAGGCTGCACTGGCGGCAGGTACTTCTCGCGGCGGAAATTGTGATCCTTGCGATCGTCGGATTTATTCCGTCTTCTTATAATATGCTCGCGGCGATGCTTGTATCGTTTGCGTGCGCGATTCAGGTACAGACCTTCCGCAAGGTCGGCGGTTATTCGTATGCAAGCACCATGTGCATCGGAAACCTGCGAAGCGGAACCGCAGCGCTGTCTATGTATATGCGGGATAAGAAAAAAGAACAGCTCCGTCAGGCCGGATACTATTTCGGCGTGATTCTGGCTTTCGCCATCGGCGCCGGAATCGGAGGCGTGTTCTCCATGCTGTATGGAATCCATGTAATCTGGATTTCCTGCGGACTTCTTCTGGTGAGCTTCCTTCTGATGTCACTGGAAAAGTACCGCTGAGAAATAAGAGAGAGTGAAGAAAGAAGGCTGAAAAAATGGAAGTATTTCTGGAGTGCTGTATGACACTATTCTTTTCAGCGGCCATGCTGCTGCTGATCGTCCGCCTGGCAAAGGGTGAGGAGAAAAACATGATGTTTGCGCGTGTGTTCTCCCTGGCGTCCAACGTCGGTTTCTGGATTGGAATTGTCCGCATCGCTGTGCTGAACCGGAGCGGATTTCTGATGTTCTTCTACATCACAGGCGCAATGCTTTCCTACACGGCGATGGTATTTGCCATGCCGCATAAAAAAGAGCAGATTGCCGGACAGCAGGCATAAATAAAAAAGAGACCCTGTATACGGGAAGGATGGAGCAGCGATGTTCCGTCCGCCGGTAGACAGGGTCTTTTTCTGTTTCAAACAAAAGTTCATAAAATCTTATACGCGTTCCAGAAGCTCCTCGATCAGCTCTTTTGCCGCCGCGTTCTGGTGCTGCCGCGGGTTGATGATAAGACAGATTTCACGTTTGGGGGCCTCCTCGATGAGCGGAATCCGACAGACGGTACGGCTCTTTAAGGCATCGCGTGCCAGCTCCTCCGGATAAAATCCGATGCCGAGGTTATACTCGACCATAGGAAGAATCTGATCCGTTGTCGCCGCCTCCATATCGGGGTGGAAGGCGAGGTTGTGATTCAGAAAGTACTCGGCGTACAGCTCCCGCGTGCCGGTGTCTTTGGCAAGCGAGATAAAAGGATATTCTGACAATTCGCCGAGATGATGCGGCTCTGCGGAAAGGGATGCATATTTCGATCCGCCGATCAGAATTTCCTGGAATGGGAAAATCGGGATCTTGTGCAGCGGTTTGCGGATTTCCACCGGGCTTGTGACGACTGCGAAGTCGACCAGACCGTTTTCGAGCGCCTGGATGGCCTGCGGCGTCGAGTGGTTGGAGATGCGCAGGCGGACGTGCGGATAGCGGGTGTGGAAGTGCTCCAGGCGGGAGAGCAGCATCAGACGAAGTGCCGTCTCGCTCGCACCGATTGTGATAAGGCCGCTCTCAAGAGACCGCTCAAGAGCCAGCTCCTCCTCAACCGTGCGGAGCTGTTCGTAGGCAACGGCCACACGCTCATACACCTTTTCGCCCTCCGCTGTCAGTGTGACACCCTGGTGGGAACGGATAAAAAGTTTGCAGCCAAGCTCACTTTCCAGATTGTTCATGCACCGTGTGATGTTGGGCTGGTTGTTTTTCAGAATTTCCGCGGCTTTTGTAAAGCTGTGATATTGTGCTACGAAGTAAAAAATGCGATAATAATCATATGTAATCATAAAAACCTCCGAAGGATGAAGAAGAAAAAATCATCCATGATTGCTTCAATATAAAATACATGCGCCGGGTTGTCAAGGGATTTCTGAGGATGGTCCGGCCGGATTGTGCGGGGGATGGCAGAAGAGAAGTGGAAATTTTTTGAAAAAACACTTGCAAAATACCCGGACAGGGTATATAGTGTAGAAGAAAACAAGATACCCCATTAGGGTATATGAAATAGAAAATCCAGAACTACAGAAAGGAAGACATACGATGGAACAGTACAATGTAACCGGCATGAGCTGCGCCGCCTGCCAGACCCGTGTCGAAAAAGCCGTGTCAAAGGTACCCGGTGTCACATCCTGCGCAGTCAGCCTTCTGACAAATTCCATGGGCGTGGAGGGAACGGCCTCCCCGGCAGAGATTATTGCCGCCGTGGAAAATGCAGGCTACGGTGCGTCGAAAAAAGGCGAGAAGGGAAGCACATCACAGTCGGCTTCCACAGCAGAATACGAAGAGATGCTGAAAGACAAGGAAACACCGGTCATGAAACGCCGTCTGTTGAGCTCCGTTCTTCTTTTGATTCCGCTCATGTATTTCTCCATGGGCCATATGATGTGGGGATGGCCGCTGCCGAAATTCTTTGAAGGAAATCACATCGCAATGGGACTGGTACAGCTCCTGCTTACCATTGCGGTCATGGTCATCAACCAGAAATTCTTTATCAGCGGTTTCAAGAGTCTCTGGCATAAAGCACCGAACATGGACACGCTGGTAGCGCTTGGTTCTACCGCATCGTTTGTATACAGCGTCTACGCCCTGTTTGCCATGACGGGAGCGCAGGTACAGGGGGACATGGATGCAGTCATGAGCTATATGCATGAATTTTACTTCGAGTCCGCAGCCATGATTCTGACCCTGATTACCGTCGGAAAAATGCTGGAGTCGATTTCCAAAGGAAAAACGACCGATGCGTTAAAGAGTCTGATGAAGCTGGCTCCGAAGACCGCCGTTCTCTTAAGAGACGGAAAAGAAGTGGAAGTCGGCATTGATCAGGTGAAAAAGGGCGATCATTTCATCGTCCGCCCGGGCGAAAATATTCCGGTGGACGGCGTTGTCCTGGAGGGAACGAGTGCCGTCAACGAATCCGCGCTGACTGGCGAGAGTATTCCGGTGGATAAAGAGGCCGGCGACCGCGTATCGGCGGCGACCTTAAACCAGTCCGGTTTCCTGACCTGTGAGGCGACGAGAGTCGGAGAAGACACAACACTCTCCCAGATCATTCAGATGGTCAGCGATGCGGCAGCGACAAAAGCGCCGATCGCCAAAGTGGCCGATAAAGTTTCCGGTATTTTTGTGCCGGCCGTTATCTGCATTGCACTTGCTACGATTGTGATCTGGCTGTTTGCAGGAGAGAGCGTCAGCTTTGCTCTTGCAAGAGGTATTTCCGTTCTCGTTATCAGCTGCCCGTGTGCGCTCGGCCTTGCAACACCGGTTGCGATCATGGTCGGAAACGGAATGGGAGCAAAACACGGAACGATGTTCAAAACCGCAGTTTCTCTCGAGGAGACAGGAAAAACACAGATCGTTGCACTCGATAAGACTGGAACCATCACAAGCGGAGAGCCGCAGGTAACCGATCTTGTCCCGGCGGACGGTGTAAGTGAGGAGGAGCTTTTAAAAGGTGCCTTTGCACTGGAGCAGAAAAGTGAGCATCCGCTGGCCCGTGCGATTCTTGCACTTGCAGAGGAAAAAGGCCTGGCCCGCGAAGAAGTCAGTGATTTCTCTGCGCTTCCTGGAAACGGCCTTGTGGCAAAACGGAACGGAAAAGAGCTCTGCGGAGGCAACCGCGCACTGATTACGAAAAAAGCGGTTCTCTCGAAACAGATGGAAGAGCAGGCAGCAAAACTTTCCGAAGAAGGAAAGACACCGCTGTTCTTCAGTGAAGACGGAAAGATGCTCGGTATGATCGCGGTTGCGGATGTCATCAAAGAGGACAGCCCGCGTGCGGTGAAAGAGCTGCAGAATATGGGAATCCGTGTCGTGATGCTGACCGGAGACAATGAGCGCACCGCGCGTGCCATCGGCGCTGAGGCAGGTGTGGACGAAGTCATCGCAGGCGTTCTGCCGGATGGAAAAGAAGCGGTCATCAGCCGCCTGAAAGAAAAAGGAAAAGTAGCGATGGTAGGAGACGGCATCAACGATGCACCGGCTCTGACCAGTGCGGATATCGGTATTGCCATCGGAGCAGGAACCGATATCGCGATCGATGCGGCAGACGTTGTCCTGATGAAGAGCCGCCTCTCCGATGTACCGGCAGCGATCCGCTTAAGCCGTGCGACCCTCAGGAACATTCACGAGAATTTGTTCTGGGCCTTCATTTACAATATCATCGGTATTCCGCTGGCTGCGGGCGTATGGATCCCGCTGTTCGGCTGGAAGCTGAACCCGATGTTCGGTGCGGCGGCGATGAGCCTTTCGAGCTTCTGCGTTGTGACAAACGCCCTGCGTCTGAATCTGTTTCGGATGCACGACGCGTCAAAAGATAAAAGAATCAAAAACGAAATTCTAAAGGAGGATCTGAACATGACAACAGAACAGGGAATGGTAAAAACCATGACAATCGAGGGCATGATGTGCGGCCACTGCGAGGCAAGAGTGAAGAAAACACTTGAGGCAATCGAGGGTGTTGCATCCGCAGAAGTAAGCCATGAAAAAGGAACAGCCGTTGTAACACTGACAGCTCCTGTATCAGACGATGTGCTGAAAACAGCCGTAGAGGCACAGGATTACACCGTAAAAGGAATCCAGTAAAACAGGAAACGTTGAGAAAAGGGAAACGCGCCTGGAATGAAAATTTCCGGGCGCGTTTCTTTTTTTTACCAGATATAGCAAAAATATTGCAATTTGTTCGGAATTTTCGTGACAAAAGGACAAAAATCCGTTAGGATAGAGAAAAAGAAGAGCAAAAACAAAAGGGTTTTTAGGATCAGGAGGTTTTTACATTATGACAGAGTACAGACTTGCAAAGCCGGAAGAGTGGGAGGACTGCATCGAACTTGCAAACTACGTGTTCAGCACGGCACACCGTCCGCACGACTTTGAGCAGTTAATTCCAAGGGTTTATCAGGCAGGACCGGAAATGGCACGGATCCACCGCGTCGCTGTTGCGGAAAACGGCAGACTCCGGGCCGAGATTGCGGTGCTTCCGCAGCAAATGGCAGCAGGGGGTAAGCTGCTCCGCGCAGGATATGTGGGAAGCGTTTCCGTGCATCCAAAGGCAAGGGGCGAAGGCCACATGAAGCGTCTTCTTGGCGACTGGATTACGGATCTGGAAGGAACGTGTGATCTTCTGGCACTGGACGGCCAGAGACAGCGGTATGCCTACTTTGGCTTTACGCCGGGAAGTGAAAAATACACGTTTTACCTGGATGTGGCAAATGTGCGCCATACCTGGAAAAACGGGGAACTCTCCGCTTACACCTTTGCGCCGCTGTTTCCGGAAAACGGCGAAGCGGACGAAGAGGCGGCAGCCTTTGCAAAGAAGCTGAATGAGGAAAAACCGCTTTACGTGGTAAGAGAGGATGTGAAAGCCTGCCTGAAAACGTTCGGCGAGCAGGCAATTGCAATCTGGAAAAACGGTGAGCGGATCGGATATCTGGCACTTTGCGGCGGAAACCAGGTTGTGGAAGCAGAAGTGTTGGAGGAACAGGATTTCGTTCCTGCACTTGCCGCTTATTTAAAAGAAAATGCGCTTGACTCTCTTTTCATTTCCATTCCGGTGTATGAGACCGGAAAAGCAGCAGCGTTATCGGAAGTCTGCGAAAGCTTCACAAAAGAGCGCTGCGGTTCCGCGATGTACCGTATTTTCCAATTTGCAGACGTCATCGAGGCAATGCTGACCATGAAAGCAGAGACGATGGGCATCAGCGATGGAACGTGGTCTGCCGTACTGGAGGGACAGCCGCTGACCGTGACGGTAAAAGATGGAACTGTGACCGTGACACGGGAAGCCCATCCGGGGGCAGATGTACTCAACCGGGAGCAGGCGCAGGAACTGCTTCTTTCACCGCTGGCAAGTAAGGGAAGCAAGGTTCCATCTGAAATCTGGAAGAACATTCCATCCGACTGGTTCCCGCTTCCGCTGTACTGTGCGACGGCAGACGAATTTTAGGCAATGACTGTTGGGAGGCAGAGAAATATGAACGAGACAGCGAAACGAGACAGAAGAGACGAAAAAGAAGAAATCCGGTACCATGTGATTTTCTACGGCCAGGTGCAGGGCGTGGGGTTCCGTTACCGGGCGTATTATGCTGCCTACCAGCTCGGGCTGACAGGCTGGGTGAGAAACTGCTGGGATGAGACGGTGGAGATGGAGGTGCAGGGTGATGAGGAGACGATCACGGAGATGATCAAAAGGATCCGCACCTCCAGCTACATCGAAATCACGGATGCAAAATGGACGAAGATTCCGCTGGAATCGGAATTCGGTTTTCATATCCGTTGATCAGGGCTGTTTTTTCTCTTTTTCCGGAATTTCGACGAGAATGATATCGTTGCCGATCTGGCAGATGCGGTCCCATGGGATCACAAAATCCTCGCCGTGGCAGAAAAAGCCGCAGAATTTCACAGGACCCGGAAGAACGAGTCCGGTAAGATGTCCCGTTTTTGGATTGAATTCCACATCAATCGGACAGCCGAGCGTTTTGCAGGTGCAGATATTGATAACTTCTTTCTGGCGGAGATCTACAACGCGCATGCGGTGCTCCTTTTTACTGATTCCTATGGAAAAACATATGCGAAAATGTTGCTGCAGTTGACTTGAATTTCACGGAAAAATGCGTATACTGTAAAAGTAGAAAACTTTCCGAAATACTTATTTAGAAACGAGGACGAAAGATATGAGATGTCCATTTTGTAATCAGGATAATACCCGGGTTGTGGATTCACGCCCGATTGAAGACAGCAATGCGATCCGCCGCCGCCGGATGTGCGATGTCTGCGGCAGACGCTTTACGACATACGAAAAAGTGGAGACGATCCCTTTGATCGTCATCAAAAAAGATATGAACCGCGAGCAGTATGACCGCTCGAAAATCGAGACCGGTATCCTGCGCGCCTGCCACAAACGGCCGGTGTCCGCCGAGAAGATCAACGAGATGGTCAACAAGGTGGAGACGGAGCTTTTCAACGGCGAGGAACGCGAGATTCCAAGCTCTGTGATCGGAGAGAAGGTCATGCATTACTTAAAAGACCTGGATCAGGTGGCGTACGTCCGCTTTGCGTCGATTTACCGTGAGTTCAAGGACGTCAACACGTTCATGGACGAGCTGAAAAAGATGCTCGACAAATAGCGGGAGGCAAAAAAATGGAAGTGTCGAACTATATTAAAATGCGTGATCAGATGCAGGAACGTTTTCTGACATACGATCAGAAGGAGATCGAAGGAAAGTATGGCTTTGCGTTTGATGGCGATTATTTCTATGTGCCGTATCTTTTTGAAGAATGGAGAGTGAACCGCCATACCGGCGTTGTAGAGGGATCAAAAGACCATTTTCTTCATGTACATCAGGGCAGTTTCAATGAGACGCTGACGATTTTCGACCTGCTCTGCTGCGGAAAGAAGGAGATTGTGCTCGCCGGCACGTATGCGCGTACCAATTCCTTAAAGGGAACGATCAAAGGCCGCACGATTGCGTCCGGCGTTCACGACAGCCGCGCCGCACGGTATGACGGGCATGTGGAACAGCTGAAAAAAGCATGCGTTTCCCTTGGCGGAAAACCATATTTCCCGGGAGACGCTGCTTTTGTTTTTCATGTCTTTCCGTTTCTGCCGCTCGTCTTCCAGTTCTGGGAGTCCGATGAGGAATTCCCGCCGGTGCTGAAGTTTATGTGGGATGAAAACGTCCTCGATTATCTGCGGTTTGAGACGCTGTATTACGTGATGGGAGATTTCCTGGACGCACTGGATCAAGCCTTCGATGCATGTAAAACAGAAGCCTGATACCTTTTGTGAGACAAAATCTTACGAAAATTTTTCGAATGTTTATAAAAATTTCAGTATACGAATCCCTTGGTTTAATGCTATAATGAGCGAAAGTGAGTAAAAAAAGAGAAGAGAAAGGGGAATGCATATGGCTTTTAGCATGAAAGTAACACCGGAAATAGAGGAACTGACAAACATCTGTCTGGATAACTCCAAAATGGATGTTTCGCTGTATGGGCAATACGATGTAAAACGCGGACTGCGCGATGTCAACGGCGTTGGCGTCCTTGCGGGACTGACACAGATTTCAAACGTTGTGTCTTCGGATATCATTGACGGCGTCAAAACACCGTGTGACGGACGTCTGTACTACCGCGGCATCAACGTGGAAAAACTGACCCAGGGATTTTTGAGTGAAAACCGTATGGGATTTGAAGAAGTCGCTTATCTGCTCCTGTTTGGAAATCTGCCGAATGAAGAGCAGCTTAAGCATTTTAAGACGATTTTAAAACAGCAGCAGTCCCTGCCGAAGAACTTTGTGCGTGACGTTGTTATGAAAGCGCCGACCAAGGACATGATGAACACTCTGTCCCGAAGCGTTCTGACCCTGTACGCGTACGACAACCACGCAGATGATACCTCCCTTCCGAATGTGCTTCGCCAGTGCATTAACCTGATTTCTGTTTTCCCGATGCTGTCCGTCTATGGCTATCAGGCGTACAACCATTATATCAAGGGAAAAAGTTTATATATCCACAATCCGTCGAAGAAGCTTTCCACCGCAGAAAACATTCTGCTGATGCTCCGCCCGGATCAGAAATACACCCCGCTGGAGGCGAAGATCCTCGATCTTGCCCTCGTCCTCCACATGGAGCACGGCGGCGGTAACAACTCAACCTTTACAACACATGTTGTTTCTTCTTCCGGAACCGATACGTACTCCGCAATTGCAGCGGCGCTCGGCTCCTTAAAGGGACCGAAGCACGGCGGTGCAAACATCAAGGTTGTGCGGATGTTCGACGATATGAAGTCACACGTCAAAGACTGGACGGATGAGGAAGAAGTATCGAATTACTTAAGAAAGCTGCTGCACAAAGAGGCGTTCGACCAGAAAGGTCTGATTTACGGTATGGGCCATGCGGTTTACTCCATTTCCGACCCGCGTGCGCGCATCTTCAAGACCTTCGTTGAGCAGCTGGCAAAAGAAAAACACAGAGAGAAAGATTACCGGCTGTACGCTATGGTCGAGGAACTGGCTCCGAAGATCATCGGCGAGGAGCGCCATATTTACAAAGGTGTATCCGCAAACGTCGACTTCTACAGCGGCTTCGTTTACAGCATGCTGGATCTTCCGCTGGAGCTCTACACCCCGATGTTCGCCTGCGCGCGTATCGTCGGCTGGAGTGCACACCGGATGGAGGAACTGATCAACACCGACAAGATCATCCGCCCGGCGTACAAGAGTGTCAAAGATGAAGTGGACTATGTTCCGCTGGAAAACAGATAAAACAGGCAGAAGGGCCGGAGCGTGTCGGGATTTTCCGATCTGCTCCGGCATTGCTCTGTGCAGGAAGTAATGTGTCATTGTGAAAAATAGGAGAGTGCAGGAGAATGAATGAGACAAAAAATTACAGCATAACAAAATCCGGAGCAGTCATATTGGAAGGAGGGGCCAATCGCGGCGTCTTTACAGCAGGAGCGCTGGACTTTCTGATGGAGCAGGAGTATTATATCCCTCATGTGATCGGCGTTTCCGCCGGAGCCTGCAATGCGCTGGACTATGTATCGCGCCAGATTGGCAGAACGAGGGACTGTATGATTGTCACGGATGAGAAAAACCGCTACGTCAATAAGAATATCAAGACAATCGTTGAGAAAAAAGCACTGCTCGACATGGATATGGTGTTCGAACGGTATCCGTATGAGATTTTTCCATTTGATTTTGATACGTATTTTGCATCGCCGCAGACGTGTGAGCTGGTTGTGACAAACTGTGAGACGGGACGCGCGGAATATCTGGATGACCGCGAAAATAAAGAACGTCTGCTTGCAATTGGCCGTGCATCATCGAGCATGCCGATCGCCTGCCCGATGGTGGAGATCGACGGAAACGAGTACGTCGACGGCGGTGTTGCCGATTCGATCCCGATTATCCGTTCCTTAAAGACGGGACACCGAAAAAATGTCATTATTCTGACACGGAATTTCGGTTACCGCAAAAAAGAGGGAACGAGAGGCTGGGAGCTGTATGTGGCGGCATTCCGCAAATACCCGAATCTCGTGCGTGCGCTTGTAAACCGCGCGAAACATTATAACCAGGTACTCGAATGCATCGAAAAATGGGAAGAAGAAGGCTCCGTCTTTGTGATCCGCCCGGAGATACCGGCGGTATCGCGTCTCGAAAAGGACGAGGAGAAGCTGCGGGAATTTTACCAGCACGGCTATGACCAGATGAAAGCAAATTTTGAGGCTCTGCAGGAGTTTCTGAAAGAAGAATAAAGTTACTGTATAAACGAAAAGAGGATTGGAGAAAGAAGATGAGTGGAAAAAACCAGAAGAACCGGGGAACTATACTGATGCGGATGTTTTACCCGGACCGGAGAGAAAAAAGTGCCTATACGATCGATTACGCGGATCTGTACCGGAAAGGATACCGGGGCGTGATTTTTGATATCGATAATACGCTTGTTCCGCACGGTGCGCCGGCAACGAAGGAGGCGGCTGCGTTCTTTGCGTCTCTTCGGGAGACTGGTTTTTCCACCTGTCTGCTTTCCAACAATCAGAAACCGCGTGTGGCTCCGTTTGCCGATGCGGTCGGTTCTATCTATATCGAAAATGCGCACAAGCCTTCGGTGAAAAACTACCAGGAGGCATGCCGGAGAATGGGGATCAAAGAGGAGCAGGCGGTCTTTGTCGGGGATCAGCTTTTCACCGATGTGTACGGTGCAAAACGGACCGGACTTTACAATATTCTGACCGAGCCGATCAATCCGAAAGAGGAAATTCAGATCGTTCTGAAACGGTATCTGGAGCACATTGTACTGTTCTTTTATGAGCGTGATCTGGCCCGCGGCAGGATTACGAAAAAAAACAGTTGAAAAATCGGGAAAAATATTATATTATAAGATAAGCCTATGGTGCGCATTTGGCGCATCGTACTATGTTAAGGAGGAAAAATCAGAATGATTTCAGCAGGAGATTTTAGAAACGGCGTTACCCTCGAGATCGATGGTCAGGTCGTTCAGATTCTTGAATTTCAGCATGTAAAACCTGGTAAAGGAGCTGCATTCGTAAGAACAAAATTAAAAAATGTCATCAACGGTGGTGTGGTAGAGCGTACCTTCCGTCCGACTGAGAAATTCCCGCAGGCTCGTATCGAGCGTGTAGACATGCAGTATCTGTACAGCGATGGTGATTTATTCTACTTCATGAACGTAGAAAACTATGAGCAGATCGCTCTGAACGAAGAGACCATCGGAGATGCTCTGAAATTTGTAAAAGAAAACGAAATGGTTAAAGTATGTTCCTACAACGGAAATGTATTCGCAATCGAACCGCCTCTGTTTGTAGAGCTTGAGATCACCGAGACTGAGCCAGGCTTCAAGGGAGATACCGCACAGGGTGCTTCCAAACCGGCTACCGTTGAGACTGGTGCTACCGTAAGCGTTCCGCTGTTCGTAAACCAGGGAGACAAAATCAAAATTGATACCAGAACAGGTGAATATCTGTCCCGTGTATAAGTAAGACTGTTCCCGCCGTTGTCCGTCACAACTTTCTTTGTGGCGGACACGGTTTTCTAAATAAATAGAATATTCGTCTGAAAAATGGCTGATAAAGGCTGTCGGAAGCAGTCCGGGCCCGTTTTTCTCATCGTTCGAAGTTCCGCGAACCAACGAATCTCTGGCATATACAGATCTGTACAGAGGTTTTTAAGTTGTGTTTTTCGGAGCTTTTTTTGTTCCGTAAAGCAAAAATACAAAAGGCAATCAAACAGGAAAGGTGGGAAAAAATGGACTATCAGATGTTCAAAGAGCAGCTTGCCGCGCTGCTGAAAAGAAAAGCCGGCGATGATTTTGAGGTGAAGATAGAATCGGTGCAGAAGCTGAACGGTATCGAAAAAGAGGCGTTTGTCATCAGCAGAAAGAAGGACTGGATTGCACCGACGATCTACGTGGAGCTTCTGTATGAATGCTGTCTGCAGGGCGTGCCGCTTTCTCAGATTGCAGAAAAGGTACTGGAGCAGTACCGGAAAGTGGAAGCGGAGGCGAGAAGACCGGAGAAAGCTGCCTTTTTTACCAACTGGAAAAATGCTGCGCCGCAGATCTACTGCGAGCTCATTCATGCGGAGAAAAACCGTACGCTGCTCTCCGAAGTTCCGCACAGAAAATTTCTCGATCTCGCGGTCGTGTACTATTACCAGATGCGGGGAAACCGCGTGCCGGATGCGACAATTCTGATCCACGAGACGCACCGGGAGCTGTGGGGAATTTCGGCGGAGGAGCTGGATGCCCGTGCCTGGGAGAACACCCTGCGGGATCTGCCGGTGCGCACAGACAGCCTTATGGTGTATTTGAAAGAGGAGTACGGAGTAACATTTCCCCTGTTCGAGCTTGGTCCGCTGGCGGAACAGTTTTACCTGGTCAGCAACCGCAGAGGAAAGCTGGGTGCAATCTGCATGTGCTATCCCGGCGTGCTGGAGAGTCTTTCGCAGCGCTTTGAGGCAAGTCTTTATGTGATTCCGAGCAGTATCCATGAGTGCATGGTGATTCCAGATTATGATGTGTTCCCAGAGGAGTGTCTTTCCGACATGGTACGGGACGTGAATGAAAAGACGGTCAAGCCGCAGGAGATTCTGTCGGATCACGTTTATTATTACCACCGGGAAAGCGGGGAACTGACGCTGTGTGAGGAAGAAACGTAAGCTGTGTGGCAGAATAGTCTGCGAATAATTTAAGAAAAAAATGGGCGGCTGGGTGGGAAAAATACTTTACAATTGCAGGAGTCTGTGGTAAACTATCATAGTGTGGTTGAGAAAACAGATCACATCAGCGTCTGTAGCTCAGGGGATAGAGCAACGGTTTCCGGTACCGTGTGTCGGGGGTTCGAATCCCTCCAGACGCGTTTTTGCTACATGGCATGCTGCGGCGGGCAGGACCGGCGCAGGATAAGGAAAGCCCCTGCTTCGGTGTGAAGTAGAGGTTTTTTTGCTTGCTGAGCATATCAATAACTGATCCGGCGGATCAGTTTTGATGAAGGAGGAAAAATATGGCAAAACCAATGACAACAAAAGATAAAATCCGGGAATGGATTTCCGATAATCTGCGCTACATGCTTCTGATCGGAGCAATTCTCCTGATTGTGGCAGCGGTTCTTCTCATCGTTCATCTGGTGTCACCAAAAAACGATGGAAAATCGAGCGGCGGAACCGTAACAAGCAGCAGCACCGGAAACAATGTGCCGGATAAAAAGACACAGGTAAAAGCAGACAGCAAAGCAGATTCTGAGGACAGCACAGGCATTTCATCGGACGTTTCGGATTCCGCGAATGATTCCAGTGCAGATGCTTCCAGTACCGATACTGCCAGCGCGCCGGATGCAGAGGCTGAGCCGACAAGTGAGCCGGAAGCGGCAGACGATACCAGTAATACAGAGAATACCGATAATACGGCTGTCTCCTTTGCCACGGACAATGTCCCGGAAGTAAGCACCGTGCTGGAGCAGTATTACACCGCGCTCGGTGCAAGGGATATCAACGGTCTTTTTGCAGTAACAGATAATCTGACCGCGGAGGAGCAGGCGCAGATTGAGGCAGAAAGCGATGTGGAGTCATACGGAGATGTAAAGGTCTACACGATCAGCGGTCCAAGCGACGGAACGTACATCGCGTTTGTCAGCAGCAGATGCAAATATCTGGGAATCAACCAGACCCTGCCGATGCTTTCGGAGTATTATCTCTACACGACAGAAGACGGCGGCCTGAAAATCATGGATGATACTGACAGCGATGCGGCCGTAACCGAGGCTATGAAAGCGGCGCTCGAAAACGAAGAAGTCAAAAATCTGATCGAACAGGTTCAGAACGATTATCGGAATGCACTCGATGCAGATGCTTCCCTGAGAGTATATGTAGAGAGCATTCAGTAGGAACAATAGAATAATACAAAACAAAAAAAGCAGTTTCTGGTTTTTATGAAACTGCTTTTTTGGAAGGATAAAACCATGCGCTTAAACAAATACTTAAGTGATGCGGGCGTCTGCTCGCGGCGGGAGGCGGACCGTCTGACAGAAGCGGGCGAGATTACGGTAAACGGAAAACGCGCGGAAACCGGCATGCAGGTGGAGTCTGGCGACGTTGTTGTCGTGAAAGGCAAAACCGTTGTCCCGGAGGAGAAAAAAGTCTATCTCGCCTTCAACAAACCGCGCGGCATCGTCTGTACTGCGGAAAAACGGGAGAAAAACAACGTCATCGATTATCTGTCCTACCCGGTGCGGATTTACCCGGTGGGAAGACTCGATAAAGATTCCGAAGGCCTCCTTCTGATGACGAACGACGGTGCGATCGTAAACGGTATCATGCGTGCCAGAAACCGCCACGAAAAAGAATACCAGGTCGAGGTAAACAAAGAGATTACACCGGAATTTCTGAAAGAAATGGCATCCGGCGTGCCGATTCTCGATACCGTGACGCGCTCGTGCCGGATCCAGAAAACGGGAGAGCGCAGCTTTACGATTATTCTGACGCAAGGGCTGAACCGTCAGATCCGGCGGATGTGCGAAGCATTAGGATATCGTGTCACAAAGCTGAAACGTGTGCGGATCATGAATATTCACTTGAAAGACCTGAAAACAGGGGAGTACCGCCCTTTAACGGAAAAAGAATTAGCAGAACTGAAAAAGCAGATCGGGGAGGAAAAGCGATGAACGAGACAGAACGGATGAAAGAACTGGTCAAAAAGCTGAACGAAGCGGCAAAAGCCTATTACCAGGAAGACCGGGAGATCATGAGCAACCTGGAGTACGACACGCTGTATGACGAACTGCAGGTATTAGAGGAAAAAACAGGCGTAACACTCGCCGGAAGCCCGACCACAAAAGTCGGCTACGAGGCGATGGACGAACTGCCGAAAGAAGCGCACGAGTCGCCGATGCTTTCCCTTGATAAAACGAAAGATGTGGAAGTGCTCCGCAGCTTCATCGGGGATCACAAAACGCTGCTATCCTGGAAGATGGACGGTCTGACCGTCGTTCTGACGTACCGCGGCGGTACCCTCGCAAAGGCCGTCACCCGTGGAAACGGCGTGATCGGAGAGGTTGTCACGAACAATGCAAAAGTGTTTGAAAATATTCCCTTAAAAATCCCGTACCAGGGAGAGCTGGTTCTGCGCGGCGAGGCGATCATCCGCTATTCCGATTTTGAGAAGATCAACGAGGAGATTGAGGATGTCGATGCGAAATACAAGAATCCGAGGAACCTCTGCAGCGGTTCTGTGCGCCAGCTGAACAATGAGATTACGGCAAAACGCCACGTTCATTTTATGGCATTTGCGCTTGTGAGCGCTCCGGAACAGGATTTCGAAAATTCCAGAATCCGTCAGATGGAGTGGCTGAAAGAGCAGGGCTTCGAGGTGGTGGAATACAAGGTTGTCACCAAAGATAACCTCGACGAGGCGATGCAATATTTCTCCACGAAAATCGAGACAAACGATTTCCCGTCCGATGGCCTTGTCGCGTTGTATGACGATATCGCCTACGGAGAATCACTCGGCACAACCGCGAAATTCCCGCGGAACGCTTTCGCCTTCAAATGGGCGGATGAACAGAAGGAGACCACTCTGCTTGAAATTGAGTGGAGCCCGTCGAGAACCGGTCTCATCAATCCGGTTGCGGTTTTTGAGCCGGTCGAGCTGGAAGGAACTTCGGTTTCCCGCGCAAGCGTCCACAACATCAGTATCATGCGTTCGCTGGATCTCGGTGTGGGTGATAAAATCCTTGTCTACAAAGCAAACATGATCATTCCACAGATCTCAGAGAATCTGACGAGAAGCGGTGTGCGCGATATTCCGGAAACGTGTCCTGCCTGCGGCGGTGCCACCCGGATTCAGATGATGAACAATGTCGAGACCCTCTACTGTACGAATCCGGAGTGCCCGGCAAAATTCATGAAGGCATTCACCCTGTTTGTAAGCCGCGACGCGATGAACATCGACGGCATGTCGGAGGCAACGCTCGAAAAATTCGTGGGCCACGGCTTCATCCGTGAGTTTGCCGATATTTTCCGTCTCGACCGCTACCGCGACGAGATTGTGGAGATGGACGGTTTCGGTGAAAAATCATACCAGAATCTGATCGACAGCATCGAGCGCGCGAAAAACACAACGCTGCCCCGTCTGATTTTCGGACTTGGCATCTTAAATATCGGTCTTGCAAACGCGAGAATGATCTGCAAAGCCTTCGATTTCGATCTCGACCGGATCCGGAATGCATCGGCGGAGGATTTCGCGCAGATCGACGGTGTCGGAGAAGTGATTGCAAAAAGCATCGTGGATTACTTTGCGGATGAGGAAAATAAAGAACGCCTTGAGCGCCTTCTGTCGTATCTGACGATTGAGAAGCCGCAGGCAAGCCAGGAAGAACAGAAATTAGCCGGTCTTACCTTCGTCATCACCGGAAGTGTGGAACATTTCCCGAACCGGAATGCATTAAAGGCAAGAATCGAGGAGCTCGGCGGAAAAGCCACCGGAAGTGTAACGGGAAAGACGAGCTATCTGATCAACAACGACACGACATCCAGTTCCTCCAAAAACCGGAAAGCGCGCGAACTCGGCGTGCCGGTGATCTCAGAAGAGGAATTTCTGAAGATGACAGAAGAATAACGAAATATCTGCAAAGGCGGTTTGCATCCCGCGCGGGAATCTGCTATAATCGGAAGCAGACGGCAGAAATTCCTGCCGGAAAAAGCAAACCGCCTGTCTGCGCAGAGAAAAGCGCGGCAGATCAAGAAGAATAGAAACGAGGAAAAAGAATATGCCGGTTAAAGTTCAGGCAGATTTACCTGTAAAAGAAATACTCGAAAGCGAAAATATATTCGTCATGGACGAGACAAGAGCGGTTCATCAGGACATCCGTCCGCTGAAGATTATGATCCTGAATCTGATGCCGCTCAAAGAAGATACCGAGCTGCAGCTTCTGCGCTCCCTTTCCAACACCTCCCTGCAGGTTGATGTCACCTTTCTGATGGTGGCAAGCCACGAGGCGAAAAATACATCGACCAGCCATCTGAACACGTTCTATGTGAAATTTGAGGATGTGCGGAAAAATTATTACGACGGTATGATCATCACCGGTGCACCGGTCGAGCAGATGGAATTTGAAGAAGTTGACTACTGGGATGAACTGACAAAGATCATGGACTGGACGAACACACATGTTACCTCCACGATGTTCCTCTGCTGGGGAGCCCAGGCGAGTCTGTATCATTTCTACGGACTGAAGAAACGGATGCTTCCGGAGAAGAAATTCGGGCTGTTCTGGCACAAAGTCAACAACCGCAAGATCCCGCTTGTGCGAGGCTTCGATGACGAATTTCTGGCACCGCATTCCCGCCACACAGAAGTACCGATCGACGATATCCGTGCCTGCAAAGATGTCACGATTCTCGCAGAGTCCGACGAAGCCGGATTCTATCTTGGCATGGCGGAAGAGGGAAGAAAGATTTTTGTGATGGGTCATCCGGAGTACGACCGTATGACGCTCGACGGCGAGTACCACCGCGATAAAGACAAAGGACTCCCGATTGAGATTCCGAAGAACTATTATAAAAACGACGATCCAAATACAAAACCAGTGCTTTTATGGCGGTCACATGCGAACAATCTGTACACGAACTGGCTGAACTACTATGTATACCAGGTGACCCCGTATAATCTTGACGGAACTCCGGATTTTTCGGGAAAATAAGAGAGAAAAAGCCCCCCGCACCGGGCGCACACCGGCTGCGGGGGGTTGCTGTAAAAATCTGCTATAAAAAACGGAAAGCTTTCCGGGCTTACCGTTTGAAATCAAATAATGTTTTCAGCGGAATTTCGAGTGCTTCCGCAATATCCATCAGCTTGTTTAGAGACAGAGAGGTATGACTGTTTGGCGCTTCGATGTTGCTCATATGTGTACGGCTGATCTGGACAGCTTCGGCAAGCTCACTTTGCGTTAATCCGCGTGCTCTGCGATAAAAAGCGATGGTAAGACCGAGGAGGCGCATCTCCTCCGTATGACGTTCTCCCATTGCTGCGGCTCCTTTCTGAACAGAGTGATACAAAGACTTATATAATATTTATCTTAAACGATTAAATACCAAAAAGAAACAACTTTAAATTTTTATAATGCACATGTAAATTGTGCAAAATATAGAAATTATCCATCAGAATAATAGAAAAACAGGAAAAAGAGTTCTTTTGACAAATGAGAGGTTTTTGTGTATGCTGTAGAAAGCACCAACAAATAAAATCGGAGGTTTTTGCATATGAAAGAGTCGATCCATACCATTCCGCTGATGGATGCATTTAAGGCGGAAGATGAGTGCCCGTTCTGCTATCTGGAGCGGGAAGCAGAGCAGCATGCGATTTCGTTTGCGCTTGGTTCCGGCGCATCCTACATGGAGGATGATGTGCGTGCGGAAACAGACGCGATGGGATTCTGCCGCCACCACTATAAAATGATGTACGATTACGGAAACCGTCTCGGAAGCGGTCTGATTTTATCCACCCATCTGAAAAAACTGAACCAGGAGCTTGCCGCACAGATGGATCTGTTTGCACCGGGAAAATCCTCGGTGTTCAAGCGGATGCAGAAGACATCCCTCGACAAACAGGGCCGTGAGACTGCGATCGGCCAGTGGATTGATGAGAAGACGCATTCGTGCTACGTCTGCGATCACTTCAAGGCAAACTATAACCGCTATCTTGATACGTTCTTTGATCTCTACAAAAAAGACGAGGAGTTTGCAAGACTGTTCCGCGAGGGAAAAGGCTTCTGTCTGCCGCATTTTGCGGATCTGGTAGAAACGGCGGAGAAAAAGCTGAATGATAAACAGAAAGCGGAATTTTACCCGACTCTGTTCAAAATCATGAAAGAAAATTACCAGCGGCTGCAGGAAGAGGTAACATGGTTTACTGACAAATTCGATTACCGCAACAAGGATAAGGACTGGGGAAATTCAAAAGATTCCATCCAGCGCTGTATGCAAAAATTAGGCGGCGGCTATCCGGCGGACGAGCCGTTTACGGAAGGATTATAATTCTTGTTTATAAAAGGAGCATAAAGTTTCGATGCAGAAGTTTTATCAGAGATTAAAAGAGAATCAAAAGGAGCGCGCCCGGTGCGCGTTTCTTGTTTTGTATTTCGGCGTGCTGGCGGTGCTGCTGTTTCTGGCGCGCCCGCTGCTGGATACGACGGCGGCAGACCGGGAGTGGAGTATTCACTTTCTGTTCCCGTGCCTGCTGGCGTGTATCATACTGACGACAGTTGTCAGTTTCTGCCGGTTTGCTGCAAAGCCGGACCAGAAACCAAAACCGCGCTATGTGGGATGGAAACAGCCGATTCTGATGCTGGCAAACGCAGCCTATCTGTTTGCCACACTGGAATTTGTCACAAACAGCCAGTTCCGGGAGATGAAATGGTATTATGCGTTGTTGAATATCGGTGTCATTTTCGTACTTTCCATTCTCATTTCCCTCTTTCTGAACTCCATCCGCCGCGCGATGATTTTCATGAACATCTTTTATTTCTGCATGAGTCTGGTATTCTACTATGTTTATCTGTTCCGCGGAGAAGCGTTCCAGCTCATTGACCTGTACAGCATTGCGACGGCGGCGGACGTAGTCGGCGGTTACAAATTCGAGATCACAGGTGAAATCGTGACTTCGTTTATCACGATGATGCTCGTTGTGCGCCTCTGGCTGCAGAGCCAGGAATACCGTTTTGCACGGAAAACGAGAAATAAAATTCTGCTCCGCGTGGCTGCTGCTGCGCTGACGCTCGGAACATACCTGGCGTACATGAATCTGAACTGGAACGCCGAGTTCGGTGTCATCAGTGACCTCTGGAATCCGGCGAAGACATACCGCCAGTACGGAACGACAGTCGGTTTTACCGCGGTCGCCAAATACATGCGCCTGACACCGCCGGACGGCTATTCGAAAGACGAAGTGACAGCGATTGCCGATACGAGCGAGAAAGAGACGAAAACAGAAGATCTTCGAAAAGATAATGCGGATAGCGTGACACCCGTCAACATCATCGCGATCATGAACGAGTCGTGGTTTGACTACCGTTCCGTCGGCGATCCGCAGACGAGCGAGAGCTACATGCCGTTCCTCGATTCGCTGACCGAAAATATCATCAAAGGGCACACGCTGACGTGTACCAAGGGCGGCGGAACAGCAAAAACGGAGTATGAGTTCCTGACCGGAAACTCCTGCAAGCGGTTCCCGGGCATGGTGCCGTACGTCAGCTACTTTACGCACAGCCAGTATTCCCTTGTCACGACGTTAAAAGACCAGGGTTATCAGGCAATTGCGATGCATCCGAACAAGGCGACAAACTGGAAGCGGAGCACGGCATACCGTTTCCTTGATTTTGATGATTTCATCTCGATTGATCAGTTCTCCGATACGGCCAAGCGGTACCGCGGCATGATCAGCGATCAGGCGAACTATGAGAAGATCGTGGAAACCTACGAGAACAAGGAGCCGGGCAGCCCGTTCTTCCTCTTTGATGTGACGATGCAGAACCACAGCGGCTACACGAACCGTTATTTCCAGGCGGATATCAACTGCAACGGCTACGACAGTGATGAGGCCGATCAGTATTTCTCCCTGTTAAAGCTTTCCGATGAGGCAATTTCCTATCTGATCCGGTATTTCCAGCAGGTAGACGAGCCAACGATGATCATTATGTTCGGCGATCATTCCCCGAAGCTGCCGGATGCGTTTGAAACATGGATTGCCGGAGACGCCTATCAGAATCTTTCGGTCGAGGATCAGGAGAAGTTCTATGGAACCCCGTTCTTCATCTGGACCAACTACAGCATGAAATCCGAGAGCAATGTCTGGATCAGCACAAACTATCTCTCAAGCTATGCGTTAAGTCTTACCGGCCTGGAACTAACGCCGTACAACGAGTATCTGCTTGACCTGCGCGAGAAGATGCCGGCGCTCAATCACCTCGGCTTTTTAGCAAGTGACGGAACCTGGTACCGCTGGAACGACAGCGATGCGCCGGAGGAGGATCTCGAGTACGAACGGCAGTATGAATGCCTGCAGTACAATGAACTGATCGACAAAAAAGACCGGGATGACAGCTTTTTTACAATTTCCGGTGAAAAAGACGAAGAATAAGGGCTTTCCCTACTTGCCAGAAAACGGAAACCTATGGTAGACTATACTCCGTATGACCGGGAAACCCCGGCGGTAACTTCACGTTTACAATTAAGAATAAGAAAATGAGGTTTTAAAAAGTATGATTGCAGCAAATAATGTGACACTTCGTGTCGGAAAAAAAGCGTTGTTTGAAGATGTCAATATCAAATTCACCGAGGGAAACTGCTACGGCATGATCGGTGCAAACGGAGCAGGAAAATCGACGTTCCTGAAGATTCTGTCCGGCCAGCTTGAGCCGACCAACGGAGACGTAACCATCACACCGGGTCAGCGTCTTTCCTTCCTCGAGCAGGACCACTTCAAATACGACAGCTATCCGGTGCTCGACACCGTTATCATGGGAAATGCCCGTCTCTATGAGATTATGAAAGAGAAAGAGGCACTGTACGCAAAAGAAGACTTTACCGACGAAGACGGTATCAAAGCGAGCGAACTCGAGGGCGAATTTGCAGAGATGAACGGCTGGGAAGCTGAGACGGACGCAGAACAGCTTTTAAACGGTCTTGGCATTGAGCCGGAACTGCATTACGCACAGATGGCGGATCTGACCGGCAGCCAGAAGGTCAAAGTTCTTCTTGCAAGAGCCCTGTTCGGAAACCCGGACATCCTTCTTCTCGACGAGCCGACCAACCACCTGGACCTCGATGCGATCGAGTGGCTTGAGGAGTTCCTGATCAACTTCGAGAATACCGTTATCGTCGTATCCCACGACCGTTACTTCCTGAATAAAGTCTGCACCCAGATCGCAGATATAGATTACGGAAAAATCCAGCTCTATGCCGGAAACTACGACTTCTGGTTTGAGTCCAGCCAGCTGCTGGTAAAACAGATGAAAGAGGCGAACAAGAAGAAAGAGGAGAAGATCAAAGAGTTACAGGACTTCATCTCTAGATTCAGCGCCAATGCATCGAAGAGTAAACAGGCTACTTCCCGTAAGAAAGCCCTGGAGAAAATCCAGCTCGACGATATCAAACCGTCCAGCCGGAAATATCCTTACATCGATTTCCGTCCGAACCGTGAGATCGGAAACGACGTTCTGCAGGTAGAGGGACTGACCAAAACCGTAGACGGCGTGAAAATCCTGGATAACTTAAGCTTCACCCTCGGAAGAGAAGATAAAGTTGCTTTCGTCGGAAGCAACGAGCAGGCGATCACCATGCTGTTCAAGATTCTGACCGGAGAAGAAGAGCCGGATTCCGGTTACTACAAATGGGGCGTAACCACTACACAGGCTTACTTCCCGAAGGACAACACCGCAGAATTCGACTGCGACCTGACGATCGCAGACTGGCTGACCCAGTATTCCGAGATCAAGGACGTAACGTATGTCCGCGGATTCCTCGGAAGAATGCTTTTTGCCGGTGAGGACGGCGTGAAACGTGTCAGAGTCCTTTCCGGAGGAGAGAAAGTGCGCTGCCTGCTCTCCAAGATGATGATTTCCGGTGCAAACGTTCTCGTTCTTGACGAGCCGACCAACCATCTGGATATGGAGTCCATCACTGCACTGAACAACGGTCTGATCAAATTCCCGGGCGTGCTGCTGTTCACCTGCCACGACCATCAGTTTGTACAGACTACAGCAAACCGTATCATGGAGATCCTTCCGAACGGCGCGCTGATCGATAAGATGACCACCTACGACGAGTATCTTGCAAGCGATGAGATGGCAAGAAAACGTCATGTCTATACAATGACAGAGGAAGATAATTAAAGATGAGCAAAAAGACGACAGTTTCCGGCATTCTGCTGGTGTTGCTTGTGCTGGCCACAACGCCGCTTCTTGGAACGGACAACGTTTCGTTCCTGAAGTGGTGGCTTATGACCCTGGTGCTCGGTATTGGATTTTATCCGGCTGCCGCAGCGCTGTTTCCGCGGTTTCATGACCGGGGATGGATGTTTTCTAAAGTGCTTGGCATCGTTGTTTCCGGTTTTGCTGTATTTGCTCTTGGAAGCTTCGGACTGGTTCCGTTTACCGCACCGGTCTGCCTGATCACAGTCGGTGTACTGATCCTGGCTTCTTGGATTTTCGGATGTTTTAAGGTACGCGTCCATGCGCCGGAAATCGACTTCCTGATGATGGAAGAAGTGTTGTTTTTCGCCTTTTTCCTTCTCTGGACCTATCTTGCGGGCTTTCACCCGGAGGCACACGGAACCGAAAAATTCATGGATTATGGTTTTATGAAGGCCATGATGCGCAGCACCGCCGTTCCGGCAGAGGATCTCTGGTACAGCGGAAGCGGTATTAACTACTATTACGGCGGCCAGTTCTATGCCGTATTTCTGACGAAGATTACCTTCACGGATGTAAAGCAGACGTACCATCTGATGCGTACGATGGTGGCATCGTTCGCGTTTGTTCTGCCGTTTTCGATCACCTACCATCTGGCAGAGTCGCGTGCGTGCCACCGCATCCGGAAAGAGGGCGGCAATAAAAGCCAGATTGCACCGGTGCTTGGCGGTCTTCTTTCGGGAGGCGCCGTTTCCCTTGCCGGAAATATGCACTATGTGATTTACGGCTGCATCCGCCAGTGGCTGGGACTGAACGAATCGGCTTACTGGTTCCCGAGTTCGACCCGCTATATCGGGTATGACCCGCTTGTGGAAAATGACCGCACGATTCATGAGTTTCCATCGTATTCCTTTGTGCTCGGCGACCTGCATGCCCATGTGGTGAATGTCATGTTCGTCCTGCTGGTGCTGGGCCTTTTATATTCCTACGTGAAAAATACCTGCCGTGATCCGGAAAAAGAGTGGAAATGGTCGTTAAAAGACGTTCTGCTTCAGCCGCAGATCATCGCGGCGGGCTTTCTGATCGGTGTGTTCCACTGGTCCAACTACTGGGATTTTGTTATCTATTTCGTCGTGATTGCAGGCTTCTCTCTGTACGGTGCGCTGTACCGGTATCATGCGCGGGCGAAAGAGACGATCGGAACGGTTCTCCTGCAGGCTGCAGAAGTTTTTGCAATTGGAACGATTGTCGCCCTTCCGTTTACAATGAAGTTTGAGACGATGGTTTCCGGTGTCGGCATTGCCAGGCACCATTCGATGCTGTATCAGCTGACGATTCTCTGGGGCCTTCCGACGGTGCTCGTTGTGCTGTTTATCGCAGCCGTTCTGCTAGCATGGCGGAAAAACTGTCATCTTCCGGGCATGGAGCGGCAGGGACAGATTGTACTTGCCGATGGAAAGACGCAGGAAGAGGTGGAAGAGCAGGCCGTTGCCCTGATTCTGGGAGAGAAAAAACCGGAGCCGGGCGAAAAAGAAACGGCGGAAAAGCCAAAAAAAGTTTCTGCCTTCTGTAATTTCTGGAGAGAGATTGCGGTGAGCGATATGGTGATCGGTATTTTAGGCCTCTGTGCCATCGGCCTTATCATCATTCCGGAGCTCGTCTATGTGCGCGATATCTACGAAGAATCGTATGCGCGCTCCAACACGATGTTCAAGCTGACGTATCAGGCATTTATCCTGTTTGGGATCTGCATGAGCTACATCATCACGCGGTTCCTGCTCTGGAAAAAAGAGCGGATTCTGCAGGTGTTCGGCGGAATCGGGCTGGTACTGCTTTTATGGACCTTCGGCTATTTTGGAACGAGCGTGTACTCCTGGTTCGGAAATATTTTCGATCTGTCCGAGTACCGCGGACTCGATGCGACAGCGTATCTGGAAAATGTCTTTTCCGAGGACGCAGGTGCCATCCGCTGGCTGGATGAAACAATAGAAGGACAGCCGGTTGTGCTTGAGGCGAACGGCGACAGCTACAGCGATTACGAGCGCGTTTCCGCAATGACCGGTCTTCCGACCGTGCTTGGATGGTATGTCCATGAATGGCTCTGGAGAGGGGATCCCGCAGACTTAAATGTCCGCGCCGAGGATGTGAAACAGATGTACACCTCGACCGATACGAATGAAGTGCTGCGCCTGCTGGAGCAGTATCATGTGACCTACATTTTTGTGGGAAGCAAAGAAAAGGAGAAATATGGCGATGCGCTGAATGAATCGCTGCTGCAGTCCATCGGAGATATCGTTTACCAGGATACTGCGTCCGGTACGTATATTCTTCAGGTACAGGATACATAAAGAACAAAAACAGGAGAAAAGAACCGCCGGGTGCGGCATCTTTTCTCCTGTTTTTCATATAATACAGAGAATGCAGAAGAAAGTGCGAAGGGCAGACCATGCGGAGATTCCGAAAAGTGCGGCACGTTCCTCTGCCGCTTCTGGCTGTGATAATGGCGGCTATTCTGTTTGCAGAGCTGGCACGGTGTGAAAGAGAAGGCGCGAAAGAGACAGCGGCGGAAGTAGAAAAAAGTGTGCCCCGCCGTGCGGCGCTGACATTTGATGACGGGCCGAATGCGTGCTATACGCCGGAGGTGCTTGAAATTTTAAAAGAAAATGAAATTCCGGCAACGTTTTTTCTGCAGGGGCAGTGTCTTGCCGGAAACGAAGAAATCGTCCGCCGGATGCATGCGGAAGGCCATCTGATCGGAAATCATACGTTTCATCATGTTCAGCTTACGAAAGTATCAGAAGAGGAAGCGAGGGAGGAGGTCGTGAAAACAAGCAATGCAATCTACGAGATCACAGGGGAATATCCCGTCTATATCCGTCCGCCGTTCGGGGAATGGAGAGAGGGGCTGGACCTTGCAGTGACGATGATCCCGGTACTCTGGGATGTGGATTCCCGCGACTGGGAGAGCCAGAACACCGCGTCGATCTGCAGCGCGGTGCTTCCGAATGTGAAGGATGGCAGCATTATTCTCATGCATGACGGCTACCGCGCGACGGTGGAAGCGCTGCGGCGGATCGTAAAAGAATTAAAAGAAGAGGGATACACGTTTGTGACGGTGCGTGAGCTGATTGAAGAATAGCTTCCGCGGATTCCATCGAACATAGTTGCGGAGAATCCGAGATTAAGGGGTTGAGGATACCCGCCAAAATGTGATAAGATAAATGGCAGGAAGAAAAATGGGGTGAAAAATACATGGATTTGTTTGATTATATGAAAGAAACCACAATGGAAAAAGAGTCCCCCCTCGCATCGCGCATGCGCCCGACAACGCTGGACGAGGTGGTTGGACAGGAGCACATCATCGGCCCTGGAAAGCTGTTGTACCGTGCGATCAAGGCGGATAAACTCGGCTCCGTCATTTTCTACGGCCCTCCGGGAACGGGAAAAACGACGCTTGCCCGCGTCATCGCCAACACGACAAGCGCAGAGTTTACCCAGCTGAATGCCACGACAGCCGGCAAAAAGGATATGGAAGAAGTCGTAAAAGAAGCGCAGCAGCGGATCGGCATGTACGGCAAAAAGACGATTCTTTTTGTCGACGAGATCCACCGCTTCAACAAGGGGCAACAGGATTATCTGCTTCCGTTTGTGGAGGACGGCACACTCGTTCTGATTGGCGCGACGACGGAAAACCCGTATTTCGAGGTCAACGGGGCGCTGATTTCGCGTTCCATTATCTTTGAATTAAAGCCGCTCGAAAAAGAGGACATCGAAAAACTGCTGGAGCGCGCGGTGACGGACCCGGTAAAGGGGCTCGGGACGTACAACGTTGTGCTCGATGCGGATGCAAAAGAGTTCCTTGCCGACATCGCAGGCGGTGACGCGAGAGCGGCCTTAAATGCAATCGAGCTGGGCGTCCTCTCAACGGAACGTCAGGCGGACGGAAAAATCCATATCGATCTCGAAACGGCATCGGAGTGCATCCAGAAGCGCGTCGTGCGGTACGACAAGACGGGCGATCAGCATTACGATACGATCTCTGCATTTATCAAGAGCATGCGTGGTTCTGACCCGGATGCGGCGGTCTTTTATCTGGCCAAAATGCTGTATGCCGGGGAGGATATCAAGTTTATCGCCCGCCGCATCATGATCTGCGCGGCGGAGGATGTCGGCCTTGCCGATCCGAATGCCTTAAATGTAGCAGTTTCCGCGTCCCTTGCCGTGGAACGCGTCGGCATGCCGGAGGCGCAGATTATTCTGGCGGAGGCAGCCACGTATGTTGCCTGTGCACCAAAGAGTAATTCTTCGTGCGAGGCAGTCTTTGCGGCGATGAAGACGGTCGGAAGTGTGCGGACGTCGGTTCCGCCGCATCTGCAGGACGCCCATTACAAAGGTTCTGCCAAACTCGGCCACGGTCAAGGCTATCAGTATGCACATGATTACCCGAATCACTACGTCGAGCAGCAGTATCTGCCGGACGAGATCTTAGGAAGCCGTTTCCTTCATCTTGGAACGAACGGCTATGAGCAGAAGATCCGGGAAAACTTCAAAAAAATTGGAAAAGACATCGAATAAAAGGGGAAGAAATCATGACAGACTGGCTTGGAAAGCCGTATTATTCGCTGGACGCCTATCTGAAAAAGACGTTCGGGGAAAAAGTGTACAAGCTCTCGCTCGACGGCGGGATGACGTGTCCGAACCGGGACGGCACCTGCGGTGACCGGGGCTGCATTTTCTGCAGTGCGGGCGGCTCCGGTGATTTTGCCGGGGACAGAAACAAATCCATCCCGGAACAGATCCGGGAGCAGAAATCCCTCCTGCAGCAAAAGCGGCCGGTGCATAAGTTCATCGCCTATTTCCAGGCGTATACGAACACGTACGCGCCGGTGGAATATCTGGAAAAAATTTTCCGGGAGGCAATTTCGGACGAGGAGGTCGTGGTCCTTTCGATCGGAACGAGACCGGACTGCTTAGGGGAAGAGGTTCTTTCTCTGTTAGAAGAGCTGAACCGGATCAAACCGGTCTGGGTGGAGCTGGGACTGCAGACGATGCATGAAAAAACGGCACAGTATATCCGAAGGGGCTATCCGCTTTCCTGTTTTGAACAGGCAGTAAACGAGCTGCACAGGCGGGGGATTCCCGTGATTGTCCACACGATCCTCGGTCTGCCGGGGGAGGGACAGGAAGAAGTCTTTGCAACAATGGATTACCTGAATGGACTTTCCATTTCCGGCATCAAGCTTCAGCTGCTTCATGTGCTGAAAAACACGGATCTTGCGGCGGACTACGCGGCCGGAAAATTTGAGGTGCTGGAGCAGGATGCGTATCTTGCCCTTGTCATCGACTGCCTGCGGCGCCTCCGTCCCGATCTTGTGATCCACCGTGTGACGGGAGACGGCCCCGGGGATCTTCTGATTGCACCAACATGGAGCCAGGCAAAACGCGCCGTCTTAAATGAGCTGCATCACCGCATGAAAGAAGAACATGCGTATCAGGGACAGCTTCTGGACGAAGAAAAAGGAGGAAACACACCGTGATTGAATCATCCTTTACGTTATACAAACTGATTATTCTCTACATGCTGCAGAATGTGAATTTTCCGCTGTCAAATACACAGATTTCGGATTTTATCCTGGAAAAAGAGTACACGAACTACTTTCATCTCCAGGAGGCGTTAAGCGAGCTGCAGGATACAAAGCTGATCGAGATCGAGAAGGTGCGCAACACCTCGTACTACCACATGACTGAGGAGGGCAGCAAGACGCTTTCCTTCTTCGAAAACGAGATCTCTCCGGAAATCCGGGAGGAAATCGACCGCTATATGAAGGAACACTCCTATGAACTGCGGAAAAAAGCGTCCGTTGTGGCCGATTACTACAAGACCGCGGGAGATGACTACGAGGTCCGCTGTCAGGCAAGAGAGCGGAAGACGACTATTTTTGAGATTGTCGTGACGGTTCCGTCCGAGGAGGCGGCCAAAAAGATCTGCAGCAACTGGGAAAACCGGAGTCAGAAGATTTATGCTTCGATTATGAATGAACTGTCAAGATAACGATTGACAGGAATGGTGGCATATAATAGAATAAATTAGTATGTCTAAAAAGCATAAACATGGAAAACATAGTAAATAAGATTTTATATTCCAAAGGAGATAAAACTGTGCCTGATTATACAAAAGAAATTGAAAGACGGCGTACCTTTGCCATCATTTCCCACCCGGATGCCGGTAAAACCACACTGACTGAGAAATTCCTGCTGTACGGAGGAGCGATCAATCTCGCCGGTTCCGTAAAAGGAAAAGCGACTGCGCGCCATGCCGTATCCGACTGGATGGAGATCGAGAAAGAGCGTGGTATTTCCGTTACCTCTTCCGTTCTGCAGTTCAATTACGACGGCTACTGCATCAACATTCTGGATACCCCGGGACACCAGGACTTCTCGGAGGATACGTACCGTACCCTGATGGCAGCCGATTCCGCCGTCATGGTTATCGATGCATCGAAGGGTGTCGAGGCACAGACCAGAAAGCTGTTTAAAGTCTGTGTCATGCGCCACATCCCGATCTTTACCTTCATCAACAAGATGGACCGCGATGCGAACGATACCTTCGAGCTGCTCGACGAGATCGAAAAAGAGCTCGGCATTGCAACCTGCCCGATCAACTGGCCGATCGGTTCCGGAAAGAAATTCCGCGGTGTTTACGACCGTGACAAAAAGAAAGTCCTTACCTTCTCCGATACAATGAAGGGAACAAAGGAAGGTATCGAGGAAGAAATCGATATCGACGATCCGCATCTTCTCGATGTGGTCGATGAGGACCAGAAAGAACAGCTCATGGATGAGATCGAGCTGCTCGACGGCGCAAGTGCAGAGTTTGACCAGGAGCTTGTCAGCAAGGGAGAGCTCTCCCCGGTATTCTTCGGATCTGCGCTCACCAACTTTGGTGTGGAGACTTTTCTGCAGCACTTCCTCACGATGACGATGCCGCCGCTTCCGCGTACGGCAGACTGCGGCGTGATCGATCCGGTCAAAGAGGATTTCTCTGCGTTTGTCTTTAAAATCCAGGCAAACATGAACAAAGCACACCGTGACCGTATCGCATTCATGCGCATCTGCTCCGGCAAATTCGACGCCGGAATGGAAGTCTTCCATGTGCAGGGAGGAAAGAAAATGCGTCTTTCCCAGCCGCAGCAGATGATGGCGAGTGACCGTCATATTGTTGATGAAGCATACGCCGGCGATATCATCGGTGTATTTGACCCGGGTATCTTCTCCATCGGAGATACGATCTGTATGCCGGGCAAAAAATTCGCATACGAGGGAATTCCGACCTTCGCGCCGGAGCATTTTGCAAGAGTGCGCCAGCTCGATACGATGAAGAGAAAACAGTTCGTCAAGGGAATTTCCCAGATTGCACAGGAAGGTGCGATCCAGATTTTCCAGGAGTACAAAGGCGGCATGGAGGAGATCATCGTCGGCGTTGTCGGCGTCCTGCAGTTTGACGTTTTAAAATACCGTCTGGAGAACGAGTACAACGTGGATATCCGTCTGGAGAACCTGCCGTATGAGCACATCCGCTGGATCGCAAACAAAGAGGAGATCAACCTGGACCGTATTCAGGGTACATCCGATATGAAGAAGGTCATGGACCTCAAGGGAAATCCGCTGCTTCTCTTCGTCAATCCGTGGAGTGTCGGCATGGTACAGGATCGAAACAAAGACCTTGTGCTGACCGAATTCAGCAAAAACTAAGAACAAAAGCGCGGGATGCCGCTTAAAAAGGAGAAGGAATGAACTTATTCGATATTCTGGGCCCTGTGATGGTCGGTCCGTCGAGTTCGCACACAGCGGGGGCGGTGCGGATTGGATGGATGACGCAGAAACTTCTCGGGGAACAGCCGGTGGAAGCAAAAATACTGATGTACGGTTCCTTTGCCGCAACGGGAAAGGGCCATGGAACAGACCGCGGTCTCGTCGCGGGTCTTCTCGGCATGCGGCCGGATGACGAGCGGATTCCGGACAGCTTTGAAATTGCCCGGAAGATGGGTCTTTCCTATTCATTCGGCATCGCCAATCTGACGAGTGCCCATCCGAACAGCGTCGTTCTGGAAGTAAAGGGAAAGAGCGGCCGGACGCTCGAGGTGCAGGCGTGCTCCCTTGGCGGCGGCCGTATCATGATCAACCGCCTCGACGGGCTGGATGTCAACTGCAGCTGCGAGATTCCGACCCTGATCGTCCACAATCTGGACCAGCCGGGCCACGTAGCCGAGGTTACGTCGATGCTGGCACATAAGTCAGTCAACATTGCGAATATGTCCCTCTACCGCGACAAGAGAGGCGGATCGGCCGTCATGGTCGTGGAGATGGATCAGCCGCTTCCCAAAGAGTCGCTGGAATGGCTGGAGCATCTTGAGGGCATTGTAAAGGTAACATACATCAACGTAACGGAAGGAGAAGAGGACGATGTCTTATAATTCACTGGAAGAAATTGTCCGGGAGTGCCAGGAAAAAGACCTGCCGTTTGATGAAGTCATCCTTCTGGACGATATGAATGAGAGAAATGTAAGCCGCGAAGAGTCCATTGAGACGATGCGCGGCATGTGGGAAGCCATGAAAGGCGCTGAACGGAATTATGACGGTTCGCTGCAGTCGAGAAGCGGTCTTGTGGGCGGCGCCGGAAAGACGATGCGCGCGTATGTCGAGAGCGGGAACACGCTCTGCGGACCGTTTGTCGGAAAAGTTATGGCATCTGCACTTGCGATGGGTGAGTCAAACGCCTGCATGAAGCGGATCGTTGCAGCACCGACCGCAGGAGCGTGCGGTGTGCTTCCGGCTGTGCTCGTGAATTACCAGAAAGAGAAGGGGACAGCGGATGAGCAGATCGTGCGTGCGCTCTACACGGCAGCCGGTATCGGCCAGGTCGTTGCGGCGCGGGCCTACATTGCGGGCGCTTCCGGCGGCTGCCAGGCCGAAATCGGAACAGCAAGCGCGATGGCGGCAGGCGCACTGACCGCACTTGGCGGCGGCACTCCGTCCCAGATCACGCATGCGGCAGCGATGGCATTAAAGAACCTGCTCGGTCTCGTGTGTGACCCGGTCGGCGGTCTTGTCGAGGTCCCGTGCGTCAAGCGGAATGTGATCGGTTCCGTGAATGCACTTTCTGCGGCGGACATGGCACTTGCGGGAATCATAAGCCGCATTCCGCCGGATCAGGTGATCGATGCGATGCGGGAAGTCGGCGACCAGATGCATCCGAGTCTGCGCGAAACCGGCCAGGGCGGCCTTGCCAACACGCTGGCAGCACGCGAGTGGTGCGCGGCACAGGAAGAAGAATAAAAAAAACTTTTATTTTCGGAAAACTTTTGGTATAATAAAGGAAAGTCAGCCAAGGAGGAGGTTCTTTAAGATGGCAGAGGCAAAAATTCAGAAAAGAAACACTTATACGATATATGATGACGAAGGAATCGGAACCGTGCAGATTGCAGACGAGGTGGTAGCTATTATCGCAGGACTTGCGGCAACGGAAGTGGACGGGGTAGCCTCCATGGCCGGAAATATTACCAACGAATTAGTCAGCAAGCTTGGCATGAAAAATCTTTCCAAGGGTGTCAAAGTTGATGTACTCGACGGCGTTGTCTGCGTGGATCTTGCCCTCAATCTCAAATATGGATACGAGATTCCGGCAACCTGCAAAAACGTACAGGAAAAAGTAAAAACAGCGATCGAGAATATGACAGGCCTGGAAGTTTCCGATGTCAATGTAGCCATTGCAGGCGTGAATATGGAACAGACGAAATAAAAAACAACGAACCGCGAGGGAATAAGGCGACCCCTTACAACCCCGCGGTTCTTGTTAACTATTCAGAGCCAGATGAAATGGAAGAAAAATAGTTAATTAACTATACAGGAAGGAATTAAAACAGACAATGAACAGAAGCAAACTTCGCGAAAATATTTTTAAACTTCTCTATACCGCAGAGTTCCAGGAGAAAGAGGAGATGCCGCAGCAGATGTCTCTTTACTTTACGTACTCTGACGACAACGACGAGGATGAAGAAGTAACCGTAAGCGAAAAAGATCAGACCTATATGGAAGAGAAATACCATCATGTGACCGAGCACATCCCGGAAATCGACGAGATGCTGAACCGTACTTCCGAGGGCTGGAAAACGACCCGTATGGGAAAAGTAGACCTGGCGATCCTGCGTCTTGCCGTTTACGAGATGAAATTCGACGAGGACGTTCCGGTCGGTGTAGCCATCAACGAGGCCGTTGAGTTGGCAAAACGCTTCGGCAGAGACCAGTCTCCGTCCTTTATCAACGGTATTCTTGGAAAACTGGCAAGAGAAGAAGATGAGAAATAAAAATCAGAATGTTTACACCGTAGGCCAGGTCAATTCATACATCAAAAACATCTTTGACCAGGACTATATGCTCCGCCGGATTTACGTCAGCGGAGAAGTAAGCAACTGTAAATACCATCCGTCCGGCCATATCTATTTTTCCTTAAAAGATGCGGAAGGAACCATTTCCTGTGTCATGTTCGCCGGTTCGCGGCGCGGCCTTGCCTTCCCGATGCGGGACGGCGATAACGTGATTGTCGGCGGCAGCATCAGCGTCTATGAGCGGGACGGAAAGTATCAGATCTATGCAAAAGAGATCACAAAAGAGGGCGCCGGCCTTTTATACGAAAAGTATCTGGCCCTAAAAGCAGAACTGGAAGAGATGGGCATGTTTGCCCCGGAGTACAAGCAGCCGATTCCTGCGTATGTAAAGAAAATCGGCGTTGTCACAGCACCGACGGGAGCTGCTGTGCAGGATATCAAAAACATTGCACTCCGCCGGAATCCCTTTGTCCAGATCATCCTCTATCCGGCCCTGGTGCAGGGAGAGGGAGCGGCGGACAGCATCGTGGAGGGCATACGCCGTCTGGACGTACTGAATCTGGATGTGCTGATCGTGGGCCGCGGAGGCGGTTCGATCGAGGATCTTTGGGCGTTCAATGAGGAAAAAGTAGCGCGTGCCGTTTTTTCCTGCCATACGCCGGTGATCTCCGCCGTCGGCCATGAGACCGACACAACGATCATCGATTTCGTGGCAGATCTGCGCGCCCCGACCCCGTCCGCAGCGGCGGAGCTGGCGGTCGCTGATGTCCGCGCGGTACTCAACACACTGGAAAATTATAAAAGCCGCATGAACCATGCGATGGCAAACCAGACGCAGAGAGCGAGAAGCCGCCTTCTGCAGTACGAGACAAAGTGGAAGTATCTCGGACCGGAAAATAAGATCCGTGACCAGAGAGCACGCCACGCCGAGCTGGAGCGTCGGTATACAGATGCGATGGAAGAAAAGCTCAAAGAAGCGCGCCACCGCCTTGCCCTTTACATTCAGGCGATGAAGGGTCTGTCCCCGCTGGACAAGCTGAACCAGGGCTATTCCTACGTGGAAAAAGAAGGAAAAGCCATCACTTCGGTGCAGGATGTCAAAGAAGGTGATCTGCTTGAAATCTGTGTATCAGACGGAAAGATCACAGCGCGCGCAGAGAAGACATCGGCCGTATCCTGGATGGAACAATCGTGAAAAAGCAGAGAATCGAGAAAACATGGGAAATATGGAAGCAGAAGAGAGAAAAGAAGAAGGAACCCCTTCCGGTGAGACACTGGAAGCAGCATTTGGAAAACTGGATCAGATGCTCGAAACGCTGGAGAGCAGCGATGTCAGCCTGGAAGACTCCTTTCGTTTATACAAGGAGGGAATGGAGCTTTTGAATGAATGCAGTCAGAAAATTGACCGCGTCGAGAAAAAAATGCTCCAGATGAATGAGGATGGAACATTCAGAGAATTTTAAAGCGGTACTCGAAGAAAAAACGCGGGAAACGGAAAGTATCATTGCCGCTTACCTGCCGAAAGAGGAAGGCTTTGCAAAGGAACTGGCAAAAGCCATGAATTACAGTATGACAGCGGGCGGAAAGAGGCTTCGTCCGCTGCTTTTGCAGGAGAGTTTCCGTCTGTTCGGCGGAACCGGGGAGGCAGTAAAACCATTTATGGCAGCCATGGAGATGATTCACACCCATTCCCTGATCCACGATGATCTCCCTGCGATCGACAACGACGATTACCGCCGCGGCAGAAAAACGACCCATGTCGTCTTCGGGGAGGCCGTCGGCGTGCTGGCAGGAGATGCCCTTTTAAACTATGCATACGAGACAGCCTGGAAAGCCTTTCCACTGGAGGAGCACACCGACCGCGTAGTGCGTGCTTTTGGCATTCTCTGTCAGAAAACCGGAATTTCCGGCATGTTGGGCGGTCAGAGTGTTGACGTGATGAATGAAAAAGCCGGCCATTTCGCCATCGACCGTGAGATGCTGGACTACATTTACGAGAACAAGACTTCGGCGCTTTTAGAGGCTGCCATGATGGCAGGTGCGGCACTTGCAGGAGCAAACGACGATGATCTTGACGCGCTCTGCCGGATTGCCTCCAAAGTCGGAATCGCGTTCCAGATCCGGGACGACATCCTGGATGTCACATCCACGATGGAGGAGCTTGGAAAGCCGGTTTTCAGCGATGAAAAGAATGAAAAAACAACGTATGTGACGATGTTTGGCACAGACGGGGCGGAGCAGGAGGTAAAACGGCTCACGAAAGAGGCCGTGGACGAACTGAAAAATCTGTCCTGTCCGGGAGATAAAATATTTCTGGAAGAGCTGTTTGAATCTCTGACTTCCAGAAAAAAGTAAGGGATGATTTCATGTTAGAAAAAATACAGAAACCAAACGATATTAAGAAGATTCCGGCGGACCAGCTTCCGGCGCTTGCAGAGGAAATCCGGGAATTTATTATCGAGTCTTTGAGTAAAACCGGCGGCCATCTGGCGTCCAATCTTGGTGTCGTGGAACTGACGATTGCGATGCACCGCGTCTTCGATCTTCCAAAAGACAAGCTGATCTGGGATGTGGGACACCAGTCCTACACGCACAAGATTCTGACCGGGCGGAAAGACGGGTTTGAAACGCTGCGCCGGGAAGGCGGCATCAGCGGATTCCCGAAGCGGAGCGAGAGTGACTGCGATGTATTCGACACCGGCCACAGCTCGACCTCGATTTCCGCAGGCGTCGGCTATGTGCGTGCACGGGAACTGAAAAAAGAAAATTATTCCGTTGTTTCGATCATCGGAGATGGTGCGCTGACCGGCGGCATGGCGTACGAGGCGCTGAACAATGCGGCCAGCCTGAAATCGAATTTTATTATCGTTTTAAATGACAACGAAATGTCGATCACCGAGAATGTCGGCGGTATGTCATCGTACCTGTCCGGCCTTCGGACGGCATCGGCGTACACGGATTTCAAGATGGATGTCACAAAGGCATTGAACCGCATTCCGGGCATCGGACCTGGCATGGTGGATGCGATGCGGAAGACGAAAAGCAGCATCAAACAGATCATCATTCCGGGCATGCTGTTTGAGGATATGGGACTTACGTATTTAGGTCCTGTGGACGGCCACAACATTCCGCAGCTGATCAAGATCTTCCAGGAAGCAAAACGGTTTGAAGGACCGATTCTGGTGCATGTCCTGACACAGAAGGGCCGCGGCTATGAGCCGGCGATGCGCCACCCGGCAAGATTCCACGGTGCGGGTCCGTTCGATGTGAAAACAGGATTGCCGGTTGGAAAATCCAATCCGACGTACACGGATGTCTTTTCCACGGTCATGCGGAAAATGGGAGATCGAAGAAAGGATGTTGCGGCAGTCACGGCGGCGATGATGACCGGTGTCGGACTGAAACGCTTCTCCAACATGTTCCCGGACCGCTGTTTCGATGTGGGAATCGCAGAAGAGCACGCGGTGACATTTGCAGCGGCACTGTCACTCGGCGGCATTACGCCTGTCGTTGCGATTTATTCTTCATTCCTGCAGCGGGCGTACGATCAGATCATGCATGACGTCTGTATGCAGAATCTCCATGTCGTCTTTGCGATTGACCGCGCCGGTCTTGTGGGCTACGACGGGGAGACACACCACGGCATTTTCGACCTTTCCTATCTGGGTTCGATGCCGAATATGACAATTCTTGCACCGAAGAACCTCTGGGAGCTTTCGGATATGATCAAATTTGCGGTCAATTACGACGGCCCGATCGCGGTGCGCTACCCGAGAGGGGAAGCGTATACGGGATTAAAAGAGTTCCGTGCGCCCATCTGCCTCGGAAAATCAGAAGTGATCCATGAGGGAAGCCGTGTTGCACTTCTTGCCGTCGGCAGTATGGTAAAAATGGCAGAAGAAGTGCAGAAACAGTTAAAAGAGCGGATGGATATGGATGCGGCGCTTGTGAATGCGCGGTTCGTCAAACCAATCGATGAAGAACTTCTTCGAAGCTTTGCCGATACGTATGAGCTTGTCGTAACACTCGAGGAAAATGTAAAAGACGGCGGCTTTGGAGAGCGCGTCCTTGCTTTTGCCGAGGAAGAAGACCTTCCGTTCGGCGTGGAGATCATTGCACTGCCGGACCGCTTTATTCCGCACGGAAGTGTATCATACCAGATGAAACAGGTCGGCTTTACGCCGGAAGATATCTGCGGCAGAATTGAGGAATACTACAGAAAACAGGGGCAGGAAGAAAGATGAAAAAACGATTAGATGTATTACTGGTAGAACGGGGCCTTGCCACATCGCGGGAAAAAGCGAAAGCCATGATTATGGCAGGAGAAGTTCTGGTGGACAATGAGCGGGAGGACAAAGCCGGTTCCATGTTCCCGGAAGAAGTGGAGATTGTCTTAAAAGGAAAACCACTGCCGTATGTGAGCCGCGGCGGCTTAAAATTAGAGAAAGCAATGAAAAACTTTAACCTTACCCTGGATGGAAAGGTCTGCATGGATGTCGGAGCATCCACCGGCGGCTTTACTGACTGTATGCTGCAGAACGGCGCCGTCAAGGTATATTCCGTGGATGTCGGCCACGGCCAGCTCGACTGGAAGCTGCGGAACGATCCGCGCGTTGTCTGTATGGAGCGCACGAACATCCGTTACGTCGTGACGGAGGATATCGAGGAGAGACCGTCCTTCGTATCGATCGACGTATCGTTTATCTCCCTGACCAAGGTGCTGCTTCCGGTCCGGAATCTGATGGAAGAGAACGGCGAAATTGCAGCTCTGATCAAGCCGCAGTTTGAGGCAGGACGCGAAAAAGTCGGCAAAAAAGGTGTTGTCCGTGATCCGGCTGTACACAAAGAAGTCATTGAGATGGTCATTTCCTATGCGAAAAGCATTTCCTTCGGCGTGCGCCATCTGGAATTTTCTCCGATCAAAGGACCGGAGGGAAATATCGAGTATCTCGTTCACCTTGTCCGGCTGCCGGACGGCGTGACAGAGGAAGAGACCAATGTCGATGTAGACGCCGTTGTAAAGAGCGCACACGATACACTGGATAAATAAAAGGGTTAAGGAGCATGATATGGAGCGATTTTACCTGATCACAAACAGAGCAAAAGACCCGGACCTTACCGTGACAGACCAGATCAGGCAATATCTGGAGGAGCGCGGAAAAACGTGTCTTCTCTGCGATAACAGCGAAAAAGGGGAAAAATACCATTATACGGATCCGGCGAAGGTTCCGTCAGATATCGACGGCATTCTGGTGCTCGGTGGTGACGGCACGCTTCTGCAGGCAGCAGGCGACGTGGTGGATTTACAGATTCCACTGCTCGGCATCAATCTGGGAACGCTCGGCTATCTTGCGGAAATCGACCGTGACACGCTTTATCTGGCGCTGGATCATTTGATGGCGGATGAGTATACGATTGAGCACCGCATGATGCTCTGCGGATCGATTTACCGGGACGGAAAGCTGATTGCGGAGGACGCGGCACTCAACGACATTACGATCACCCGTGAGGGAAACCTGCGTGTCGTCCGGTTCGACAATTACGTCAACGGGGAGTTTTTAAATTCCTACAGCGCCGATGGCATCATCGTCGCAACGCCGACTGGTTCGACCGGCTACAGCCTCTCCGCGGGCGGCCCGATCATCTCACCGTCAGCCAGCCTGATGCTGATGACACCGCTTGCCCCGCACACCCTGAATACGAGAAGCATTGTCTTTCCGGCAGAGGATGTGATCGAGGTGGAGCTCGGGCCTTCGAGAGACGGCGGCATTGAACAGGGCATGGCATATTTTGACGGCGACACCCGCGTTCCGATGAAAACCGGCGACCGGATCGTGATCAAAAAGGCCAGACGGGATACTCTGATTGTGAAGATCAGCAACATCAGTTTTCTGGAGACATTAAGAAAGAAAATGGCAAACATTTAAGATATAGTTACTGGGGAAGGATGCTTGAAATGAAAATCGCGAGACATGCACAGATTATCAAATTAATTAACCAATATGACATTGAAACACAGGAGGAGCTGGCAAAGAAGCTGGAGGAGAGCGGCTTTGCCGTAACGCAGGCGACGATTTCGAGGGATATCCGCCAGCTGAAGCTCACAAAAGTACCAAAAGAGAACGGCGGAAGCCGCTATGCGGTTCTGCAGAACGCACCGTCCGAGGTTGGGAGCCGCTATGCGCGCGTGTTAAAAGACGCGTATATTTCCGTTGATCTTGCCAAGAATATTCTGGTCATCAAAACCGTGTCTGGAATGGCGATGGCGGCGGCAGCGGCTTTCGATGAGATGAACTGGAATGAAATTGTCGGCTGCATCGGCGGAGACGATACGATTCTCTGCGTGGCAAGAGACGATGATGCGGCGCTTGTGGCAGCAGAACGACTGAAAAAAATGGTGGACGGCATGGAGGAGACGGGCGAAGAGTTCTAAAGAACGCACGTCTCTGCAAAAAGAGACAAAAAGATGACAGCAGGTGTGACACCGGAGGAAAAGAATGCTCACAAACTTACACGTAAAAAATCTGGCCCTGATCGACGAAGCGGAAGTGGAGTTCGGTCCGGGCCTGAATATACTGACCGGAGAAACCGGAGCCGGAAAATCCATCCTGATCGGTTCGATCAACGCGGCGCTTGGAAAGAAGATATCCCGCGAGATGATCCGGACGGGAGAGACAAGCGCGCTGGTGGAACTGGTCTTTGAAACCGAAAATCCGCATGTGCTGGAGCTGTTAAAAGAGATGGATCTCGAGGCGGAGGAGGGTCAGGTGATTATTTCCAGAAAGATCACCGGATCCCGCAGCGTCTGCCGCATCAATGGCGAGGCATGCAATATCTCGCAGGTAAAAGCTCTTGCGTCCCTGCTGCTCGACATCCACGGCCAGCATGAGCACCAGTCGCTGCTCTATCCGGACCGGCAGATCGCGATTCTTGACGCGTTTGCGGGAACCGAGGCGGCCACGGCAAAAGGAGAGGTCCGGGCGCTGTACCAGGAGTGGAAGAATGTCCGAAAGGAGCTCTCGGCGTACGAACTCGACGAGGAGGCAAGAAAGCGGGAGGCAGCATTTCTTACGTTTGAAATCAACGAGATTGATCAGGCAGAGCTAAAAGAGGGCGAGGACGAAGCGTTGGAAACTGCGTACCGGAAAATGGGCCATGCGAAAAAGATCGCGGAATCTCTGCAGACGGTATATGCGATCACCGGCTACGGTGCAGAGAACAGCGCCGGGGAGCAGGTCGGCCGCGCAATCCGGGAGCTGCAGCAGGCCGCGGTGTACGACGATGCACTTTCCGGTCCGTCGCAGACCCTTTCCGATATTGACGGACTGCTGAATGATTTCAACCGCGAAATTTCCGCATATCTTTCCGAACTGACCTTTTCCGAAGAAGAGTATTACGAGACGGAAAAGCGGCTCGACGAGATCAACCGCCTGAAAGCAAAGTATGGAAAGACGATGGAAGAGATCGCCGCATACCGCGAAGAACAGCAGAAAAAACTGGAAAAACTGGAAAATTTTGAGAGCTGCCGCGCCGCACTGCAGGAGCAGTTACAGAAAACGGAGCAGAAACTGGATGCGGCCGCACATAATCTGTCCAAAATCCGCAGAAACTATGCAAAACGGCTCGAAACACAGATTATCGAAGGTCTGCGCGACCTGAATTTCCTGCATGTCGCATTTGAAATTTCATTTGAAAAGACAAAAAGCTACACCGAAAACGGAACCGATGCTGTGGAGTTCTTAATCTCCACAAACCCGGGCGAAGCGATCCGTCCGCTGGCGAAAGTTGTTTCCGGCGGTGAACTGTCGCGAATCATGCTTGCAATCAAGACGATTCTTGCCGACCGCGACGAGACAGAAACCCTGATTTTCGATGAAATCGACACCGGAATCAGCGGAAGGACGGCGCAGAAAGTTTCCGAAAAAATGGCACAGATCGGGCAGCGCCATCAGGTCATCTGCATCACCCATCTGCCGCAGATCGCAGCGATGGCAGATTCTCATTTTGAAATCGAAAAAAACGTCGAAGAAAACGAGACCGTCACATCGATCCATCCATTATCCGAGGAAGATTCTGTCAGAGAACTGGCAAGAATGCTTGGCGGCGCGAAAATTACGGATTCTGTTCTGGCAAATGCCAGCGAGATGAAGGAATTGGCACAGGTACAAAAATCTGCAAGACTCAAATAAAGAGAAGTCCGCATACTAAGAGGGAAATCACGAAACAAAGCGTGGTTTCCCTCTTTTTCGCGGGCGGCGAGTCAAAGTCCGTGCCTGCACGAGAACTTGACGACCGCCGCGAAAACAAAAGAAATGCCGCAGTTCTGCCCTGCGGCGGAAAGGATGGGAATGCAAATGACGAGAAAACAAAAATACCGAAGAGTCCTGCTTGCGCTGGCGGCGCTGTTTCTGATCCTCGCTGTTCTTCTTGGCTACGATGCCATGCGCGAATCCCTGCCGGATACGATGTATGTGGATGAGAACAGCGAAAGCCCGTTTCAGCCGCTCACGAAACATCCGCTTCTGACAATTTCGGAAGATACGAAGGAAGCAGAAAAAAACGAATTCGGAGAAACGGGTGAAACGGTTGTAGAATGTTCCGCCGCCGGGATCCCGCTGAAAAAGATCCGTGTGATCCAGGAAGAACGGCCGAAAGTTGCCGTCTGCGGCGCGCCGGTCGGTATCTATATGGAGACCGACGGTGTGATGGTGATCCGTACAGCCGAAATCCGTTCGTCCGACGGAACCGTCAGCCGTCCGTCAGAAAATATTCTGCGGGAAGGCGACTATATCACAAAAGTAAACGGACAGAGCATCCGCAGCAAGCAGGAGCTGATTGATGCAGTAAAAGTATCAAACGGTTCCCCGGTGTGTCTTTCCCTGCTTCGGGACGGGGAAACGATCGAAGTGCAGGTGACACCGCAGAAAAGCCAGGACGGCACCTGCCGCCTCGGGGCCTGGGTCCGCGACAATATGCAGGGAATCGGAACACTGACTTTCGTGGAACCGGACGGAACCTTTGCAGCGCTCGGCCATGGAATCAGTGATGTCGATACCGGAAAAATGCTCCAATTGAACGGCGGAGAACTGTATCTGACACAGATTCTGTCTGTGATCCCGGGAAAAGCGGGTGTACCGGGTGAACTGCAGGGTGTGATCCATTACGAAGAAAAGAACCGTATCGGATCAGTGGCGGAGAATACCATCTACGGTATCCACGGCGTTCTGGACAGGGAAAAAAGCAGTGCACTGCCGCTTACCGTGACGGAAATTGCCTATCGGCAGGAGATCGAGACGGGCCCGGCCACCGTACGGATGTGCGTGGACAATACGGTAGAAGAGTATGAGGCGGAGATTACAGAAATCGATCTTGGAAGCGAGAATACGAACAAAAATTTTGTGCTCGAAATTACCGATCAACGGCTGCTACAGAAAACCGGCGGCATCGTACAGGGAAATTCCGGCTCGCCGGTGCTCCAGAACGGAAGGCTGATCGGCGCCATTACCCATGTTTTCGTAAACCATCCAGAAAAAGGCTACGGTGTCTTTGCGGAAAACATGCTTGCACGGAACTGAAAAAATATGCGTTAATTTGGTTGGAATTGTTACAAACTTCCGAATTTTTACGGAAAATGTCGATCGAATTTTCAAAAAATTACGGGAAATATATTGAAAATGCGAAAAAATAAAATTATAATGTCTGTGTGATTGGAAAAAGTTCAGAAGAAAACGGATGCAGTGAAATTCCGGAAAGACTATGAGTTTTTGCAAAGGAGAGCTTTATGGAAAAGATCAACATTGCCATCGCGGATGATAACGAACGCATGCAGGAAATGCTTGGGAACGTCATAAAACAGGATGACACGCTTGAACTGATCGGGCAGACCGGAAACGGAAATGATATCTACAGTATCATCCGCGACAAAGAACCGGACGTCGTACTGCTTGACATTTTCATGCCGAAGATGGATGGTCTGACTGTAATGGAGAAAGTCAATGAGGATAAAAATCTGAAAAAAAGACCTGCCTTTATCGTTGTCTCCGCCGTAGGAGAGGAGAGGATCACCGAAGATGCGTTCCGGCTCGGCGCTTACTATTACGTCTTAAAACCGTTCGACAACGAAACTCTTCTGAACCGGATCAAAGCAACAAAAGGAATGACAGCAGTAAGAAGATACCATCCAAGAAATTTTACAAACCCCGGAAAAGAGCCGATCTGTCCGCCGGAAAACAGTCTGGAAATCGATGTGACAAATATGATCCACGAGATCGGCGTTCCTGCCCATATCAAAGGATACCAGTACCTGCGCGATGCGATTCTGCTTTCCGTAGAGGACACGGAAATGCTCAATTCCATTACCAAGATTCTCTATCCGACCATCGCGAAACGCCACCAGACAACGTCAAGTCGTGTCGAGCGTGCCATCCGCCATGCGATTGAAGTGGCCTGGAGCCGCGGCAAAATGGACACAATCGACGAGCTGTTCGGCTATACCGTGAACAACCGCAAGGGTAAACCGACAAATTCTGAATTTATTGCATTAATTGCAGATAAAATACGTCTTGAACTGAAAAATCAGTAAAAAGTAACAAAAAAATCCGAACAAACGGAGAAATTACAGAAGTTTAGACTTTTTTTTCTGGACAAAGTACGGTATAATACAGACAGGACGTTGATTATCCTTTCGCGTTTCATAGGATCGTGACAAAAAGGAAGGAATTACAGAAAAACAAAGATGCGATAATCAGCATGAAATTACAGGAGGATTCTTTTCATGAAAAATATTTTGTTCGTGGCTTCAGAGTGTGTACCGTTCATCAAAACAGGCGGTCTGGCGGATGTAGTAGGTTCTCTGCCGAAGTACTTCCCGAAAGAGTATTTTGATGTGCGCGTGGTGATTCCAAAATACGCAGGAATCAAAGAACAGTTTAAAAATCAGATGCGGTATGTGACAAACTTCTACATGGATCTGAACTGGAGACAGCAGTATGTCGGCATTTTCGAGATGGAATATGAAGGCATCAAATTCTACTTTATCGACAACGAGGAGCATTTCGGAGGAAGCACTCCATATGCGGGCATGCCGTGGGATCTGGAAAAATTTGCTTACTTCAGCAAAGCAGCGCTTTCCATTTTACCGACCATCGGCTTCCGCCCGGACCTCATCCACTGCCACGACTGGCAGACCGGTCTCGTTCCGGTTTACCTGCACGAGCGTTTCCAGGCAGATGAATTCTATCGGGGAATCAAAACCGTCATGACGATCCACAACCTGAAATTCCAGGGCATCTGGGACCGCAAGACGATTCAGAGCATTACCGGCCTTTCCGACTACTACTTCACACCGGATAAGCTGGAGTTCAAACACGATGCCAGCTACTTGAAGGGCGGTCTGGTTTACGCAGATGCGATCACCACCGTCAGCAATACATACGCGCAGGAGATTCAGACCCCGTTCTATGGCGAAGGACTCGACGGTCTGATGTGTGCAAGAGCAAACGATCTGCGCGGTATTGTAAACGGACTCGACTACAATGAGTGGAACCCGGAGACAGACGCTCAGATTGCAAAGAATTTCAATGTAAAGAACTTCCGTAAAGAGAAAGTGAAAAATAAACTGGCACTGCAGGAGGAGTTAGGACTCGAGGTCAATCCGAAGACGATGATGATCGGTATCGTATCCCGTCTGACCGATCAGAAGGGCTTCGACCTCATCAGCTATATGATGGATGAGATGTGCCAGGATGCCGTACAGTTTGTGATCCTTGGAACCGGCGAGGAGCGCTACGAGAACATGTTCCGCCACTTCGCATGGAAATATGACAAGAAGGTTTCGGCAAACATCTACTATTCCGATGCAATGTCGCACAAGATCTATGCATCCTGCGATGCCTTCCTGATGCCGTCCCTGTTTGAGCCATGCGGACTCTCCCAGCTCATGAGCCTCCGCTACGGAACCCTTCCGATCGTCCGCGAGACCGGCGGCCTCAAAGACACCGTAGAGCCGTACAATGAGTACGAGGGAACAGGAACTGGATTCAGCTTCACAAACTACAATGCGCATGAGATGATGGGTACCGTGCGGTACGCAGAGCGCATCTATTACGACAAAAAACGCGAGTGGAACAAGATGATCGACCGCGCAATGGTACAGGATTTCTCCTGGGCGAATTCCGCAAAACAGTACGAGGAAATGTACAACTGGTTGATCGGATAAGCTGGTCTGCATTCTGAAAAATAAGAAAAAAATCCCGAAATGGCAGAAGAGGAAAGAAAAGCCGTTTCGGGATTTTTTTGCAGTATTTTTGGGTTGCGGCAGGAGAGTGGAATATGCTACACTTGTGCATAAGGATATATTCGAAGCAGCTCCGGTGCAGAGGATTTGGGAGCTGAAAAAAGACACAAGAAAAACAGTTGACAACAAAGCAGATTTGTAATAGTATGTATACAGAAGCGAACGGACGTTCGCGTGGTAAGGAGAATATTCAGTATGGGAAATAATAACGAAGATAAACTGCGTGCACTCGATGCCGCACTTGGACAGATTGAAAAACAGTACGGAAAAGGAGCCGTCATGAAGCTCGGAGATTCCGCAGCAAACATGAACGTGGAAACCATCCCGACCGGCTCTTTAAGCCTGGATATCGCACTCGGTCTTGGCGGTGTGCCGAAGGGAAGAATTATTGAGGTATATGGACCGGAGTCTTCCGGTAAAACAACCGTAGCGCTCCACATGGTAGCCGAAGTACAGAAACGCGGCGGAATCGCCGGCTTCATCGATGCAGAGCATGCGCTCGATCCGGCCTATGCCAAAAACATCGGTGTTGATATTGAAAACCTTTATATCTCACAGCCGGACAACGGCGAGCAGGCACTTGAGATCACCGAGACGATGGTCCGTTCCGGTGCGGTAGACATCATCATCGTGGACTCTGTTGCAGCCCTCGTTCCAAAAGCCGAGATCGACGGCGACATGGGAGATTCCCACGTCGGACTGCAGGCGCGTCTGATGTCTCAGGCACTCCGGAAACTGACTGCAGCGATCAGCAAATCCAATTGTATTGTTATCTTTATCAACCAGCTGCGTGAAAAAGTCGGTGTCATGTTCGGAAATCCGGAGACCACAACCGGCGGCCGTGCACTGAAATTCTATTCTTCCATCCGTCTCGATGTCAGAAGAATTGAAGCCTTAAAGCAGGGCGGAGAGATGGTCGGAAACCGTACCAGAATCAAAGTCGTGAAAAACAAAGTAGCTCCGCCGTTCCGCGAGGCAGAATTTGATATCATGTTCGGAAAAGGAATCTCCAAAGAAGGAGACGTTCTGGATCTGGCAGCTTCCGTCGGCATCGTACAGAAGAGCGGCGCATGGTTCGCATACGGCGGCGACAAGATCGGCCAGGGACGCGAAAATGCGAAAGCATACCTGCGCGAGCATCCGGAAATCATGGATGAGATCGAGCACAAAGTGCGCGTGGCTTACGGCCTGATCAAGGAAGAAGCGCCGGAAGGCACAGAAGAAACAGCAGCAGTTCCGGAAACCGAAGGAGACGACGAATAAATGTTTGTGACAGAGATTCGTCCTCTGAATAAAAAGAAATCACGGATCCTCTTCGATGACGGAGAGGATCTGGTTCTTTATAACGGGGAAATCCGCGCTTCCCGCATCAAAGAGCAGGAGGAGCTTCCCGATGAGGTTTACGAAAAGCTGGCAGGGGAAGTGCTGACTAAAAGGGCCAAACACCGCGCGATGTATCTGCTGCTCGGACAGATGCGGACGAAAAAAGAGCTGGAAGATAAGTTACGAAAAGACGGCTATCCCGAGAGAGCCATTGAAGAGGCTGTCTCGTACGTGGAGAGCTTTCACTATATCGACGACCGCGCATACGTGGAGCAGTATCTTGCGGGCAGCGGTGCGAAAAAAGGGAAAAAGGCAGTCCTCTATGCGCTGGCACAGAAAGGCGTGGACCGGGAACTGGTGGAATCCGTCCTGGAAGAGCAGGAGGATGCCCGCGATGAGTATGAACTTGCAAAAAGTGCCGCCTTCGCAAAGCTCGGCACGCCGCACCGGCTGGATGAAAAAGAGTATCGCCGTGCCGCCGGTTTTCTGATGCGGAAGGGATTCGGCAGTTCCGAAATCCGTCGGGCACTGGAAGAATACCAAGATTCCGCTGACGAAGAATTCTGAATATTCTCGGCGATTCCGCCACATGCCGCGAAATTATGTGCAATAAATTACATGATTATTTTTAAAACATTGACAAATTTGTGAAAACAGTATAAAATTGTAGTGTTGTAAATGTGCAATGAAAACTAAATAAGGAGGTGCTCCGGTAATGGGTACAGGTATTACAATTCTGCTGGTATTCATTGCTGTAGTAGTCACGCTGCTTATTGCGGTTCCTGTTACCAGGAAAATTGCTGTGGACAATAAAATCAAGCAGGATGCTGAAAAAATTGGCACAGCGGAAGAAAAGGCGAGAAACATCATAGATGAAGCACTGAAAACTGCCGAAACTAAGAAACGGGAAGCCCTGCTGGAGGCGAAGGAGGAGTCTCTTCGTACGAAGAATGAAGTAGAAAAAGAGACCCGAGAGCGCAGAGCGGAACTGCAGAAATATGAGAAGCGCGTTTTATCGAAAGAAGAATCTGTAGATAAAAAAGCGGACGTATTGGAGCGTCGTGAAAACGAAATTGCAGCAAAAGAGGCAAGCGTCAGAAAGAAAGAAAAGGAAGTAGACGGTCTACACGAAAAAGGAGTACAGGAACTGGAAAGAATTTCCGGTTTTACCTCCGAGGAAGCAAAAGAGTATCTGTTAAAATCTGTGGAAGACGAAGTAAAAATCGACACAGCAAAGCTCTACAAAGAGCTGGAGAGCAGAGCAAAAGAGGAAGCAGGCCGTAAGGCAAAAGAGTATGTGGTAACAGCTATTCAGAAATGTGCTGTCGATCACGTATCCGAGAGTACCATCTCCGTGGTACAGCTTCCGAGCGATGAAATGAAAGGCCGCATCATCGGCCGTGAAGGACGAAACATCCGTACACTCGAAACCATGACAGGCGTTGACCTGATCATCGACGATACACCGGAAGCAGTCGTTCTTTCCTCATTCGATCCGATTCGCCGTGAGGTGGCAAGAATTGCTCTGGAAAAACTGATCGTAGACGGAAGAATCCATCCGGCCCGCATCGAAGAGATGGTAGAAAAGGCCCGCAAAGAAGTAGAACAGAATATTCGCGAGGAAGGCGAGGCAGCCGCACTGGAAGTCGGTGTACACGGACTTCATCCGGAGCTGATCCGTCTCCTTGGAAGAATGAAATTCCGTTCCAGCTACGGACAGAATGCATTAAAGCATTCGATCGAGGTAGCACAGCTTTCCGGTCTCCTCGCAGGAGAGGTAGGATGCGATGTCCGCATGGCAAAACGTGCCGGACTGCTTCATGATATCGGTAAATCCATCGACCATGAGGTAGAAGGATCTCACATTCAGATCGGTGCAGATCTCTGCAAAAAGTACAAAGAATCTCAGATTGTGATCAACACAGTAGAATCACATCACGGGGATGTAGAGCCCCAGTCTCTGATTGCATGTATCGTTCAGGCAGCGGATGCAATTTCCGCAGCAAGACCGGGTGCAAGAAGAGAAACACTCGAAACATATACCAACAGATTAAAACAGTTGGAAGACATCACGAATTCGTTCAAGGGTGTCGAAAAATCTTTTGCTATTCAGGCTGGTAGAGAAGTCCGCATCATGGTTGTTCCTGAGCAGGTATCCGATTCTGAAATGGTACTGCTCGCAAGGGATATCTCGAAACAGATCGAAGCTGAACTGGAATACCCGGGACAGATCAAGGTTAATGTTATCCGCGAGAGCCGTGTAACGGATTACGCGAAATAAAAGACTTTCTACGAAACAATTTAATAACGAAATCAAAAAGAGGCTGTGGACATGAGCAATCATGTTCCACAGCCTTTTCAGTGTGTATAAGAACAGTAAGTTTCAAAAGAATTTATATGTGCCGTATCCGGTTCGAGCGCATTTTCTGAGGCGTAGAGCCATACAGCTTTTTGAAGGTCCGCATAAAAATTTTGTAATTTGACAGCCCGTTTTTCTCCATCAGTACCGTGATCGTTTCGTCGGAATTCTGTAAATCTTCGTACAGGTGCATCGTGCGCACATCGTTCAGATATTCGAGAAAGGTCTGTCCGGTATACTTTTTAAAGAGCCGGCAGAAATACTCCTTCGAGAGCGCCAGGGAATCCGCGGCTGTTTCGAGGCTTAACGGTTCCGGGTAATGCACTTTTACCCAGTTCATAACGTGTGTCACGCGCTGCAGATCGCGCTGTGAACCCGTGAGGGATGCCGAAGGGATCTGGTGGGAATACGACCGGCAGAGATGGTACAGAAATTCGTACAGTCGTGAGGTAAAGAGAAGCTGGTATGAATCGGAAGGATTCTGCCGGATCTCGTTCATCTCCGAGAGCAGTGCGCGGAGCGGAGCCGGCTGTTCCGAGCAGGGAATAATCGTGTCGAAACGCATCGTATCAAAGTCCGGCAGATATTGGCGCATCTGGCTTGCGGAAATCTGCAGCAGAAGATATGTACAGGTGTTAGAGCGCGTCATATGGAGGTCGCCGGAGTTGATGATAATCAGATCGCCCTCGTTTAACTGATACTCCGTTGCCTGGACAATCGCGGAAAACTGTCCCCTGATCAGATAGAGAATTTCCACATATTCGTGCCAGTGTGCCGGAAAAACAAAAGCGGGCGCATCCTGCAGCTCAAAACGGACGTGCAGCAGATCGGTTTCGTGTATTGTTTCGTAAAAGCAGGATTCCATAAGTACCTCCAGGATGTGATAGAAATATACGTCAATTATAATCAAAAAAGATAAGAATATTGTACCAGAAATTGGGCGAAATATCAATATCAACCAGAGAAAGGACAAGAAAGGAACTAGAAGTTACACGAAAAAGGGAAGATAATGGAGACATTAGCACGAAACAAAGTTTGGGAGGAACAAAGACATGAAAGCAAAGGTAAGAACCTTTAACGGAACTACATCTCCGGAAGTAACCCAGCGTGAAACAGATCACCGCAAACTTGCCCGCGAGGCAGCAGCAGAGGGATTCGTTCTTCTGGAAAACAAAGATCATTTCCTGCCGCTGGCAAAGGGCAGCAAGGTAGGTCTTTACGGAGCAGGTGCGATCCGCACCATCAAAGGAGGCACCGGTTCCGGCGATGTCAATGAGCGTGACAGCGTTAATATTTTCCAGGGCATGAAAAATGCAGGCTACGACGTAACAAGCAGTGAATGGCTGGAGGATTACGATAAACTCTACGTACAGGCAAGACTGGACTGGAAAAATGAGATTTTCACAAAATTGAACGGAGACGACACAAAATTCTTTGATGCGTACTCTGCAACCCCGTTCTTTATGCCATCCGGAAACCCGATCGATGAAGAGAAAGCAGCAGCCGACGGTGCAGACACCGCATTCTTCGTTCTGGCACGTATCGCAGGAGAGAACAAAGACCGTTTTGATACGGAGGGTGACTACTTCATCTCCAAAGAAGAGAAAGCTATTCTGGCACAGGTTTCCAGATGCTATAAAAACGTTGTTCTTGTTATCAACACTGGCGGCCTGATGGATCTGGCATTCGTAGAAGAATTTGACAATATCCGCTCTATTTTACAGTACGTACAGGCAGGCCAGGAAGGCGGAAATGCATTTGCTGATGTTGTAAGCGGCGATGTAACCCCATCCGGAAAAATGACAGATACCTGGGCAAAAGATTACTATGATTATCCGGGTGCAGAGGTTTACAGCTACAAGAGCGGCGACCTCATGAAAGAAAAATACGAAGAGGGTATCTTCGTTGGATACCGTTACTTTGATACCTTTGAAGTACCAGTCCGTTACTCCTTCGGTTACGGTATGTCCTACACCGATTTCGAGATCAGAACCGATGACATCAAAGTAAGCGGCCGCGGTATGATGAATCCGAAAGTAAGCGTGACTGTTACCGTCACCAACACCGGCGATACTTATGCAGGAAAAGAAGTTGTACAGATCTACGCTTCCTGCCCGCAGGGCAGACTGGTGAAAGAGTTCCGCCGTCTGGCAGGCTTTGGAAAAACAAAACTGCTGGCTCCGAAGGAATCCCAGACCATGACCATCACCTTCCCGCTGTATCAGCTGACTTCCTATGAGGAGGAAAGCGCATCCTGGATTCTGGAGCCGGGCATGTATGGTATCTGGATTGGAAATGATCTGAATACATCTGTTCTCTCCGGCGCGCTGGAGCTGGACGAGAAAGCAGTCATGACAGCGTGTGAAAATATCTGCCCGCTGAAAGAGGAATTGAATGAGATTGTTCCTGATGCAGAAAAAGTTCAGGCAAGAGAGGCTGCATGGCAGAAGGAAGTAAAAGAAAAGAGAATGAGCGTGATCGAGCTTAAAGCATCTGAGATCCCAACTGAGAAAGTAGATTACCAGCCGGTACCGGAAGAGCTTCCTGGAAAAGCAGGAAAGATTGTGGAATCCCTTTCTGTGGATCAGCTGGCACTCCTTGCAACCGGTGATCCGGGAAGAGCACAGGGCAACGCGCTTGGCTCCGCAGGAATTTCTGTTCCGGGAGCAGCAGCGGAGACATCCCCGTGTGCTTCGGAGGAGCCGTGGAATGTAACCACGATTGCTCTGGTCGACGGACCTGCAGGTCTTCGTCTGAAGAGAGAATACCAGGTAGACAACGGAGAGATCGTAGCGAGCGATTTCCTGGCGGCACTGGAAGGCGGATTCTTCAGCAAACCGCAGGAAAAACGCGGAACAACCTATTATCAGTTCTGTACCGCAATTCCGGTTGGAACACTTCTGGCACAGAGCTGGGATGTAGAACTGATCAAGAGAGTCGGCGAGATGATCGGCCATGAGATGGAGCTGTTCAACGTAACACTGTGGCTGGCACCTGGCATGAACATCCACAGAAATCCGCTCTGCGGAAGAAACTTTGAATATTATTCCGAGGATCCGCTGCTTGCCGGTATGATGGCGGCTGCTATGACGCTCGGTGTACAGAAGGTACCGGGCTGCGGAACCACGATCAAACATTTCGCATGCAACAATCAGGAGGATAACCGTATGGGCTCCGATTCCATCCTGTCCGAGCGTGCACTGCGTGAGATCTATCTGAAAGGCTTTGAAATCGCAGTCAAAGATGCACAGCCGATGTCCATTATGACATCTTACAACCTGATCAATGGTGTGCACGCTGCAAACTGCTACGATACCTGCACGAAAGCAGCGAGAGATGAGTGGGGATTTGCAGGAGCTATCATGACCGACTGGACAACCACCAACGTACAGATCCAGGGCGAGTGTACGGCAGCGGGCTGCATGAGAGCCGGAAATGACATGGTAATGCCGGGTCTGCCGGAGGATCACGAGAACATCAAAAAAGAACTTGCAGATGGAACTCTGACGATGGCAGAACTGAAACGCTGCATCTATAACACGGTAAATATCGTACTGCAGTCCAATATGTACGAGGGCGCAGTCAGCTACCTTGATCAGTTCGATGATCTGGATACCTATCTTGTCGTGAAATAAAAGAAGTGAAAAATATCTTATGGGGATATACAAAAAGCAGGGTTTGAAATGAACGGACATTTCGGTGCGTGAGACATTGGGGGACCCTGATAAGAGGAAAGAAGTGCCATTCGCAGATGGGGGTCTGCGGAGCAGGCACTTCTTTTACGTATATCGTCTATGAACCGTGAATACATTGACAGTAAGGCAGAAAATAAGGAGGCGCAAAAAGCAAATGAGAGAACGGGATGAGAATGCATATATTCGTTTTTTTGCCCTCTGGTTTGCGGCCGGTATGACCCTCGGTGTACTGCTGCTGCTTACGGCATCCCACATGGGAATGAAGGAGGGAAATAGCGTCCGCCTCTTTCAGGCGGAGGCGTTTTTTGGAAGAAAAATTTCCGCAAAGGCCTGCTTTTCCTATCTTCTAAAGGTACGGTTAGCACCGGCATTTGCGGGACTTCTCTTTGGATTGACGGCAATCGGTGCGTATTTTGCCACTGCTGCCGTTTGGGCATATGGTTTTCTGTGTGGCGTCTTTCTCTCGGCTGCCTATCTGCAGAACGGAATGGCAGGTCTTTTATTCTTTTTTTTGGCTCTTTTTCCGCAGATTTTCCTCTACCTTGCCGCGTTATTTCTGATGGCTGCTGCGTGCAGCCGGATGGCAGAGACGAATCACCTTGCCGGCGGCATACAGAAAAAGGAATATTTTTGCTTCGGCGTGCGCTACTTCTTTGCACTGATCCTGCTTCTGTGGGGTATTCTGCTTGAGAGTTATGTCAATCCGTGGTTTCTTGCGAAAATCCTGTAAAAACGGTCTGAAAAGGGAATTGCATTTTTGAAAAAACGTGTATATAATTAAAAGCATTGTTACCCTTTATCGGGCAGTGAGAGGGAGAAAAAAGCAAAAAGGAAAAAAGCTATGCAGGAAACGATACAGTCATTTACGGACTATCTACAGACGGAAAAGAAAGCGTCAAAAAATACAGAAGTCTCCTATCAGCGCGATCTTCGAAAGCTGGCAGTTTTTTTGAAGGAGCACGGAATAGAAAAACCGGAGCAGATGAATGCAACGGTTTTAAATTCTTATTTATTATATCTGGAGCGGGAACACTTCTCCCCGGCAACGATCTCGCGCAGCATTGCGGCGATTCATATGTTTTGCCAATATGCATGTCAGGAGGGAAAAATGGTATCTGACCCGTCGAAAGCGTTGCAGCCACCGAGGGTTGAGCGGAAAATGCCGGAGATCCTTTCCATCGCAGAGGTCGATCTGCTGCTTCGCCAGCCCAAAACCGACACGCCAAAGGGTATCCGCGACAAAGCAATGCTGGAAATGCTGTATGCGACCGGTATCCGCGTCAGTGAGCTGATCCATTTGAAGATACAGGATGTCAACCTTATGATGGGCTACATCACCTGCCGCGATGAAAAGGAGCGGATCGTTCCGTTCGGCGGACCGGCGAAAAAGGCGTTGGAGCAGTATCTGGGGAGTGCGCGCGCAGCCCTGATGCATGGACGGGATGATGATGTATTGTTTGTCAACTGCTCCGGAGGTCCGATGAGTCGTCAGGGATTCTGGAAAATTCTGAAATCCTATGCGAAATCCGCAGGCATTACGGCGGATATTACGCCGCATACCCTGCGTCATTCGTTTGCAACCCATCTGCTGCAAAACGGTGCGGACTTAAAGAGTGTCCAGGAGATGATGGGACACGCCGATATTTCGACGACGCAGATGTATCTCCACCTTGGTGTGAATAAGATTCGGGATGTGTACCGGAAGGCACATCCGAGAAAGTAGCAGATTGAACAAAAAAAAGAAATGGAAAAAGCGTATTTGGCAAAACTTGAATGAAAAGATTTGCCAAATACGCTTAATTTTTTGAGATTATGCAGATTAGAATGTGCCAGGAAACAGCAGTTTTGATTCACAAGCTACAAAATCTGTGTTATACTGAAAAACAGGTTTTACATTTAAGTATGATATAAGCAAAGGGGTATCACAACATGAAACTGATTGTGGTAGAAGATGAAAAGATTATTCGAACTGGCCTTTTAAAGCACGTTCCGTGGCAGCGCCTTGGTGTTTCGGAAGTTGAAGCGGCCGCGAACGGAGAGGAAGCATTGGCGAAAACGGAAAATTTCCGGCCGGATATCGTTCTTTCGGATATTCGCATGCCGGGCATGAGCGGTGTGGATCTGTGCCGAAAATTAAGAGAAAAATTCCCGGAGATCGAGATTATCTTTTCGACGGGCTATGCAGATAAAGAATATCTGAAAGCAGCAATCGATTTGCATGCAGTCGGATACGTGGAAAAACCGGTTAATGTGAAGCTGCTCTCGGAAAACGTCGAGGAAGCAGTGCAGCGTGTGAGAGAGCGCAGAAAAAGCGAACGCGCGAAACTTCGAAACTATCTTTTGGAGGTGGATACCGATGTTTCACTGGAACAGGCGGAGGGAGCCTATTTTCGCATTGTCATGATCCATTTTGACAGTGAAGGCTGTGGAGCCGGATTCTTACCGGAATTTGAAAAAATGGCCAAGGAAGCACTGCGACCATATCAGATTTCGATAACAATGACACTTTTTGATCCATTCTGTCTGATTTTGCTCCTTGGAAGTGAAAAAGAAAAACGTTGGAAAGAAATGGAACCGATTTTAGTTGAGACGTTGAAGAGCTGTACACAGGACGGTTCGATTTCGGGCTGCTTTTTATCGCATGGAAGAAGAGGCAGCTGTCAGAAAGACATCTTATTGTCTTATCGTCAGGCAAAGGAAGCGGGAAAAGCTCTTTCGTGGCTTGGATGGGGAAAAAGTGTCTGCTACGATGACATTCCGCCAGAGAAGCCGTGGATGGATGACGCCAAGAAACAGAGGGATGAATTTTATCAACTCCTTATAGACAACAATGAAAAAGGTGCCTGCCTTTTTCAGGAAGAATTGTATGAAAAACTGGTTAGCCATCATCTGTGTATGAGTTCTGACATACGGTACCATTATTGTGTGATGCGTGATATGCTGGAAAAAGCAGCAGAATATCGATATCCCGGTATGCTGGAAAAGCCGTGGGAACAGAGAGGAACCGATTTCTTTATGCAGGCAGAAACGTTTGCGGAAATGAAAGAGGAGATGATACGCAGAATCGAGCAGCTTTTTGAAAAACAGAATGGAAAAACGAATACGCATAAAACGGAGAACCGTTATAATGTGAGCCGTATCACGGAATATATTCAGGAACATTATGCAGATCAGGATCTTTCTATTGGAACACTCGCTGAGCTTGTTTATCTGACACCGACGTATCTTTCTACCGTGTTTAAAAAACAAACGGGGCTTACAATTGGACAGTACCTGCTGGAAGTGCGTGTAGAGAATGCGAAACAGAAAATGCGTGATCCGCAGCTGAAATTCTATCAGGTATCTGAAATGGTGGGTTATGAGGATGCCAATTATTTTGCGAAAATCTTTAAAAAGAAGACGGGGGTTACCCCGACAGAGTATAAGGAGAGCCTGCAGATGCGATGAAAAATCCATTACAGAAATTGTCAATGCATAAGAGAATGATGTTGTATTTCTCCGTTCCGCTGATTCTGGTGCAGATTTTACTCTGCTTTTTATGTTATCCGCAGGTGGTGCGCCATTATCGTGAAAAAACAGATTACTCAATGGAACAGTCGGTAAGCCAGGCGATTTCTTTTACGGAGAGTTATCTGCGGAATATGACGTATCTGGCGAATATGGTGGAGGACAATGGGGTAATTCAGAATACACTGTCAGCGGATGGCTTTGGAGAAGAAAGACCATACATGGAGCAGTGGCTGGAATACTATGAGCTGAATAAAGAATTTAATTCCTACGAGATTTCGAACTCGATCTATCGTTTCTGCCTGTACGTGCCGGATGAGGTGATGTATGCGGGAAATCAATATTATTTCGATGGAGTATCAAGGCTTAAGGAACGCAGCGATTACGTTGATCTGCGGTATGCTCTGAACACGGGAGAAGATTACGTTGCAATCAGTCGTGAGAGAGACGGTGTGGATCAGCAGGATACCTCGCAGATGGTTACCCTGTATCACCGGATTGCATCCAAAAAAGAAAAAGAAGAGGAACTTGGTATCTGCAGCATCAGTGTTTCTGCGAAATATTTCCAGGATATTATGAAAAATGCCAATATCACATCAGAAGGTCTTGTTTATCTGATGAGTGAAAACGGCAGGATGATTACCAGCTCTAACAGCAGTATTCTTCAAAAAATGCAGAAAAAAGGAATACTTTTAAACTATGGCGCGGAGCTTTTTATGGAAAAAAAGAAGGAGGGACAGAAGGAATATTACATTACCCGGCAAAATGTGGACGGTGCATCCTGGCAGATGATCTTGATAATTCCCGAAAATGAATATGAGGATCAGTACACGTTTCTGTGGCTCTCAGCGGCTCTGATGCTTGGAAGTATGATTGCCGTTATTGTATTGATGTCATATCTTCTTTCCGGTTACTACGTTGGAAGACTGAAAAAGCTGAATGTGGAAATGACGGGTCTGGAAAGCGGAAATCTGAACGCAAATCTGCCAATCACAACCGAGGAAGATGAAATTGAGGAAATTTATCACAATTTTAACGGTATGGTGCAGGAAGTCCAGCGGCTGATGCAGGAGCATTATCAACTTGGTAAGGAAGTTAAAATGGCAGAGGTACGGGCACTGCAGGCGCAGATCAACCCACATTTTCTCTACAATACGCTGGATCTGATTAACTGGATTTCCATGGACTACGGTGCAGAGGAGATCGGAACGCTGACGTGGAATCTGGCCCGGTTCTATCGGTTGAGTCTGAATCATGGAAAGAGCCTGATTTCCATCGGGGAAGAAGTCGAGCATGTTGAGGTTTATGTCAATATCGAAAATTATCACTTTGATAACGCCATTTCTCTCGAGGTAGATGTACCGGAAGAACTGAAGAGCTATGCATGTCTCAATATTATTCTCCAGCCATTTGTGGAAAATGCGATCGTCCATGGGATTGCGGAGAAACCGGATATTGAAAGCTGTGAGATCCGGATCTGCGCGAGAAGAGAGGAACAGGATATTGTTTTTTCTGTGCAGGATGACGGACCCGGTGTCGATGTGAAAGAGATGCAGAAAGAGACACAGCAGGACATCCGGACAGCACAGCATGGCTATGGTGTGCGGAACATCAACTTTCGCCTGAAGCTCTGCTTCGGTGAAAAGTATGGTGTTACGTATCTGGAAAGTGAAAAAGGAACGCATGTTGAGATCAAAATTCCGGTTATGACAATGGCAGAAGCGGAAGAGAAGATCTGAAAAGAAAGAGAGAGGAAAAACTCTCTTTCTTTTTGTATAAAAATTGTGAAAATGAGCGGAGAGATGTGGAAAGTACGCTGACAAATTGACAAGAAACAGGAAGAAAAACAAGATTTTTCCTGTGCAAGATCACAAAAATCATAAGAAATTACTAGAAATCGAAGTTTTGTTGGGTACAAAATAGCTAAATCCTTCGGTATAATAGGGTCATCAGTTGAGAACAAGCCCAAGACAAAGCGATGCGTGGAGGGTCTTGGGAGCACTCTTGTACAGGCCGGCAGTTGCATACAGTGCAGGAACGATGAAAAAGAAAGGAAGTCAACAAATGGGAAAGCATGTGAAAAGTTTTGTAGCAGAAGTAAAGAAAAACAGAGCCCTTTTTGTTATGGCGATGCCTGCATTTTTGCTGGTATTGATTATGCAGTACCTTCCGATGTCCGGACTGGTGCTTGCATTTAAGAACTATCGATATGATCTTGGCGTATTCGGAAGTGAATGGAATGGATTTGCAAACTTCGAATACCTGTTCTCATCCGGAACCGGATGGCTGATTACGAGAAACACAGTTGTGTACAACCTGTTAAACCTGGTTACTTCACAGCTTCTTGCGGTATTGATCGCAATTTTTATTTCTGAGATCAACAAAAAAATCTTTAAAAAAGTGACACAGTCAATCATTTTCTTACCGTACTTCATCTCCTGGGTTATCGTTGGAGTTTTTGTTTACAATATCTTCAACTATGAAACCGGTATCCTGAACAGTATCGTAACCTTCTTTGGAGGGGAGAAGATCAATATGTACGATGCATCCAAAGCCGGTATATGGCCATGGATCATCTGTCTGTTCAACTCATGGAAATGGTGTGGATATAACTCCGTTATTTACATCGCAGCAATTACCGGTGTCGATGCTGAGATTCACGAAGCAGCTTCCATCGACGGTGCAAATATTTTTGAGAGAATCCGTTTCATCACTCTTCCGAGCATTCTTCCGACCATTATCACCATGCTTCTTCTGCAGGTTGGCCGAATTCTCCGTGGTGATTTCGAGATGTTCTATCAGATCGTTGGAAACAACGGACAGCTCTTCAACAAGACCGATGTTATTGATACCTATGTATTCCGTTCCCTGATTCAGAACTCCAACCTCGGTATGACAGCGGCAGCATCTTTCTATCAGTCCGTCATCTGCTTTGCGACTATTCTGATCGTAAACGCAATCGTAAAACATGTAGAAGAAGATCTTGCACTGTTCTAAGACAGAAAAAAGGAGGAATTAGTTATGCAAGCTGTTGCAAAATCACAGAAAATCAAGAAAAGTACTTCTACAAAAGTATTTTATGTCATCTGTTACACCTTTGTTGCGCTGATGGCTCTGGTATGTTTACTGCCGTTTATTATGGTGGTTTCCGGTTCGTTTTCATCTGAGCAGGCGATTCGGTTTCAGGGTTATGGCATTCTCCCAAGAGAATTTACCACAGCCGCTTACGCACTGATCTTCAAGAGCCCGATGACCGTTGTCCGTGCTTACGGGGTATCTATTTTTATCACCCTCGCCGGAACTGCAGTAGGACTTCTGCTTACGACAATGACCGCTTACGTGATCAGCCGTAAAGATTTCAAGTACAGAAATGCTCTGTCCTTCTTCTTCTACTTTACGACCCTGTTTAACGGCGGTATGGTTTGCTCCTATATTTTCTACATCCAGTATCTGCACTTAAAAGACAGCTACCTTGCCCTGATCTTACCGGGTGTGTTCAATGTCTTCTACCTGTTGATCATGAGAACCTTCGTATCCGCAATTCCGACCGCACTGATCGAATCTGCGAAGATTGACGGCGCAGGCGAGTTTAAAACATTTTTCAGCATCATCCTTCCGCTTCTGAAATCCGGAATGGCAACCATCGGTCTGTTCCTTGCGCTTGGTTACTGGAATGACTGGTACAATGCAATGCTGTATATGAATACAGAAACAAAATATCCGCTGCAGTACATGCTGTATGCCCTGATGCAGAAAACGCAGGCAATGTCCCAGATGGCAAGCTCTGCAAACATTCCGCTGCAGGATATGCCATCCAACTCCCTGAAGCTGGCCATGGCAGTTGTGGCAACCGGCCCGATCATTCTGGTTTACCCGTTTATACAGAAATATTTTGTAAAAGGTGTTACAATCGGTTCCGTCAAAGGCTGATGGAACGATTAGATAAAGGCAACGAAAAAGGAGGAAAAAGAAATGCAAAACAAAAAATTAAGAAAAGCACTTGCTGTATCCATGGCAATCGCCATGACCGGAGGCCTGCTTGCAGGCTGCGGAAGCAACAATTCCAGCTCTTCCAATGGTGGAGCTGCAAAGAGCGGATCTACATCATCCGCAAGCGGTGAGCTTGACACATCCGAGTTTGTGGAGCTTTCCATGTATGTCATCAGTGACCGTCCGGCAGGACAGGATGCAATCGACGAGAATCTGAACAAACTCTTAAAAGAGAAACTGAACTGCTCTTTGAAAATCAACTGGATCGGCTGGGCGGAGTACGCAAACAAATATCCGTTGCTGTTCTCTTCGGGAGAAGAGTTTGATATGGCATACAGTGCATCCTGGCTGAACTTTGCATCTCTGGCGCAGAAGGGTGCCTTCAAGAGCCTTGATGAGCTCTGGCCAACCTACGCACCGAAGAACTTTGCAGCACAGTCTGAGGAAGCAAAACAGCAGGCAACAGTAAATGGAAGCTATTATTGTGTTCCTTCCCTGCTGTCTACCTACAATTCATATGGTCCTATCTATCGTGGTGACCTGGTAGAGGGAACCGAATGGGACGGAAAGATGGAGACCTTTGAAGATATTGAAGAGTACTGCGATATCATCAAAGAAACGCATCCGGAAATGGAGTGCATCGATCTGTACTCTACAGCACCGGAAATCTTCTTCATGTATATGGAAAATCAGGGACTGGCAGCCTTCAACGGAATCCGTTATCTGTGGTATGATCCAAATGCAGAAAATCCAACTGTTATGACTTCCTATGAGCTGGAGAAAACACCGGAATTCCTGGAAATGATGGCAAGATGGAATGAGAAAGGATTTTATTCAAAATCTGCTCTGTCAGACACGGACAGCACGAAATTTCAGAATGGTAAAGCAGCTCTGAAGATCCATAACATTGATTCCTATGTGGGACAGGCAATTCTTCATCCGGAATACGATATTCACTATTCTAACATGGTAAAAGATGTTGCACATCTTCCATATACGCAGGACTGTATGGTAATCTCCAATACTTCCAAGAATCCGGAGAGAGCAATGGCACTGTGGGATCTGATCACCAATGATCAGGAAGTATACGATGCATTCTACTACGGCATTGAAGGAACTTCTTATGAGCTGAACGATGAAGGACAGTTCAAGGTTCTGGATACGGACAACTATGGAACGAGCGCAATGTGGTCTGCAAGAAGTGATGCTCTGAACCGTCAGGCGATCGGTACTCCGGACGATTATAAGACTAACATTGATGAGTTTGAGTCCCACATCGTTTCTGGACAGGGAAATGAGAAATTCACAGGATTTGTACTGGATACCTCTTCCTTCGAGACCCAGCTTGCTGCATGCAACAATGTACAGCAGCAGTACTGGTGGCCGCTTGAGCTCGGATACACAGATGCAGAATCTGGTTTGGCTGATTATCAGTCCCAGATGGAAGCAGCAGGAATCGAGACCATGAAAGAGGCAGCTCAGAAACAGCTTGACGCTTACGTAGCAGGCCTGAAATAAAACGAATTTCCGAAAGGGAAACGCAAAGACTATATAACTTCTGCCGCAGGCAGAACAGACGGACAAAAAGCAGGTACTGGAGCAGAACATATCGTGGGGGTATGCGTGCGGTGCCTGCTTTTTCCGAAAACAGCCATCATGTATGGGAGGGAACAAAACTATGATAAAAGAACCAATGGTAATGGAAATTGCGAAAAACACCTACGCCATCAACGAATTCGGTCTGTCCGCGTGTTATTTTCTGGTCGGAGAGGAGCGTGCGCTTTTGATTGACACCGCATGCGGCCTTTCTGATCTGAAAGGCATCGCGGCAAGCTTGACGGACAAGCCGTACGACGTTGTCCTGACGCACGGCCATCTCGATCATGTCGGCGGAATCGGTGCGTTTACGGATGTCTATCTTGGCGAGGCAGATTTTGCTATGACACGGAACCTGAACGCAGAACAGCTGCGCGGCTTTGCTGATGAAATTGGAAGAAACGGCGGCTATCAGGCATATGAGTATGATCTCAACAAAATTCAGCCGTTCGAAATGCCGACATTCCATGCCCTGCACGAGGGCGATGTTTTCGAACTGGGAAACCGCCGCGTCGAGTGCATCGAGGTGGCCGGCCACACGCCGGGCGGCATCTGTTTTCTTGATGAAGCGACGAAAATCCTGTTCTCCGGCGATGCCTGCAACCAGAATCTTCTTGTCCTCGGCTGCAGCGTGAGAAAAACGCTGGAAGGGCTGTATCACCTGAAAACATACGAAACCCGCTATGAGAGATCCTACAGCGGGCACATCGGTTTCGGCGGCATGCAGGGCTATTTCAGCCAGCCAGAGACGATTCTCGATGACTGCATCAAAACCGCCGAGCAGATTCTGTCCGGCGAAGCAGAAGGAAAAACCGCACCGCGGGAAGGCATGCTCTATGCCGAACACGGAACCGCAAGACTCAGTTATTACCCGGACTGCCTGGAAAAGGATCCGGAGCGATAAAATGATCTGCAAAAAGCAGAGAAAAGGAGAAGAAAACTTATGGCAAAAGTAACATTACACGCAACCATCTTTGGGGAAGATGGCATCAAAACAAGAGACTATGAAACTGCACTGATCCCGGACGCGAAAAATCAGGAAATGCAGGTCATCAACCTGTACCCGGACAAGACGTATCAGAAAATTGAGGGATTTGGCGCCGCACTCACCGAGTCCGCAGGCTATGCACTGTCCCGCATGAGTGAGGAAAACCGTAAGAAAGTAGTAGAAGCGTATTATGGAAAAGACGGCATTGGCTATACGATCGGCCGGATTCACATGGACAGCTGTGACTTCTCCATCGGCAATTACTGCGCAGTCGAAAACCCGGACGATCCGGAATTCAGGGATTTTAGCCTGGAAAGAGATGCAAAATACGTGCAGCCGCTCGTAAAAGCTGTTTCCAAAACTCTTGGCAAACCGGTCTCACTGCTGCTTTCCCCGTGGTCCCCGCCAGCCTTCCTGAAAGAGACCGGCGTGAGAAACGGCGGCGGCCACCTGAAAAAAGAAAGCTATCCGGATTACGCAAATTATATTGCAAAATACATCACCGAGTACGAAAAACTCGGCCTGCCGATTTCCTGGATGACGGTACAGAATGAGCCGCTGGCTGTTCAGACCTGGGATTCCTGCGAATATACGGCAGAAGAGGAAAAAGAATTCCTGCGTGACTATCTGTACCCGACCTTAAAAGAAAAAGGCCTTGATCACGTAAAACTGTACATCTGGGACCACAACAAAGAGAGAACGTACGAGAGAACCCGCGACATTGTGGATGAGACAACGAAAGATATGATTGCTGGTGTTGCATACCACTGGTATTCAGGCGATCATTTTGACACCCTCTCGATGGTAAGAGAAGATTACCCGGATCTGATGCTGATGCACAGTGAGGGCTGCGTAGAGCTGGCACGGTACGGTGCGGCTGCCGGAAACTCTCTGCGCCATGCAAAACAGTATGCGCACGACATCATCGGCGATCTGAACCATGGCATGAATTACTGGATTGACTGGAACCTCGTGCTTGATGAGATCGGCGGCCCGAACCACGTGGACAACTTCTGCGGCGCACCGATCATTTGCGACGGAACGACCGACACAATCGAAGTAAAACCGATGTTCCACGCGATCGCCCACTTCTCAAAATACATCAAACCGGGCGCCGTCCGCATCGCAAGCTCCACGTATTCGCCGGATCTTGAGGTTACAGCAGCGAAAAACCCGGATGGAACGATTGCACTCGTTGTATTAAATACGTCAGAAGAGACGAAAGTAGTCAATCTCCGCATGAACGGAACCACAACCCGCCTGACCTTCTGGGGCAATAGCATTGCAACGGTATTGATTTAACAACCTTATCATAACAAAAGAAAGAAACCTCTGTGCAGACCGGTAAAATCTGCGACAGAGGTTTCTTTCATATGTGTTTTTGCAACGAAGGAGAAAATTTAGCACTCCTCAGCAATATCGTAAATCAGTCGTTCGGTCTGATCCCATCCAAGACACGGGTCGGTAATGGATTTTCCGTAAACATGGGTTCCGCATCCGATTTTCTGATTGCCAGGCTCCAGATAGCTTTCGATCATAACACCTTTTACGAGACTTTCGATATCCTTGCTGCATCGTCTTGTGTGCAGAACGTCTTTGACGATACGGATCTGCTGCTCGTATTTCTTTCCGGAGTTGGAATGGTTGGCATCGATGATGGTAGCCGGGTTTACGAGATGTGTTTCGTTGTATTTCTCCAGCAGAAGCTGAATGTCCTCGTAGTGATAGTTCGGCACGGAGTTGCCGTGCTTGTTGGTCGCACCGCGGAGAATGGTGTGCGCCAGCGGATTTCCGCTTGTCTTTACCTCCCAGGTACGGTAAATAAAGGAGTGGGAGCCCTGTGCGGCAATGACGGAGTTGATCATAACAGAAAGATCACCGCTGGTCGGGTTTTTCATGCCGGCCGGAATGTCGATGCCGGAAACAGTCAGACGGTGCTCCTGGTTTTCTACGGAACGTGCGCCGACCGCAACATAGGAGAGAATATCGGACAGATAGCTCCAGTTGGACGGATACAGCATTTCGTCTGCAGAAGTCAGATCAGTCTCTTCTACTACACGCATATGCATTTTACGCATGGCGATCAGGCCGTGCAGCAGGTCCGGCTTTCCTTCCGGGTCCGGCTGATGAACGATACCTTTGTAGCCTTCACCTGTGGTACGCGGTTTGTTGGTATAGACACGCGGGATGATGATCAGTTTGTCGGATACTTTGTCGGCAACCTTTGCCAGACGGTGATTGTACTCCAGAACAGCGTCTTCGTTGTCTGCGGAGCAAGGTCCTACGATAACAAGAAATTTATCGGAATCCCCGGTAAAGACTTTTGCGATTTCAGCGTCACGCTGTTTTTTGATTTCGGTTGCGCGGGCGCTTAAGGGATATTGTTCCCGGATCTCTGTTGGGGTGGGAAGTTTTCTTACAAATTCAAGGCTCATTTTCGTTCTCCTTTATCTTAGATGCACTTCTTTTCTAGCTGCGGGCAGAGGAGCGTTCTTGTGTGCCCCGTCGCAAACTATCTATAAATTATAATACATAACGCGAAGATTGTCGATATTTTTTCGGCGAAAATTCTGTTTCTCTTAAAAAAGATAGAAAAAAGGTATCAATGAACAGCAAATCCGTTTGCAGATTCCCGATGCAGGAACAAAAGTGCCATTGTCATAATGGTAAGTTCACTTGCAAGAATACCATAGAGATAGCCGCGGATACCGAAAACCGGGACGAGAAAAAGAATTGCAAGAATACGAATTACATCTCCGGCAAGGTTCTGGAAAAAAACGAGAGAAGTTTTTCCAAGGCCGTTTAAAATGCTTCCAAGTGTCGTTTCCAGATAGAGAAAAGGACTTAAAAATGAAAGGATACGCAGAAAAGCGCCGACTTCTTCGTTTTGAAAAAGGAAACGTCCAAGCCACGGACCGAAAAAGAAAAAGGCAAAAACAGCGGAAGTGCCAAGCAGCACACAGAAAGAAATTGTATAACGGATTGTGTCTGATATTTGCTCCGGCGTACCGTCGGCCTGCTGTTTTGCTACGCCGGGCAGAAGCATGACGGACACCGCGTGGGTGATGGCAGATGGAAAAAAGATCATAGGAAGTGCCATACCGGTGAGAATGCCATACTGCGAGAGCGCTGCTTTCCGGGAAAGACCGAAGGTGACCAGACAGCCGGGGAGCAGAGCACTTTCAATGCTGTGGAGGACATTCAGAAGAATACGGTTCAGCGTAAGCGGAAGATTCAAAACGGCAAGCTCTCGGAAGGTATCGTACCAGAGGGTCTTTTCTTTGAAAAAAACAGAAATCGGGCGGTGTTTCTGAGGGGACCTGCTGTGCGAGACGGACAGGCAGGCCATCAGAAAGAGACACGAAAAGAGTTCGCCGGCGGCAGTACCGAATGCAGCGACAGCGGCAGAGGGGAGGCTTGTGGAAAGACAGAAAAGCCAGGCAAGGTAGGAAGCGCCCATGCGCACGAACTGTTCCAAAAGCTGGCAAAAAGAAGGCAGTGCCGTCTGATTCTGGCCAAGATACCATGCCGAGAGACAGTTGTGGATCCCGGAGGGGAGAATGCCGAGTGATAAAATCCGGAGGAGCAGAATCGTCCGCGGCTCAAAAAGAAGCCGTGTTCCGATAAAATCCGCGCTGAAAAAGAGAAAGATGGAGGCGGAGAAGGAAAGTATCACTACAATGCCGCATCCGGCCGCCAGACAGATCTTTGCCCGTCTGGAATCCTTTTTGGCAAGGTACGATGCGACAAAGCGCGAGAGCACCGTCTGCATGCCGCCTGCGCCAAGGGAGAGCATCAGTGCGTAGAGTGGTGTGGCGAGCTGGTAGATACCAAAGGCTTCCGCACCGATCCGGCGCGACAGGAATATTCTATAGAGAAATCCAAGAATTCTGCAGATGATCCCGGACGCGGTCAGGATCAGTGTGCCAAGAAGAAGCGTGTTCTTTCTTGTGATTTTCAGCATGGGATAGACTCCTTTCACGGCATTGCGCAGATAGTCTAAAATATGCGAAAAAACTCCTTGACAGAACCCCGTGAGAGGTGCTATTCTGAGTGAGAAATAAATCCGATTAAAACTGTCGGAATTGGAAAACGACAGCACAGGAAAAAGGAGAACCAGGAATGAAATTATCGACCAAGGGAAGATATGGCCTGCGTGCCATGATCGATCTGGCGAGTCACGAAGAAGAGGGTGCAGTGTCCATTGCCAGCATTTCAGAACGCCAGAATATCTCAGAGAGCTATCTGGAGCAGCTGGTGCGTCCGCTTCGAAAAGCCGGATTCATTGAGAGTGTGCGGGGAGCAGGCGGTGGATATGTACTTGCAAAACCGGCAGATTCCATTTCGGTAGGAGATGTTCTCCGTGTGCTGGAGGGCGGACTCGAGGCAGTCACGTGCTCGGTCAATGAAGGCCTGGGCGGCTGCGATGCGGCCGATTTCTGCGTCACGCGTTTTGTGTGGCAGAGGATCAATGAGGGAATTACGAACGCTGTGGATTCCATCAGCCTCGGAGAGCTGGTTCAGCAGAGCCGGCAATTAGAGAAAAACAGAAACAGCGATAGAAATGACAAGGAGTGAACAACAATGATTTATCTGGACAATGCGGCAACAACAAAAACAGCCCCGGAAGTTGTCGAGGCTATGCTTCCTTATTTCAGCGAATACTACGGAAATCCATCCAGTATTTATGCAATTGCAGGAAAAAGCAAAGAAGCCATCACCAAAGGAAGAGAGCAGATCGCAAACGTGCTCGGCGCAAAACCGGAGGAAATTTATTTTACAGCCGGCGGCAGCGAGTCCGATAACTGGGCGTTAAAAGCTACCTTTGAAGCATATAAAAATAAAGGAAACCACATCATTACCACAAAAATCGAGCATCATGCGATTCTTCATACCTGTGAGTATCTGGAAAAAGAGCGCGGTGCGAAAATCACCTATATCGGCGTCGATGAGAACGGCGTTGTCAATCTGGATGAACTCGAAGCAGCCATCACACCTGAGACCATTCTGATTTCCGTTATGGCGGCAAACAACGAAATCGGAACGATTCAGCCGATCAAGGAAATCGGAAGAATTGCAAAAGAACACAATATTTTATTCCACACAGATGCCGTACAGGCATTTGGCCAGATCCCGATCAATGTGGATGAGTGCAATATTGATATGCTCAGTTCCAGCGGTCATAAGATTAACGGACCGAAAGGAATCGGCTTCCTTTACATCCGAAAGGGTGTGAAAATCCGCTCCTTCGTACACGGCGGTGCGCAGGAAAGAAAACGCCGTGCCGGAACAGAAAATGTACCGGGCATCGTAGGATATGGAGTTGCGGCAGAGCGTGCGGCAAGAACTATGGCGGAGCGTACCGCAAAAGAAATCGAAGTACGTGATTATCTGATCAACCGTATTTTAACCGAGATTCCGAACTGCCGTCTGAACGGCGATCCGGTAAAACGTCTGCCGAACAACTGCAACATCAGCTTTGAATTCATCGAGGGAGAGTCCCTTCTGATCATGCTGGATATGAAAGGTATCTGCGCATCCAGCGGTTCTGCATGTACTTCCGGATCCCTGGATCCGTCCCATGTACTGCTGGCCATCGGACTGCCGCACGAGAAAGCACACGGTTCCTTACGTCTGACTTTAAGTGAGGAGATCACAAAAGAGGACGTTGATTTCGTTGTAGAGCAGATCAAAGCGATCGTAGACCGTCTGCGCAGCATGTCCCCGCTGTATGAGGATTACATCAAAAAACAGCAGGGTAAATAAGTTAAAAAAAAATAAGACAGTCCATCCAGAAAGCCGGTACAGAAAAATTCAGGTAAAAGCTGTGCCGGAGGAGGACTGCTTTGAAATAGTTCAGGAGGAAGAATAACAATGTACAGTGAAAAAGTAATGGATCATTTCCAGCATCCGAGAAATGTAGGAGAAATTGAGAACGCAAGCGGTGTAGGTACCGTTGGAAATGCAAAATGCGGCGATATCATGAGAATGTATCTTGACATCGACGATAACGGAATCATTCAGGACTGCAAATTCAAAACCTTCGGCTGCGGCGCCGCAGTTGCAACCAGCAGTATGGCAACCGAGCTGGTAAAAGGAAAAACCATCCAGGAAGCTCTGGAAGTAACCAACAAAGCCGTTATGGAAGCACTCGACGGACTTCCGCCGGTCAAAGTTCACTGTTCTCTGCTTGCAGAAGAAGCAATTCACGCTGCACTCTGGGATTACGCAGAGAAACACCACATCAAGATCGAAGGTCTTGCAAAACCGAAGTCTGATATCAGCGAGGGCGAGGAAGAGGAAGAATACTAAGTATGGGAAAAAAGAAAGTAGTCGTTGGAATGTCCGGCGGCGTAGATTCCTCGGTGGCAGCGTATCTCCTGAAAAAAGCAGGATACGATGTCATCGGGGTGACCATGCAGATCTGGCAGGATGAGGCCGAGACAGTCCAGGAGGAAAACGGGGGCTGTTGCGGCCTTTCTGCTGTTGATGATGCAAGGCGCGTGGCACAGGTGCTGGACATTCCGTATTATGTCATGAACTTCAAAAAAGAGTTCCGTGAGAACGTCATGGACTATTTCACGAACGAATATCTCTGCGGCAGAACACCGAACCCGTGTATCGCCTGCAACCGCTATGTGAAATGGGAAGCGTTGCTTCAGCGCAGTCTTTCCATTGGAGCGGACTACATTGCGACCGGACATTATGCAAGAATCGAACAGCTTGCCAATGGACGGTATGCGATTGCAAATTCGGTAACAGCGGCAAAAGACCAGACGTATGCACTGTATAATCTGACCCAGGAGCAGCTTTCGCATACGCTGATGCCGGTCGGAGACTACACAAAAGATCAGATTCGTGAGATTGCAGCAAAAATCGGTCTTCCGGTAGCAAAAAAGAAGGATTCCCAGGAAATCTGCTTCGTGCCGGATCAGGATTACGCTTCCTTTATCCGGAACGAGACAGGAATCGTGGCACCGAAAGGCAATTTCGTGAATACAAAGGGTGAAATCCTCGGTACCCATGAGGGGATTACCCATTACACCGTAGGACAGCGCCGCGGACTCGGCCTTCCGATGGGACACCGCGTGTTCGTACTGGAAATCCGTCCGGAGACGAACGAGGTTGTGGTCGGCGAAAATGAAGAGGTTTTCGCAAAAGTAGTAAAAGCAAACAAAGTAAACTATATGGCAATTCCGCCGCTGGAACTTGGAGAAGAGCTCTCCTGCACCGCAAAAATCCGGTACGGGCACAAAGGCTCCCCGTGCGTGATCAAACGGACCGGGGAAGATGAGATTACCTGTACCTTCCCGGACGGCGTGCGTGCTCCGACACCGGGACAGGCTGTTGTCTTCTACGTGGACGGCTGTGTCGGCGGAGGCGGAACGATTACGGAGGCCGAAAGATGAAAATAGCGGACTGTCATATGCACAGTTTCTTTTCAAGTGACAGCGAAGCACCAACAGAAGAGATGGTAAAACGGGCAGTCGAGCTGGGACTTCCGGCAATCTGCCTGACGGATCACTACGATATGGATTACAGTACCGGCGAGTTCCAGCTCGATACACCGGCATATGCGGCAAAAATCCGGGAACTGCAGGAAAAATACCGCGACAAAATCGATATCCGATTCGGCGTGGAACTGGGACTGCAGCTCCACTTAAAAGAACGGATGGAAGAGTATGTAAATGCGTGGCCGTTCGACTATGTGATCGGCTCCATGCATGTCATTGACGGAAAAGACCCCTATTATGAGGATGCTTTCCTGGACTGGACAGCAGAAGAGCTGTACCGGGCGTATTTTCGGGCTACAGCAGAAAATATCCGGTTCTTCCACAATTTCCAGACGCTTGGTCATCTGGATTATGTGGTACGCTACTGCAGAGAAAAGGGAAAAGATTACAGCTACCGCGCATTTGCGGACGAGATCGATACCATTTTAAAAGAGCTGATTCAGTACGATATCGCGCTGGAAATCAACACCGGCGGCTACAAGGCAGGCCTTGGCGTGCCGAATCCGACGCCGGATGTCATCAGAAGATACCGGGAACTGGGCGGCGAAAAGATCACCTTCGGTGCCGATGCCCACAAACCGGAACATATAGCGTTTCATTTCGCGGACGCGTCAGCTATCGCGCAGGAAGCCGGATTCCGGTACTACGTGCGGTTTAAAGAGAAAAAGCCGGAATATCTGCCGATCCAATAGAAAACACGCAGGAAAAGCCGGAAAAAGCCCCAGAAAGGCTGGATTCCGGCTCTTTCTGCAATAGACGGATCTTTCGAAATTTTGCAGAAATACGGATTGGCATCCGGCTTCTTCACAAATTTTAGAAATAATTTCGTATTTTCTTGAAAATAGAACTTGAATTTTCCGACGAAATTAGGTATTATACAGATAAGGTTGATGTTTCTTTAACAAAGTACAGAGACTCAAAATTAAAATTCACTTTTTAGGAGGAATTGAAAATCATGGCAGTAAAAGTAGCAATCAATGGTTTTGGCCGTATCGGACGTCTTGCATTCAGACAGATGTTTGGAGCAGAAGGTTATGAAGTAGTAGCAATCAACGATTTAACATCCCCGAAGATGTTAGCTCATCTGTTAAAATATGACTCTTCTCAGGGAAAATATGCTCTGGCTGATACCGTAACATCCGATGAAGATTCCATCACAGTAGATGGCAAAAACATCAAAATCTATGCTTTCCCGGATGCTAACAACTGCCCATGGGGAGAGCTTGGCGTAGACGTAGTTCTGGAGTGCTCCGGATTCTACACCTCCAAAGCAAAAGCTCAGGCACACATCAATGCAGGCGCTCGTAAAGTAGTTATCTCCGCTCCGGCTGGTAACGACCTTCCGACCATCGTTTACAATGTAAACCATGAGACCCTGACAGCAGACGATAACATCATCTCCGCTGCATCCTGCACCACAAACTGCCTTGCACCTATGGCAAAAGCTCTGAACGAACTGGCTCCGATCAAATCCGGTATCATGGTTACTATCCATGCTTACACTGGAGATCAGATGACTCTGGACGGACCGCAGAGAAAAGGCGATCTGAGAAGATCCCGTGCAGCTGCAGTTAACATCGTTCCAAACAGCACCGGTGCTGCAAAAGCAATCGGCCTTGTTATTCCGGAACTGAACGGCAAACTGATCGGTTCTGCACAGCGTGTTCCAACCCCAACCGGTTCTACCACAATCCTTACAGCAGTTGTAGAAGGAACTGTAACTGTTGACGAGATCAACGCAAAAATGAAAGCATCTGCAACCGAGTCCTTCGGATACAACACAGATGAAATCGTATCCAGCGACATCGTTGGTATGAGATATGGTTCTCTGTTCGATGCAACTCAGACTATGGTTCTTCCGCTGGACAACGGAACAACAGAGGTACAGGTTGTTTCTTGGTATGATAACGAGAACTCCTACACAAGCCAGATGGTTCGTACCATCAAATACTTCAGCGAGTTAGCATAATTTAACAAACTGAACGGCAAAATTTCAGAGCCCAAAGGGTCCGGTCTGTTAAGGACCGGGCCCTTTTTGCGAATGCGGCGGAAAAATACGGCACAAAAACAGCCCTTTTCCGTGTGCAAAAATTATAAACTGCATTTTTAAATAAGGACCGCGATGCCGCAAAAACAAAGAAACGGCGCGGCAGATGCAGTTGGATATATGGAGGGAAACGCCCATGTTAAACAAAAAAACCGTAGATGATATCAACGTAAAAGGAAAAAGAGTCCTTGTAAGATGTGACTTCAACGTTCCGCTGATCGATGGAAAAATCACAGATGAGAACCGTCTGGTAGCAGCTCTTCCAACGATCAAAAAACTGATCGCTGACGGCGGAAAAGTAATTCTCTGCTCTCATCTTGGAAAACCGAAAGGAGAACCAAAACCAGAGCTTTCTCTTGCACCGGTTGCAGTTCGCCTTTCCGAGCTTCTTGGACAGGAAGTTAAATTTGCAGCAGATCCTGAGGTTGTAGGACCGAACGCAAAAGCAGCTGTTGAGGCTATGAAAGACGGAGATGTAATCCTTCTGGAGAACACCCGTTACCGTGCAGAAGAGACCAAAAACGGTGAGGAGTTCAGCAAAGAACTGGCTTCCCTGTGTGACGTATTCGTAAACGATGCATTCGGAACCGCACACCGTGCTCATTGCTCCAATGTTGGTGTTACCAAATATGTTGACACTGCTGTTGTTGGTTACCTGATGGAGAAAGAGATCGCATTCCTTGGAAATGCTGTCAACAATCCGGAGCGTCCGTTTGTTGCCATCCTTGGTGGATCCAAAGTATCCAGCAAGATTTCTGTTATCGACAACCTGATCGATAAAGTTGATGTCCTGATCATCGGCGGTGGTATGGCTTATACCTTCGCAAAAGCAGCAGGCGGCACCGTTGGTGATTCTCTGCTTGAGATGGATTATCTGGATTATGCAAACAAAATGAAAGAAAAAGCAGCAGCAAAAGGCGTGAAACTGCTTCTTCCGGTAGACAACGTTGTTGCAGATGCATTCTCAAACGACGCAAATACACAGGTTGTTCCGGCCGGACAGATTCCGGATGGCTGGGAAGGTCTGGATATCGGACCGGAAACTGCAAAACTGTTCGCTGATGCTGTTAAAACTGCTAAAACCGTTGTATGGAACGGACCGATGGGATGCTTCGAGATGCCGAATTTTGCAGCAGGAACCAAAGCAGTTGCAGCAGCACTGGCTGAAACAGATGCAGTTACGATCATCGGCGGCGGAGATTCCGCAGCAGCTGTAAACCAGCTTGGATATGGCGATAAGATGACTCATATCTCCACTGGCGGCGGCGCTTCCCTGGAGTTCCTGGAAGGAAAAGAACTGCCGGGCGTTGCAGCAGCAAACGACAAATAAGAATTTATATTCAAAACTAAGGAGATCAAACGATCATGGCAAGAAAGAAAATTATCGCCGGAAACTGGAAAATGAACATGACTCCGAGCGAGGCAGTAGAATTAGTCAATACATTAAAACCACTGGTAGCAAATGACGACGTTGACGTTGTTTTCTGCGTACCGGCCATCGATATCATCCCGGTTGTAGAGGCTGCAAAAGGCTCCAACATCCAGATTGGTGCTGAAAATATGTATTTTGAGGAGAAAGGTGCTTTCACAGGCGAAATCTCCCCGGCTATGCTGACAGACGCTGGCGTGAAATACGTTGTACTTGGCCACTCTGAGAGAAGAGAATACTTCGCAGAGACCAGCGAGACCGTAAACAAAAAAATGCTGAAAGCTTTCGAGCACGGCATCACCCCGATCATGTGCTGCGGAGAAACTCTGGAGCAGAGAGAGCAGGGTGTAACGATGGATTTCATCCGTCAGCAGGTAAAGGTTGGATTCCTGAATGTAACAGCAGATCAGGCAAAAACAGCCGTTATCGCTTACGAGCCAATCTGGGCAATCGGAACCGGCAAAACTGCTACAACAGAGCAGGCTGAGGAAGTTTGCAAAGGCATCCGCGAGTGCATCGCTGAAATCTATGATGATGCAACAGCAGCAGCTATCCGTATCCAGTACGGCGGCTCTGTAAACGCAAAAACTGCACCGGAACTGTTCGCACAGGAGAACATCGACGGCGGCCTGGTAGGCGGAGCATCCCTGAAACCAGATTTCGGAGCTATCGTAAACTACAATAAATAATTGATTTTGTACGAAATCAATCAATAAAACGGGCTAAAACGCCACCAAACACGGTGAATTCGGCAGAAATGCTGAAGGTGAGGTGTTTGGTGGCGTTTTGCTGTTTTTTATGCAACATATAACCCTTGATTTAGCTATAGAGAGTGCCAGTTTGTGCAAAAAGAAATCACTTCGTTTCTGTGTTTTGAAGCGGAGTGATTTTTTGCGCGGATTGAAAAATTCACGTTTTCGTGATATGCTTGTTTTATATCTGTCGACCAGCCGTCCAGAGAGTTTCTGGAAGAAGTAATCAAGGATTATAACAAAATGTTCCATACGAACTACGATACCTCAAGTGATAAATTCCAGAATTATTATAAAGATGTGTCGCTTCGCATGAAGAATAAGGAATTGGACATTCTGATCGTAGTCAATATGTTTCTTACCGGTTTTGATGCGACGACTATGAATACGCTGTGGGTAGATAAAAATCTGAAAATGCACGGACTGATACAGGCGTTTTCCCGTACAAACCGTATTCTGAATTCTATCAAGACCTTTGGAAATATTGTATGTTTCAGAAATCTGCAGAAGCGAGTAGATAGTGCCATTTCCTTGTTTGGGGATAAGAATGCCGGGGGCATTGTTTTGCTGCAGAGCTTTAAGGATTACTATTACGGATATGAATCCGTAGATGGTAAGCCAATGCCAGGGTATGTGGATCTGATGGAGGAATTGAATCATAAGTTTCCGCTGTCAGAACCGCAGATTGTCGGAGAGCAGAACCAGAAGGATTTTATTGCTTTGTTTGGTGCTATTCTTCGTATGAGAAACCTTCTGCTTTCCTTTGACGAATTTAAGGGGAATGAGCTGATTTCTGAGCGCAATTTGCAAGACTACATTGGACGTTATCAGGATTTGCGTGACGAGTGGAAACGGAAACGCCGGGAAAGTACGGATATTACAGATGATGTGGTGTTTGAAATTGAATTGATCCGGCAGGTAGAAATCAACATTGATTATATTCTGATGCTTGTAAAGAAGTATCATGATACCCACTGTGAAGATAAGGAAGTGCTGATAACCATCAATAAAGCGATTGATGCCAGCCCGGAGCTGCGCAGCAAGAAACAGCTTATTGAAACCTTTATTGCAGGAATCAATGATGTGGACGATGTTATGGATGAGTGGCATGAATTTGTTGTGGAACAGCGTGATTATGATCTTAATGTAATTATTGTGGAAGAAAAATTGAAGCCGAAAGACACACGAAAGTTCATAGAGAATGCGTTTCGGGACGGAGAGATCAAAACAGCGGGAACGGATATAGATAAAATCATGCCGCCAATTTCTCGTTTTGGTGGTGGCGGAAGAGCCAAGAAAAAACAGAGAGTCATTGAAAAACTGAAAACGTTTTTTGAAAAATATTTCGGTATCGGTGGTTCGTATTCCTTTAATGAGCCAGAGCATAAAGCCGTGACATACGATCTGAGCGATCAGGAAACAGTGTTGATGGCGGCAGAATCTGAAGCACCATACGGAAAATAGTCATAAATGAATGGAACCACATTGGAAGCAAAAAGCAAAATAATAGAGTCATCATGGACAAAACTTAATCATGGAGGTGATCGGATGACAATAGAAGAAATCCTTGCTGGAGAATCCAAGAACGTTGAATTCAAAGTACAACGTCCAGACAAGAGCATGAAATATATGAAAACGGTTGTTGCTTTCGCTAACGGAAAAGGTGGGAGGATTATATTTGGTATTGACGATAAAACAAGAGAAGTTGTTGGCATTCCGGAGGATAAAGTTTTTCGGGAGATTGATGCGATTACGAATGCTATTTCTGACAGTTGTGAACCTACAATTATCCCGGATGTTTATTTGCAAAATATAAATGATAAACCTGTAATTGTTGCAGAAATCAGGACGGGACGTCGGAAACCATATTATATTAAGGCAGAGGGGCTGGAGAATGGCGTATATATTCGAGTTTCTGGAACAACACGCCCTGCTGACCGTGATATGTCAAGAGAATTATATTATGAATGCGATGCCCGCTCTTTTGATTCAATAATCCGCAGAGATATAGAAGTGACCGATGAAGATATTAAAAGTCTCTGTGAACAAATGAAGGAAGTTGCTATTGCCAACTGCAAATCCAATCTTCAGCGATCAGCAGTTAAAGATGTAACGAAAAATGTTTTGCTCAGTTGGGGAATTTTGAAAAAAGATGAGAATGAAAAAATCTATCCGACAAATGCGTATATTTATTTAACGGGACAAGGTGGACTCCGTTCCATGATACAGTGCGCTGTGTTTAAGGGAACGACGCGAGCTGTCTTTTTGGATCGACGTAATTATGAAGGACCGCTTTGGAAGCAAGTAGAGGAAGCGGTGCAGTTTGTCCTTAGAAATATTCGTATGGGATGTCGGCTGGAAGGAGTATATCGACAGGATATTTATGAACTGCCGCCGGATAGTATCCGTGAGTTGATCGTTAATGCAGTTATGAATTGCAGTTACATTCAGAATTCTAATATTCAGGTGGCAATTTATGATGATCGCTTGGAGATCACATCTCCTGGTGGACTGCTTCCTGGCGTAACGATTGAGTTGATGAAGGAAGGATTTTCAAAAATCCGAAATCGTTCGCTTGCCAATGCTTTTGCCTATATGAACCTTGTGGAAGCATGGGGAAGTGGTATTCCGAAACTTATGCAGGCTATGCAGGAATACGGATTGCGTGAACCGGAATTTATTGATATGGAAGTAGCTTTCCGCATCAATCTTTATCGCGGCCAGAATGAGGTCATTGAGGTCAAAAATCGAGATCATGACCTCAATCATGGGTCAAATGATCTCAATCGTGAGCCCGATAATCTCAATCATGAGCCTGTTGACCTCGATCGAGATCCCAATGACCCCAATCATGATCCCAAAGATGACCTTGAAATTCAATTGTCAGAAATGATTTATAAAAATCCGGAACTGACTCAGAAAGAATTAGCAAAAGCGCTTGCAGTTTCTACGGCAACGATTAAGCGTATGCTTACAAAAATGCAGCATGAAGGTAAAGTTATCCGTGAGGGGTCTAATCGAAAAGGAAAATGGATATTGACGGATAAAATGAAATAGGATTGATGATTTGATTGGAAAAGGCAAATGAATTTACCGGCTTTTTTAAGAAAATCAGACGAACTTACAGAACAGTTATCAAAGAAACAAGTGATTGCTGTTATGTCGACATATCACAAAAGATATCCTAGACGGAGTGCGTTCATACATGAATTAATAGAATTTGGATATGTGAAATGAACGATTCTGAACTTTTCTTGTGTCCGGGAGCGGCTTTTTCGCACTTGCGGACATCTCCCACATGTGATATGATGGGAACGACAAAAGTGTCGGAAAAACCGCATGATAGAGGGAAAAAACGCGGCAAATCAGACGACGCGAAAGAAAGCATAAAGGAGAATATGATTATGGCAAGAGAAATCATTAATACAGAAAAAGCACCGGCAGCAATCGGACCTTATGTACAGGCAGTCGCAGACAACGGCCTTTTATTTATTTCCGGACAGCTTGGCTTTGATGTAGAGCATGGCAGCGTGATCCCGGAAACCGTAGAAGAGCAGGCAACCCTCTCTTTAAAGAATCTGGACGCAATCATGACAGCAGCAGGAACTGACCGCACGAAAGTGATGAAAACAACCATTTTCCTGACCGATATGAACGATTTTGCCAAGGTAAATGAAGTATACGGTGCTTTCTTTGGCGAGTCCAAACCGGCTCGTTCCTGTGTAGCAGTTGCCGCTCTTCCAAAAGCAGCAAAAGTAGAAATTGAATGCATCGTATCCCTGAAATAAGAGGGAGAGATGAGTATGGCAGAGGAAAGAGTAATTAAAATCGGAATGCTGGGTCTTGGCACCGTCGGTACCGGTGTGTACAAAGTGCTGAAAAGCCAGCAGGAGGAAATGCTTCCGAAGCTGGGAGCGCGTGTGGAGCTGAAAAAAATTCTCGTGCGCAATGTGGAAAAAGCAGCTGCAAAGGTTGATGATCCGTCGATCGTTACCATGAACTTTGAGGACATTGCCAATGACCCGGAGATTGAGATTGTTGTTGAGGTTATGGGTGGAAAACAGCCGGCTATGAATTACATTCTTGCCTGCCTGGATGCAGGAAAGAATGTTGTAACGGCAAACAAAGACCTGGTGGCATCTGAGGGTAAAAAAATCCTTGCGGCAGCAAAGAGAAACGGAAAGGATTTTCTCTACGAGGCATCCGTGGCGGGAGGAATTCCGATTATCCGTCCGGTGAAACAGTGCCTTGCAGCCAATCATATCACAGAGCTGATGGGTATTTTCAACGGTACCACAAATTTTATTCTGACAAAAATGTCGCAGGAAGGCATGGAGTTTGGCGATGCACTCCGTCTGGCGCAGGACATGGGTTATGCGGAAGCAGACCCGACCGCAGATGTGGAAGGTCTTGATGCCGGCCGGAAAGTGGCAATTCTTGCTTCAGCAGCGTTCAATTCCAGAGTGACATTTGAAGATGTTTACACCGAAGGCATTACCAAAATCACGGCGACCGATATCCAGTACGCAAAAGAGATGGGATGCACGATCAAGCTGCTCGGCGTGGCAAAAGATACCCCGGAAGGAATCGAAGCTCGCGTTCATCCGATGCTGATCGACAGCAATCATCCGCTTGCGACTGTCAATGATTCCTACAATGCCGTATTCCTGACAGGCGATGCCGTACAGGATACGATGTTTTACGGACGAGGTGCCGGAGAGCTTCCGACTGCGAGTGCTGTTGTGGGTGATATTTTCGATGTCGTGCGCAATATTTTATGGAACTGCTGCGGCAGAATCGGCTGCACATGCTACCGGGAATGCCCGATCAAGCGTGTCGGCGAAATTAAGTCGAAATATTTTGTACGCATGCAGATTGAAAATCGGTATGGAACGCTGGCATCGGTAGCTTCTGTCTTTGGAAACAACAAGGTTTCGATTGCACAGATGCTTCAGAAACGTGTCAATGGAAAATACGCCGAGATCGTCGTCATTACGGACGAGGTCAAAGAGCGCCATTTTGAGGATGCCATGCAGATTTTAGGCGGAATGTCGATGATCCAGGAGATTTCTTCGACAATCCGGGTATACTAACAAAATGTAACAATTCAGATCCATGCGAAATGGAAGAAAAATCGCGAATCATGCTTGCATGAAGGAGCGCTTTTTCTGGAGTTTCATATGGCGAAAAGCAACATCGAGATGCAGCGTAAGCGGAATCGAGATGGGGATCTGGATTGTTACCCCAAAATTAAATCAAAGAAGGGAATTCACAATGAGTAAAAAACCAACCGTATTAATGATTCTTGACGGATATGGACTGAATGACAAATGCGAGCATAACGCTGTCTGCGAAGCAAAAACTCCGATTATGGACCAGCTGATGAGCCAGTGCCCGTACGTAAAAGGACAGGCCAGCGGACTTGCTGTAGGTCTTCCGGACGGACAGATGGGTAACTCTGAGGTAGGCCATCTGAACATGGGCGCAGGCCGCGTTGTATATCAGGAGCTGACCAGAATCACGAAAGCAATCCAGGACGGTGATTTCTTCGAGAATGAAGAGCTGGTAAAGGCTGTTGAAAATGCAAAAGCAAATAATTCCGCACTGCACCTGTTCGGACTTCTTTCTGACGGCGGTGTTCACAGCCACATCACCCACGTATTCGGACTTCTGGAGCTGGCAAAACGTAAGGGTCTCGAGAAAGTTTATGTACACTGCTTCCTGGATGGCCGTGACACTCCTCCGGCATCCGGAAAATCCTATGTTGAGCAGCTGCAGGCAAAAATGGATGAGATCGGTGTCGGCGAAATCGGCGTGATCTCCGGCCGTTACTATGCAATGGACCGTGATAACCGCTGGGATCGTGTCGAGCTGGCTTACAAAGCTCTGACAAAAGGGGAAGGCGTAGAAGGAACCGATGCGGCAGAGGCTGTTCAGGCTTCTTATGATGCTGAAAAAACCGATGAGTTCGTTCTGCCGACCGTTCTGAAAAAAGACGGAAAACCGGTTGCAACGATTCAGGATAAAGATTCTGTGATTTTCTTCAACTTCCGCCCGGACCGTGCAAGAGAGCTGACAAGAGCATTCTGTGCAGATGAGTTCACCGGATTTGAGAGAGAAAAACGTCTGGATCTGACCTACGTATGCTTCACGGAATACGATGAGACCATCCCGAACAAATCCGTTGCATTCAAAAAAGAAGAGATCACCAATACCTTCGGTGAGTATCTGGCAGCACATAACATGACGCAGGCTCGTATCGCCGAGACCGAGAAATATGCACATGTAACCTTCTTCTTCAATGGCGGCGTTGAGGAGCCAAATAAAGGTGAGGACAGAATCCTTGTGAAATCCCCGAAGGTTGCTACTTATGACCTGAAGCCGGAGATGAGTGCTTACGAAGTATGCGACAAGCTGACGGATGCCATCCGTTCCCAGAAATACGATGTCATCATCATCAACTTTGCAAATCCGGATATGGTTGGCCATACCGGCGTTGAGAGCGCAGCAATCCAGGCAGTTGAGGCTGTTGATGAGTGCGTAGGCAAAGCAGTTGATGCATTAAAAGAGGTTGACGGCCAGATGTTTATCTGTGCGGACCACGGAAATGCAGAGCAGCTTGTAGACTATGAGACCGGCGAGCCATACACCGCTCATACCACCAATCCGGTTCCGTTCATTCTGGTTAATGCAGACCCATCCTACACGTTAAGAGAGGGCGGATGCCTGGCAGACATCGCACCGACCCTGATCGAGCTGATGGGAATGGAGCAGCCAAAAGAAATGACAGGAAAATCCCTGCTGATTAAGAAATAAAGAGAAATCGTGAAAATGTCCCTGCCGGATTCGTTTTGAAACGGGTGCGGCAGGGATATTTTATCATAATAATCTGAAAATAAAAATAATTACGCAATAAGAGACAGAATAAAAATGAAAAACAGATAAAAAATCAAAATAAAGTGTTGACAAACGGTGAGAAAACTGATATAGTAAAGTCAACAAAAGAAAACGGAAGAAAAAAACAGAAAGAGAGGACGGACCACCGAGAACATAACGAATTACCCCATAAACTAAGAAAGAGAAGGTATGGACCCAAGAAAACGTAACGAAGTACCCCAAAGTGAAACAAAAGAACAAAAGAACAAAAAAAGAAAGGATTCAGTCCAATGCACAGTTCTAACTTATGAAAGCCATCCGAAAATGGAAAAATCGGATGGCTTTCATATTGCGTTTTTTATGTTTGAAAAGAATAAGGACTGGAAAAAAGAGGTTTCGACAGAGAGAGCAACATATTTTTCCCATAGCACGGTCATACTGTGAACGCAGAGAAGAAACTTGGTTACTGTTCACTTTGCAGCAAAACAGGAGGGAAAACTATGTTTCGATATTTACCAATTCGAAGCGTGACAGGAAGAGAAATTCTGGATTCGCGCGGAAATCCGACCGTAGAGGTGGAAGTGGCCGTCGGGGAGGGGATTCTCGGGCTGGAAGGCCATATGGGGCGTGCCCAGGTGCCGTCCGGGGCATCGACAGGAAAATTTGAGGCACTGGAAAAAAGAGATCAGGAAGTGCGCTATCTGGGGCAGGGCGTGAGAAAGGCTGTAGAAGCGGTCAATACCGTGCTGGCCGATGCCGTTGTCGGCGAGAATGCGCTCGAGCAGGAGCGGATTGACCATATCCTGTGCCAGGCAGACGGAACCGAAACGAAAGAAAACCTCGGGGCAAACGCCATTCTCGGTGTCTCACTTGCTGTAGCGCGCGCGGCGGCAAATGCGCTTCATCTGCCGCTGTACCAGTACCTGGGCGGCTGCCACACAAGCCGTATGCCCGTGCCGATGATGAATATTTTAAACGGCGGCCGTCATGCCGACAACACCGTCGATCTGCAGGAATTTATGATTATGCCGTGCGGCGCTCCCTCATTTCGGGAGGGTCTTTCCATGTGCGCGGAGATTTACCATACGCTGAAGCAGCTCCTGAAGGAGAAGGGATACTCGACTTCTGTCGGCGATGAGGGCGGCTTTGCGCCGGATTTAAAGGATTCCGATGAAGCACTGCAGCTCATTGTCAATGCGGTCCAGAAAGCCGGCTATGCGCCCGGAAACGACGTGATGATCGCGATCGATGCGGCGGCAAGCGAGCTCTACGAGGAGAGCAGGAACGTCTACTACTTTCCCGGGGAATCCCGTCAGTGCGGAAAGACAGTATTTCGGGATACCGCAGAAATGGTTGCCTACTATGAGGAACTGATCGAAAAATACCCGATCGTATCCATCGAAGACGGGCTGTGCGAGGACGATTTCGAAGGCTGGAAACAGATGACGGAAGCGCTCGGGAACAGAGTACAGCTGGTCGGGGATGATCTGTTTGTGACGAATGTAAGAAGGCTTTCCTGCGGCATTGCACTTGGCACGGCAAATGCGGTTCTGATCAAGGTAAACCAGATCGGAACGCTCTCTGAGGCGCTGGATGCGGTGGAGATGGCGCAGAGAGCAGGGTACCGCGCCGTCATTTCCCACCGGTCCGGAGAGACAGAGGATGATTTTCTGGCAGACCTTGCCGTCGCGACAGGCGCCGGCCAGATCAAAACCGGAGCACCGTGCCGGTCGGAGCGGAATGCGAAATACAATGAGCTTCTCCGCATCGAGGAACGCCTCGGTGAGGAAGCGAAATACCGGAATCCGTTCCCGCAAAAGGGAACCGGCGTAAGAGAATGGTGAAAAACGGCGTAAAATAGGCAAATAACAGTTGAAATCGTTCTTCCGCTATGGTAAAATAATATAAGTTGGCCGTAGGAGGTGTAATTGTGGAAATTTTAAGAACGATTTTGACAGTCATTTATGTCATTGATTGTATTGCTTTAACCGTTGTTGTATTGATGCAGGAAGGAAAACAGCAGGGTCTCGGTGCTATCGCAGGTATCTCAGACACTTACTGGGGAAGAAACAAAAGCCGTTCTGCAGAAGGAACTCTGATCCGTGCAACAAAAATCATGGCAGTTCTGTTTATTGTACTGTCGGTTGTATTAAACATGAATTTTTAGCAAAGTAAAGACATCCTTATTCCCACGAGAAGGCGTAAGGGTGTCTTTTTCTACAAAGAGGAGATAATAGATGAAAGATAATAAGAAGAAAAAAGATCGGAGGAAATATCCGCAGGGCAGCGCGGCGTCCCATGCAGGACAGAACAGCGGGAACCATGGCGGTCATGCGGGCCATCCGCGTTCCAGAAGCTCGAAGCTGCTGAAAAACCGCAAGACGCTGCTGATGGATCTCGTAAGCTCGAAAAACTATGAGCCGATGCGTCTGAAAGACATTGCCATGCTGCTGCAGGTGCCGAAAGCAAAACGGTCGGAGCTTGCGGAGGTTATGGAAATCCTGGTAAAAGAAGGAAAAATCGATGTGATCTCCGACGGCCGTTACCAGAAGAGCCGCGGTGCATCCACAACGACGGAAAAACGGGAAAAAAAAGACCGCCGCGCCGGAGAGCAGGGCAGAAGAGGACGCGATGACCGATTCCGCAGAAAGAATGGAAAGGACGGCGACACAGAGAAGAAGCCGCGTATCCAGACTGTCGATATCCAGGCAGTCGTGGACGCTTACCAGATCCCGGAGGAGTTCCCGGCACGCGTGATCACACAGGCAGAAAAATGCCCGGAGGAAGTAATTCCAAACGATTACAACGGCCGTCTCGATCTGAAAAGCTGGCAGATGGTGACAATCGACGGCGAGGATGCCAAAGACCTCGATGACGCCGTATCCGTCACAAAAGCGGGCGATACGTGGACGCTTGGCGTTCATATCGCTGATGTCAGCAACTATGTGCAGGAAAATTCCGCCCTCGACCGTGAGGCGTTAAAGCGCGGCACCAGTGTCTATCTGCCGGACCGCGTCATTCCGATGCTGCCGAAGCGTCTGTCAAACGGCATCTGTTCCCTGAATGAAGGACAGGAGCGCCTGGCACTCTCCTGTATTATGACGATCAACGAGAAAGGCCGCATGATCGGCCATCAGATCGCTGAGACGGTGATCCGCGTGGACCGCCGCATGACCTACACCGCCGTCAATGCAATCCTGACCGAGCCGGAAGCACATCCGGAGCTGCTGGAGGAATATCATGAGCTGGTTCCGATGTTCCGCCAGATGCAGGAACTGTCTGCACTGATCCGGAGCTGTCGGAAAGAACGCGGAGCAATTGATTTTGAATTCCCGGAGAGCAAAGTAATTCTTGATGCAGAAGGGACGCCGGTGGAGATCCGCCCGTATCCGTCGAACGTGGCAACACGGATGATCGAGGACTTCATGCTGATGGCGAACGAGACCGTGGCAGAGGAATACTGCACACGCGAAATCCCGTTCTTATACCGGACGCATGACAAGCCGGACGGAGACCGCATGGAGGCAACGCTGACGCTGATCCGTGAACAGGGCATCAAAGTCGAAAAGCGTTCCCATGAGATTACGCCGGGTGAGGTGCAGAAGATTCTCACCAGCATCGAGGAAACCCCGGAAGAGCCGCTGATCAGCCGCCTGCTGCTCCGGTCGATGGCAAGAGCCATTTATACCCCGGAATGCAGCGGCCACTTCGGACTGGCAGCGTCATATTACTGCCATTTTACCTCACCAATCCGCCGTTACCCGGATCTGCAGATCCACCGCATTATCAAGGATGATCTGCGGGGACGTCTCGACAAGGGCGGCAGAATCGGCAAATATTCGTCCATTTTGCAGCATGTGGCGGAGCAGTCGAGTGCGATGGAGCAGCGTGCTGCAGAGGCAGAAAGAGAGGCTGTGAAGCTGAAGAAAGCCGAATATATGCTGGAGCATGTCGGCGAAGAGTACGACGGCGTCATTTCCGGCGTGACCGGATGGGGCTTCTATGTGGAGTTGCAGAATACCGTTGAGGGACTCGTTCACATCATGACACTGAAAGACGATTATTATAATTTTGATGAAGAAAATTACCGTCTGGTCGGAGAGCAGCACGGAAGAGTATTCCGCCTTGGTGAGCCGGTGCGTGTCCGTGTACGAAACGCCGAGCCTGCCAACCGGACAATCGATTTTACGTATGTAGAAAAAGAAACCGAGACAGAATAAATCCCTGGAGGAAAAAGCTATGGCAAAACAAAAAGGAAATCGAATGATTGCCAACAATAAAAAGGCATATCATGACTATTTTATCGAGGATAAATACGAGGCCGGCATCTCCCTTGCCGGTACCGAGGTAAAATCCCTCCGCATGGGAAAATGCAGCATCAAGGAGTCCTTCATCCGCATTGAGCGTGATGAGGTATTCATCTACGGCATGCACATCAGTCCGTACGAGAAGGGCAACATATTCAATAAAGACCCGCTGCGCATCCGGAAACTGCTGCTGCACGACTATGAGATCCGCAAACTTGAGGCGCAGATCAAGGAAAAAGGCTACACGCTCGTTCCGCTGCAGGTGTATTTTAAAGGCAGCCTCGTAAAAGTCGAGATCGGTCTGGCACGCGGTAAAAAACTGTATGATAAACGGCAGGATATCGCAAAGAAAGATCAGAGACGTGAGGCGGAGAGAGATTTCAAAGTTAAAAATCTGTATTAAAAATCCTTGACAAAAAGTATGGAGAAAGACTATAATACAATATACGGCAGTTGAAAGAGAGTTTTCACTGCACCGGGACGATCTGTTTGCGTCCCCGTATCAAAGAAAAGCGTCTGTAGAACCAGCACGGGCTTGTACTGGTTTCGACGGGGGTTTTGAAGTTTGGGAAGCCATTCGTGGACTCCGGGACCGCGTCATCAACCTGGAACCTAAATTTAAACGCAGACGATAATTACGTAGCGTACGCTGCCTAAGTGCGGCGTTGTCAGCTGAATAGTTTTCCGCGGCTATTCTCCTGACATCAAACAGATGCGGAGCACTTCGTTTCCAAAGCTTTGCGGAGATGGAAGATTTTATGAAGCTACCGAAGCGGCAAGCCTGTCATCCGGCGTGCCGATGGGGGAATCTTTAATAGAATGACTGTAATGGGAGATGCCTGAATGAATAGGCTTTCGGACAGGGGTTCGATTCCCCTCAGGTCCATACCTGAAAAACCGCTAAAATCCAGTGTTTTAGCGGTTTTTTTGTACATTTTTGATGGAAAAAACAGGGCAAAAATGCCGCTTTAGACCGTTTCAGACCGTTTAAAACCGCATGAATTTTGGTCAAAAAAGAAAGGAAAAATTCGAAATTTTGTCAAACTTTATCTTTATTCGCACTGTTAAGAACGTAAAAGAGACCGTTTCAAAGTGCTGCAGGCACATGAAGTAGAGATACTTGATGTGCCTGCTTTTTTGTACAATAGGAAAGTTCGACTTCCGTCGAACTCTTGATAAAAAGAGCCCGCACAAAGGCGGGCATGGCAAACAGACGATAGATTAAAAGAAGTCAATGTAAAAGCCTTCTTCAAATTCATCCTTATCAAGATCGTCATCTTCGGTAAGAAAATAGTGCATATGCACTATTTAAAAACGGTGGCTCCGTATAACAAAGATTTCTGTTCACAATATAAAAAAATATCCAGCAGGTTAACTTTTGAAGCGGTAAAACAAATGCTTAAGGATGTTTTGAGTTGGTAAGGGACTAATAGATTCTGTACTTTTCGCCCTATGATTGAATCTGATCATGCGCGAGAAAAGGAAAATAATAGAATTGACAGACTTGAAAAAATGAATTACGATTTTTAAAAGTACTGCATTGCTTGAATGAGAATTATATGTTAAGGTAACAGATATAAAGAGAACTTTAAGCATTGATTTATTAAAATAAACACGGATAGCGAGGTGTATTTATGACCATAGAAGAAATTCTTGCAGGAGAATCCAAAAACGTAGAATTCAAAGAGAACCTGCCGGAAAAGAGCATCAAATATATGAAGTCTGTGGTTGCCTTTGCAAATGGAACCGGAGGAAAAATTATTTTTGGAATTGCGGATAAAACCCGAGAAGTGGTTGGCTTTGACAAGGAAGATGTATTCAAAAAGATGGATGCGATTGCCAATGCCGTCTCGGATAGCTGTGAACCGGCAATTATTCCAGATATTACGCTGCAGACAGTTGATGGCAAGACGGTTATTGTGGCAGAAATTTCTGAAGGCAGACAGCGGCCATATTACATTAAAGCGCTTGGACGAGAGAGAGGCGTATATGTCCGTGTTGCTGGAACAACCCGGCTTGCTGACGAGTATATGATCAAAGAGCTGATGCTTGAGGGAAGCAATCGTTATTTTGATCAGGCGTTATGTACTGGACTGAGTGTTACAGAAGAAGAAATTGATACACTTTGTAAAGCGATGAAGGAGCAGGCAGTCAAAAATGCCCATAATGAGGAGCAGAAAGCATCGGTAAAAGACGTTGGAAAGCAGCAGCTTTGATCCTGTGGTATTTTGATTGAACGTGATGGAAAAGACTACCCTTCTAACGCTTATGCTATCTTAACGGGCTGTGGAGGGCTTCATGTTGCCATTCAGTGCGGTGTGTTTAAGGGAACAACGAAAGCGGTTTTTGTTGATCGAAGGGAATATACGGGTCCTTTGTGGGAACAAATAGAGGAAGCATTTCAGTTTGTTCTGCGAAATATTCATCTGGGAGCTACGCTTGTCGGCATTTACCGTCAGGATATTTATGAAATCCCGCCGGATGCAATTCGTGAGCTGATTATCAACGCGGTGGTGCATCGCAGCTATCTGGATCATGGTACAATACAGGTTGCGGTGTATGACAACCGACTGGAAATCACATCGCCGGGGAAATTGCCGATGGGACAAACGTTGGAGCGTATGAAAGAAGGCTATTCCAAAATCAGGAATGAAGCCCTTGCACATGCCTTTTCGTATATGAATCTGATTGAACATTGGGGAAGCGGGATTCCGAGAATTATAGACAAGGTAAAATCTGCTGGACTACAGGAACCGGAGTTTATCGGTGGAGAAGTTGACTTGCGTATCAATATCTATCGAGGACAAAACGATACAAATAACGCCAGAATCAACGCCAAGAAAACAAAAAATGGCATTGATGGCGTTAAAATATCACGAACGAAGGAACAGGTTCAGATAGAAAAACTGTTACAGGCTATAGAAAAGAACCCATTTGCAACCCAGGCGTATTATGCGAAACAGATCGGTGTGTCCAAAAGAACTGTTTCACGAATATTTGTTTCTTTACAGCAAAATGGTGTGTTGGTACAAAATGGAACAAACAGAAAATCGAATTGGGTAATCACAAAGTAGGAGAAACAGAAGAATGCAAAAATTGGTCGATGCAGATGCCTGTCCGGTAATTGAGACGGTTGAGAAAATTGCAAAAGAGCATTGTGTTCCGGTAACACTGTTGTGCGATACCAATCATGATTTGATATTTGATATCGGATTATAGCGAAATAGTCGTGGTTGGTGATGGAGCAGATGCTGTGGATTATGAACTGATCCGTGTCTGTCATAAAGGCGATATTGTCGTATCGCAGGATTATGGTGTGACGGCGATAGCGTTGGGAAGAGGTTCTTATGCGATTCATCATTCTGGTAAATGGTACACGAATAAGAATATCGATTAGATGCTCATGGAGCGTTATTTAAACAACGAAGTGAAAAAATACCCGCATCATCGTGTCAGAAGGACAAAGAAGCGAAAAAAAGGCGGATACTGAGGGATTTGAACAGTCTTTTGAAAAAATGTTAGGGATGATACAGGAGAAAGAAGGAAAAGAGTTTAGAAGATAAAATTATCAGAGAGTGAAATAAAGTGATTTGATAATATTAGGAGATATGCCCGGATGCTATTTTTCAAAAAGGAAAAAGTGTCAGGGCATTTTTATGTGCAAAACTAATAAAAATAATTCTGAAAATATAGTAAAAATAAGCATATTGTCAAATGAAACGGAGGGTATATAATAAAATATAGAAATATAAGCGGTGAGAAAAATTGAAAGGAAAAGTGCCTATGAAAAAACTCGGAAAATATGGTAAAAAGGTATCCTGCGTGGTAATTGGAATGCTATGTGCAGCAGCGATTGGCGCCTGTGGAAGCACACAAAGTGGGTCCCAAGATGAAAAAGATGTGAGAAATGATATTTCTGTCTATGAAGAGGGAGCTGATTTGGAAGGAACGCTTACATATGGAACCTTATTTATTGAGCCGCAGACCCAGCATATGATTGATTTATTTATGAAGGAGCATCCAGGCGTAAAAATTGAAACAAAGGTTGTTTTTGACAATGATGTTACGGATGAACAGTATAATGAAGGCTTAAATACCTTGCTTACAGAACTTGCATCGGATCAACGGGCGGATATTTATGATGCAACGTATTTACCATCGGAAATTAAGACGAAAGGCAGCGGCTATTTCGAGGACTTAAATCAGTATATTGATGCAGATCCTAATTTTAACAGAGATGATTATTACGATAATATCCTGCGAGCAGCAGAAGTCGATGGAAAACTGTATCAAATTCCGGAAGGTTTTTATTGTGTTATGCTTCGGTTGAATAGAAACATAACGGATGAACTGAATTATGAAGTCCCGGACGAAATGGATATCAATGATTTATATGAGTTATATCAGCAGGCCAAGCCAATTGCAGATGATGATTTTACGATTGATGTACAAAACAATATTTACGTGTTTCTGCCGATGACAGAGGACAGAGCTTATTTGAAGAAGGAAGAAGTAAATTTTGATTCAGAAAATTATGTGGATTTTCTGAGAAAAATGCAGGAACTGTATCAATATCAACCATCCTATGCGACCCATGCATTCACGGATATTAAAAGCTTTTCCGGAAAGAGTGTCCTGCTGAATACATTTACAAATTTACTCGAAGGTTCTCCGAGCGGAATGTTTGAAGAAACCGATACGGCAACAAAACCGATCCTGTTGAAATCAACGGATGGAAAAATTCCTTTCTGGAGAATTGGTGAGGACTTTTCCATGAGCTCAGGCTGCAAAGATAAAGCGCTTGCATGGGAATTTATCAAATTCTGCATTGGTCAGAAACAATTTGAGTTCGAAGATGCAAACAGTGATTCTTACTACAGAAATTTCTTTACCTATGGCAGTATGCTGAACAAAGAAAACACACGGCAGCTTGTTGCGTATCAATTGGAAAATGATGACGACACAGCAGAAAAATGGGAAGCATACAATGAAAAAGTTTCTGCAAAAGCTTTTCGGGATTTACAGTTAGACAGTATTTTGACTGAAATTCGAAACGAATGTATGGAGCAGAAAATCACCCCAGAGGAATGTGCGAAGCTTTTTCAGCAAAGAGCAGAGCTTTATGTTAATGAGTAGAAGCTGTCCTTAATCCATGGAATCAGGTATATGAAATGAAAAAACGAAATTTTATTTATATGTGTTTTATCCTTCCAAGTTTTATCGGGATCATGGCTTTTTACATCGTGCCGTTTCTTCTGTCCTTGTATTTTGCAGTGATTGACAACATGATGAACAAGGAATGGGTGGGTCTTAAAAACTTTAAACTGTTATTCGAAAATGAGTTATTCCTTTCAGCACTCCGTAATACCGGAATTTTTTGCGGGATTGCAATACCGCTGGGAATGGCGATTGCTTTGCTTCTGGTACTGGTTTTGAAAAAGCAGAGGAGAGGTCGAATTCTTCTTATCCTGCTCCTGATCCCATTAATCGTTCCATCTGGAACGGTGATTGCTTTCTGGAAATATTTGTTTGAGAGAAATGGTTTTCTGGATGGGTTTTTACAGCTTTTTGGAAAAAACATGTTCGATATTGAGAATTCCAGATGGGCCATTTTGATTATTATCCTGATGTATCTGTGGAAAAATATCAGTTTTTCGATTGTCCTTTTCTGGTCCGGGATAAACTGGATTCCGCAGATCTATCATGAGCAGTGCCAGCTGGATGGAGCTACAGGGCGGCAGGAATTCCAATATATTACATGGATCTTATTAAAACCAACGACGTTAGTTGTGCTGTTGATGTCGATCGTGAATTCTTTTAAGGTTTTTAAAGAGATCTATATGCTGTATGGGGCCTATCCATCACCGTATGTTTATATGCTGCAGCACTATATGAATAACCAGTTTTTGTCACTTAATATGCAGAAATTGTCTGCTGCAGCATGGTGTATGTTTCTCATACTGGGAATCTTTCTGGGCATCATTTATCGGGTCCAGAGGAAGAATCTGGATTATTTGTAAAGATCTTTTGTGGGTGATTTTATGAAAAAGAGATATTCGAATTTTTTCGAAAAGCTGATCTGCATGGGAGCTGTCATTTTGGCAGTCATTCCGTTGTTGTTTGTGGCTGGAAAGTCGGTACAAGTTCCAGAAGAGTATCTTATATTGCTCTTTAAGAGACCTTTGTATTTGCGGATGATGTGGAATTCCCTGATTATTACTATTCCGGTTTTGATTGGACAGCTTTTGCTTGCACCGCTTGCCGCATACGGCTTTTGGCAATGCAGGTGGAAATACAAGGAGATTTTGTTCTATCTTTACATGATTGTCATGCTTATGCCGCTGCAGCTGACTTTAGTGCCAAATTATTTAGTGGCGAATTGGCTGGGCATTCAAAATTCGTCCTTGGCAATTATTCTTCCGGCAATGTTTCAGCCATTGGGGGTATTTCTGATTCGTCAGCAGATACAGGATTTTCCGCAGGAAACGTTAGAAGCAGCCAGACTGGACGGAGCCAGCGAATACAGAATTTATCGTTCCATTGTAAAGCCTAATTTGAGTTCAGCCATTGCTGCTGCATTAATCCTGATTTTTATTGACAATTGGAATATTGTAGACCAGGCGGTCATTTTTTTGAGAGAGCCATATCAGCAGCCGTTATCCGTGTATCTTTGCCAGATTTTAGAGGAACAGCCGGATATCTTTTATGCAGCGTCCGTTTTTTACGCAGTACCAGTTTTATTGATATTCTTAATGGGACAGGACTATTTGATACAGGGAATCAGTATGTCCGGTGTGAAAGCGTAGAGGGGAAGAAAGTACGATGAAGTTCAAAAAAATAAGTATAGGGTTAATCGCTCTGTGGTTTCTGTTTTTAACTGCCGCAACGTTTTGGTCGGTCAAAGAAGAGAACAAAACGCTTCCTTCCGTCTGGACAGAGGAGGCACAGGAAGGCAGCATTGAGTATGAATTTCCAGTTGATTTGGAAGTAAGCGCAGCTGATCAGGCAATTGGCTATATCAGCATGTATGATAACGTTCCGGAATCTTTGCTGCAGGAGGGCAGAGATCTTCTGGTTGGAAAAGTGTGTTCTGTCATTCGAAAGGATGATTTGTATGAGCTTACGGTAGATCTGTATGAAAAACATTCGATTGGTGAAAACGTTGAGGGAAAAATCGAAATCACTTCTGAAGATGTTTTTCCAAAAGTGATCACACGGCAGGCGATTCATGAAGGAGACTTTGGAAAAACGTGTGTCTATTATATTAAGCGTCAGAAGGGAGCCTGGGGGTATGAAAATATTCTGGAAGAAAAAGCTGTGACATGTTTTCCAAATAGAAATTCAGATTTCGTGGTACTTTTATCAGAAGTAGACGAACCGATGGTCGTAAGCACATCAGAACTGACAAATGGAGAACGGGTGAAATTAACAGAAAAAGATTAAGGAAAAGAATACAGCCTCACTACCGGGACTTTCAGGGGTGAGGCTGTTTCATTATGTTCTATGCATGTGCCGATTTATACAGGCTTTAAAACACATTGTCATCCGAATAATGCGTCATGATACCTTTCGCATTGTAGCCCAATATATTCCGTAACTTATCAATTGCATTTGCTTCTATATATTGATTATGCCATAACCGCTTCATAAGAACTACGGTCCTAATCGTAAGAACTGGAAACATTGTGAATGACAATGAAAAATGTACGACTATCACCAAAGCCGGAAGCCTAGAAACAGGAGATGCGACCTTGACCGGCATTTTAATGGCGCTGGTGGCAGGATTTTTCGGTGTGCTGGAAGAAACCGTCCGCAGAAAAAACGCCAGTAATGCGGTGGTAATTTAAAAAATATGGAAACAAGGAACGATATAGCTTAACGGCTATGCCGTTCTTTGTTTTTTACTTAAGTACATGTTAGAAATTCCCTGGTATCTGACAATCACACATTATTTTTACGTAATTTAATGTGTGTTCGTCGCTTTACAGTTGACAATCACACATTATTTCAATATAATATAATGTGTGATTGTCAAAGAGGGGTGAGAAACATGAATGTTAAGGAGAAAATCGAAGAACTGCGAGAAGCGTCAGAGGACGGTACGATTACCGCAGCGCAAGTAACAGAAGCCGGACTGCACCGCAGCGTTTTACAGAAGTTTGTCAAGAGCGGCGAGATATACCGCTTCGGGCGTGGCCTGTATGTGTGGAGCGACGTATGGGAGGATGATTTCTACCTTTTACAGCGAAAGTATGGGCGCGGAATTTATTCGCACGATACTGCTTTGTATCTGCGGGGCTATTCGGATCGTACCCCGGCAAAATATACGATGACCTTTCCCAAAGGCTACAATGCTTCATCCTTGAAACGGGAAAATCTAATTGTCAAGCGCGTTGTGCCGGAGAACTATGAACTTGGCAGAATTGAAATGAAATCCCCATCCGGCAATCCAATTCGTGTTTACAATTTGGAACGGACGCTGTGTGACATCCTGCGCGGCAGCGGCAGTGATATACAGATTGTCGGAGAAGCTATGAAACGCTATGCAGCATCCAAGGATAAGAACATTCACAGACTGATGCAGTACGCAGATCAGCTTCGTGTGAAGCCAAAGGTGCTGCGATATATGGAGGTTTTGCTATAGACTGTTTCAGACCGAAAAAAATGGGGTCAAAATCGCGGTCGAAAATTAAGGGGAAAAGGAAAAATTTTCCATAAAAAAGTTGATTATCTGATAGAAAAATGAAAAGGGGAGCAGATATGCAGTTACTAATCAAACAACGTGTATTTTCCTGGTCAGACACGTATGATATCTATGACGAGCAGGGGAACCAAAAGTATTTTGTGAAAAATGAATTTATCTCGCTGGGACACCGTCTGCATGTGTACGATGCGGCGCATAATGAAATTGGGTTTATCAAACAGAAATTATTTTGCTTTCTTCCGACTTTCGAAATTGAATGGAACGGGCAGTTAATGGGACATATCGAAAAACGTTTTGCACTGTTCCGCCCCAAATACGATGTAGATTTCATGGGATGGCGTGCAGAAGGTGACTTCATGGGATGGGATTACGATGTATATGAAGCCTGCAGTGCAGTCGTCCACGTACATAAAAAACTTCTGAGCTGGGGTGACATGTATGTCATCGAATATGATAATCCGAGCAATGAAATTCCGGCATTATTACTGGTGCTGGCGATCGATGCGGCAAACTGTTCACAAAATAATGGATAGCTGGTGGTGTCTGGAATGGCGTCAGGGGAGATGCGGATATGAGAACTTTGGGAAATATTCTGTGGTTTATATTTGGAGGCATGTTCGGCGGACTTGCATGGATTTTTGCAGGATGCATCTGGTGTATTACGATTGTTGGAATTCCGTTTGGACGGCAGTTTTTCAAGATGGCAAGGCTTTCGTTTATGCCATTTGGCACGAGTGTAATTGGATAAAAGGTGTATGGAAAAAGATCGGGTTACCGGTCTTTTTCTATGCATATCATGAGGCGGCCATTCCTTTGATGCAAATAGAAACATGATAAAAGTATTGCGCAGCAGAATAAAGTATGATACCATAAATTTACAGAAAAAATAAAGAAACGATAGAATATTCAGTATTAATTAAAAAATCAGGAAACAGAAGGGGGGAAGTTTATGAAGATAAGACAGACAATCTTTTTATTACCTTTGTTTTTGCTGGCGGGCTGCGCATCTGCAGGAGGATCACAGAGCAGAGATCTGGATTTAAAGGAACTCTGTACAGAGGAGCAGGTTTTCCAGTATGCGGATTTTGAATGGGGAACGGATTCGGAACAGCTTTTCAAACAGAGCTTCCTGAAGTTTGATGAAAAAGATCTGGGACAGGGTGATGAGAGCAGCACAAAGACATACGAGAGCAAAGAAAAATTTTCCCTGGAAAATGCAGAATCTAACATGGATCTGGAATTTTCGGACGGTCAGCTGAGTCAGGTTTCCTTTACTTTTGACATCGAACAGGATGCCAATACATGGATTCAGAAAGAAGTAGACGAACTGAATTCTTTATACGGCGGAGGAATTGCAACTGGACTCGGAAATCAGATTTATCAGTGGCAGGGGGAGCAGGATACGGTTCTGCAGCTGACGGCTTTTACGGAAGGGGATGAAAGCGCAACCGTTATCTTAAGCGTGGCATCGATGGAATACTCGATTGGATCATAAAATTGACAGATACGGGCGCATCAGACGGCAATGTCTGGTGCGCCTGCTTTTTTGTGAAAAAACTTTCCAAAGCTTTTAAAAGCCAGAAAGATAGAATGACAAAAGTGTCACAGATGTGATATAGTAGTAGAATAATGTGAAAAAGAGAAGGATTTGACAAAAGAGATGGAGTTAGGAAATTTTCAGAAATCAGTAGATTCAGATGAAATCAAAACAATGGCATTTGAAATCATCGGAGAACCGGTAAAAGCAGTTTCCCGCATCTGCGAGCAGTGGGGCGAGGCGGAAGATGAAGTGCGGGAGTACGATGTGTATGTGATCGAGACAGATGCAGGAAAATATACACTGAAGAAAACCGGCAGCAAAGAAGCGCAGATTTATGCGCAGTATCTGTCAAAAGGAGAGTTTCACGTACCGCAGTATGTCGGCATGCGGCAGGCAGAGGATGCGGACTGGATCTGCATGAAGTATGTAGAAGGAAACGACATGCGGGATATGACGGACGAGACAACAGAAAAAGCGGCAGAAACCTTAAGTAAAATTCAGTCGTATTTCTGGACACCGTCGATGGACAAAGCGCCGGAAAATGAAGTGGAGCAGAGATTTGTCGAATACTGGAAACGCGTTCTGCGCCGAGCATCGTCCGTAGCGGATGATCCAATTCTGCGGAAAGCGTATCAGATGTTCCTGGACCGCCAGCTGACTTGTCCATGTACGATGTCAAACGGTGATTTCCTGCAGTGGAATGTGATCTATGACGGCGAAAATGTTGTCATGATTGACTGGGGATTTGGTGGAATGATGCCGTATTCTCTGGACATTGCAAGATTCCTGGCACATGCGACCGAGACACGGAGTACTTTCCCGTTCTACATGGACGATGCACAGAAAGAGCTGTTTCTGGATCGGATGTATGAAGCGTTAAAGACAAAGATTTCACGCGAACAGTTCAATCTGGATGTGAAGCTGGCCACGCTGAATGAGTATATCGAGTTTGTGGAAGCAGAAGAGGACGAAGACGGCTGGTATCTGGAGCATGCACAGGCGCTGGCAGAGGAACTTCTCAATTTGTAAAAAAACGGATTGCATTTATCTGTAAGTTGTCCTATAATAGGGAACAGAAAATAAAAAGAAAGAGCACCATTGGTGTAAAGGTGAGGGAATGTTTCTGCGATAATCGACTTTAAGAAAAACACAAAGAACGGACAGCCTGGAAAACAGGCCTGTTTTTCGTGTACGCTTAAAGACGAGAATCGCTGAATCATTTCCCTTTTTTATGAGAATAGAACAGGGATATTTTTTTGCGGGTCTGTTTTGCGTACGCAGGACAGGCTCGTTTTGCGTAAAAAAGCAGAAAAGAGGCTGCCGGAGCAAAGGGGGCTTCTGTATGATGCAGATAAAAAAATTAACACTGACACATAAAAAAGATCTGCGAGTGATTCTCGAAGATTTTCAGCTTGTACTGAATGACGGTGATAAGGCCGTTATCATTGGAGAGGAGGGAAACGGAAAATCGACGCTGCTGAAGTGGATGTACGATCCCGCACTGACGGAAGATTACATCGAATCCACAGGCGAGCGCATCATCGGAAAGGAGCGGCTTGGATATCTGCCGCAGGAACTTCCGGAGGCGGAGAAAACGAAGACGGTGTATGAGTATTTCTATGAAAAAGAAAAGTTCTGGGATCAGACACCGAAGGATCTGGCGGTGCTGGCAAGAAAATTTGGTCTGACGGAAGAATTTTTCTATCGGGATCAGCAGATGAGTGAGCTTTCCGGCGGCGAGAAGGTGAAAGCGCAGATGATGCGTCTTCTCATGGAGGATGTCACGGTCCTTCTGCTGGATGAGCCGTCAAATGATATTGATCTTGCGACACTGGAACTTCTGGAGAAACTGATCCGCGAATGGGAGCATATTGTTGTTTTTATTTCGCACGATGAAACGCTGATTGAAAACACGGCAAATATGGTCATTCATATTGAACAGATTGTGCGGAAGACAAAATCGAGATACACGGTTGCGAAACTTCCCTATCGGACGTATGTAGAGGAGCGCCTGCAGAACTTCGAGCGCCAGGAACAGAAGGCGCAGAGTGACAGGAGAGAGAAAGCGCTGCGCGATGAGAAATACCGAAAGGTATACCAGAGCGTGCAGAACGCCTTGAACAACTGTTCCCGTCAGGCACCGTCCGTGGCGAAAAATCTGAAGGACAAAATGCATACCGTAAAGGCGATGAACCGCAGATTTGAAAAAGAAGATGCCCGTATGACAGAAATGCCGGAGCAGGAGGAAGCGATTTACTTCCAGCTTGGAGGAGCAGAGGCAGCCATGCCCGCCGGGAAAACGGTCATCGAATATCAGCTTCCGAAACTGGAAACGCCGGATGGGGAGCGGGTTCTGGCGGAAAATATCACCTTAAAGATAAGAGGACCGGAAAAAATATGCATTGTCGGCCCGAACGGGGCAGGTAAAACGACACTGCTGAAAAAGATTGCGGCAGAGCTGAAAGAACGGGAGGATCTCCGCGTAGATTATATGCCGCAGAATTATGAGGATCAGCTGGATCTTTCCATGACGCCGGTCGATTTTCTGGATTCCACCGGGGAGAAGAGTGAGAGGACGAAGATTCGGACGTATCTCGGATCGCTGAAGTACACGGCAGACGAGATGGATCACCCCATCCGCGAACTGTCCGGCGGCCAGAAGGCAAAAGTATTGCTTCTGAAAATGAGCCTTGGCAATGCCAATGTGCTGATTCTGGATGAACCAACCCGAAACTTTTCACCCTTATCGGGACCGGTCATAAGAAAAATGCTCCGCGAATTTCCAGGCGCCATCATCAGCATTTCGCATGACAGAAAGTATATCGGAGAGGTGTGCGGGAAGGAGTATCTGCTGGAAAAAGACGGACTCAGACTGATCAGAGAAGAAAAATAAAAATATTTGATAACGAAAAATACGACGGTGGCTGGCCGTCGTATTTTTCCGTGGAGAGATTATGTTTGTCTTAAGAGAAGGTTTCACAGCAGATTCTGTTCCGGTGAAGTCGGGAAAAATGTTAATTTTATATTGAATTAGGTCGGGAAAAATGTTAAATTAGGGTAAGAATAACACGGGAAAAATGTGAAATAATAAAAAAGAGAAATGGAGGAAGATCAGCATGCGTCGATTTGCAATGGATAAACTATTAGACTGGAAGAAAAAAAGTAACAGAAAACCACTGATTTTAATGGGAGCCCGGCAGGTTGGTAAAACGTGGTTAATGAAAGAATTTGGTAAGACATATTATGAAAAAACCGCCTACATTTCTTTTTACAATAATCAGAGAATGCAGGCGGTTTTCGATACGGATTTCGATATAAAACGTATTATTATGAACCTCAATATTGAATCAGGCGTAACGATCACCCCAGAGAATACATTGATTGTTCTGGATGAAATTCAAAATGCACCGAAAGCGTTGGAATCTTTGAAATATTTTTGCGAAGAAGCACCGGAATATCATGTAATAGCAGCAGGTTCACTTCTTGGCGTGGCGCTTCATGAGGGAATATCCTATCCGGTGGGAAAAGTAGATTTACTGGATTTATATCCATTCAATTTTAGAGAATTCCTGTGCGCTATGGACGAAGAAGGGCTGGAAAGTGCATTGGAAACAAAGGATTACAATTTAATTGACAATTTTGCGGATAAATATTTGTTCTGGCTGAAAAATTATTATTATACAGGCGGCATGCCAGCAGTTGTAGATGCATTTCGCTTGAATAAAGATTATGCAGAAGTACGACAGATACAGAGTGATATTGTACGGCAGTATGAGGGTGATTTTGGAAAGCATATTAAAGCAAAAGTTCTCCCAAGAATACGAATGGTATGGGATTCTATTCCGATGCAGCTGGCGAAGGAGAATAAAAAATTTTTCTTTGGACAGATAAAGAAAGGAGCCAGAAGCAGCGAATTTGAAATAGCAATTCAGTGGCTTCTGGATTGTGGATTAGTATATAAAGTCAACCGGGTAAATGAGCCTCATATGCCGCTGAAGGCGTATAAAAATATGAATGCATATAAATTATTCGTACTGGATGTAGGACTGCTCGGAGCAATGAGTGAACTGCCAGCAGAATCCATATTGGAGGGTAACGATATTTTTGTTGAATTTAAAGGCGCGCTTACAGAACAGTACGTTCTGCAGCAGTTGATTTCAGATACCCCTTATACGCCATATTATTATGGAAATGAAAAAGCAACTTTCGAGCAGGATTTTCTGATTCAGAAGGCAAAGAGTATTGTGCCGATTGAAGTAAAGGCGGAACAGAACATTCGATCCCATAGTCTTAAAACATATTGCGAAAAGTTCCAGCCGGAAGAAGCAGTTCGATTTTCAACATTGAAGTATAAAGAGCAGGAGTGGATGGTAAATATACCATTATACGCTGTTTGCAACTTATAAATTAAAACAGCTATAAATCCCACGAAAGAAGGTGATCCCCATGCCATTTAAAATCATCCGAAACGACATCACAAAAGTTCATGCCGATGCGATCGTCAACACAGCCAACCCTTAGCCAATTTACGTGAAAACGTATCAGAGGGGCGGTTACTTTAATCAAAGCCAGACGTTCCACCCGTTTTACCAGCCGGAGAAGATCAAAAAGGAAGAACTGGACAAAATTCTCGAAGCCGACAGCATCGCTGATGACAGCACAATCCAGAATGCTTTTTACGATGCCCCGACAGTTGTCTATCTGTTTGCACCGTATACCTACCCAAACGACGCACAGGACTGCTGCGTTGCAAAATCATTTACGATCAGGCAGAATAAACCGAAAAATCCCGGGGAAATATGTGAACTTCCGGGGTTCATTTTGGATGGAAATATTCTTGCAATTTTACAGCGCAGTTATTATAATAAAGACAAGTTCTGCGGTAAACTCATTTTTCGCAGAAAACGCCAGAAGCGGAGGCTGACGTTCAAAAAACAAAAAAGGAGCGTAAGAGAAATGGCAAAAATTTTAATTAGCCCTTCTAAATATTTACAGGGCGCAGGGGAAATGAAAAACATCGGAACATATGCGGCAAAATGCGGAAAGAAAGCACTGGTTCTGATCAGCCAGGGAGGCTACAGACGGATCGGAGCAATGATCGAAGAAAGCTTTGCGGGAAGCGACTGCGACGTTGTTTTTGATTATTTCAACGGCGAGTGCTGTGAGAGTGAGATCAACCGTCTGGTTGCTATCGTGAAAGAAAAAGGCTGTGATCTGGTTATCGGTGTCGGCGGAGGCAAAATTTTTGATACCGCAAAAGCAGTTGCCTACTACGCAGAAACACCAGTATTCATCTGCCCGACCATTGCATCGACCGATGCACCGTGCAGCGCACTGTCTGTTGTATACACAGAAGAGGGTGTATTCGAGAGATACCTCTTCCTTCCGGCAAACCCGAACCTGGTTCTGATGGACACTGACATCATCGTAAAATCTCCAGTCCGCCTGACCGTAGCCGGAATGGGTGATGCACTTGCCACCTATTTTGAAGCAAGAGCCTGCCAGAGAAGCGGAGCTACTTCCTGCGCCGGTGGAAAAACAACCGAGGCAGCGATGGCACTCGCGAAACTCTGCTTTGACACTCTGATGGAAGAAGGTGTAAAAGCCAAAATCGCTCTTGAAGCCGGCGTATGCACCCCGGCAGTCGAGAAAGTCATCGAGGCCAACACCCTCCTTTCCGGAATCGGTTTTGAAAGCGCAGGCCTCGCAGGAGCCCACGCCATCCACAACGGCTTCACCGTACTCGAAGAGTGCCATCACATGTACCACGGTGAAAAAGTAGCCTTCGGAACCCTGACTCAGCTCGTCCTGGAAAACGTACCGCTCGATGAACTCGAAGACATCATCTTATGGTGCATCGAAGTCGGTCTCCCAGTCACCTTGGCTGAACTCGGTGCCGGAAACGTAACCGACGACCAGCTCATGGAAGTAGCCAAAACCGCATGCGCAGAGAACGACACCCTCCACAACATGCCATTCGAAGTAACCCCGGAGACCGTCTTCGCCGCCATTAAAGCAGCCGACGCCTACGGCAGATACTATCTCGACGAAGAAGAATAACCCGTATGAAAAAAGATCTCCTGCCAACCCCAGGAGATCTTTTTTTATACTCAAATTTAATCAATACAAAAAATAGAAGTTTCCAACTCCCTTCCTATATGTTAAAATAAACTCACCCCATTTCACAGAAAAAACATAAACCCATGTTAAAGTAAAATGGTAAAAATATCAAACATAAAAACACAACGAGATCAGGAAAAAGCACGAGCGGGCGGGCAGCCGGGCGTTTTCCGTCCGTCATATAAAGGAGACAAAACTCATGGAAAAATTAAAAATCCTAGTAGTAGACGACGAAAGCCGCATGCGCAAACTCGTCAAAGATTTCTTAGTAAAAGCCGGATACGACGTCATCGAAGCCGGTGACGGCGAACAGGCCGTAGACACCTTCTACGCCCAGAAAGACATCGCCCTCATCATCCTCGATGTTATGATGCCCAAAATGGACGGCTGGCAGGTCTGCCGCGAAATCCGCCAGAACTCCAAAGTCCCGATCATCATGCTCACCGCCAAAAGCGAAGAACGCGATGAACTCCTCGGCTTTGACCTCGGCGTAGACGAATACATCTCAAAACCATTCTCCCCGAAAATCCTCGTCGCCCGCGTCGAAGCCATCCTGCGCCGCAGCGGCAAAACCGGCGAAGACGACATATTAGAAGCCGGCGGCATCCGCATCGACAAAGCCGCCCACATGGCATCCATCGATGGAAAACCAATGGAGTTAAGCTATAAAGAATTCGAACTCCTCACCTACTTCCTCGAAAACCAGGGAATCGCCCTCTCCAGAGAAAAAATCCTGAACAACGTCTGGAACTACGACTACTACGGCGACGCCCGCACCATCGACACCCACGTCAAAAAACTCCGCAGCAAAATGGGCGACAAAGGCGATTTAATCAAGACCATCTGGGGCATGGGCTATAAATTCGAGGCGGACGAATCATGAACGGAACAGAAAAACAAAATGAGACTTCCATGGAGATGCCTGCAGAAGATTCCCGTGTGACAATGGGAAACCAGACGGAGAAAAAGCACCGGTTTCACTTGAAAATGCCACAAAAGGGAAGAAAACACTCCGTCAAAAAACGAATTGCCTATACTTTTATTGCGACCATGGCAGCTACCCTGCTTATCATCGGCCTGATCAATTACTTCTTTCTCGGGTCCTTTTATATCCGGGATAAAGAACACATTCTGGCAGAGAGCTTTCAGAAACTGAATGCGACAGGCGGAGACAGCGACAATATCCCTGATACCTTCGAGCAGTTCTGCGCTACCAACAACCTGAAAGTCATTATTACCGGACCGGAGCTCAGCAGCTTCGTCTATTCCAACGCAACCGACCGCCAGAGCCTCCAGACCCTGATCTTCGGCCTGATCAGCGGAAATGAGCAGGCAAATACCAAAGTCGTTGACAGCAAAGACAACTATCAGATCCAGAAATTCTACGACAGCCACGCCGATGCCGAGTATCTGCAGATCATCGGCTGGTTTGACAATGGAAATTGCTACTTTGCAAGATGCCCGCTGGAGAGCATCACGGATGCGGTCAGCCTTTCCAACCAGTTTTACCTCTTTATCGGCATTCCGATCATCATCATCGGTGCCATTGTGATCTGGATCATCACCCGCCAGATCGTCCGTCCGGTGCAGGAGCTGACCGAAATTTCGAAAAAAATGGCAGCCCTTGACTTCGATGCCCGCTACGTGAGCGGCGGAAAAGACGAGATCGGCGAGCTTGGAAACAACTTCAATGTCATGTCCGAACAGCTTGAGCAGGCGATTTCCGAGCTGAAAAGTGCGAACGTTGAGCTGCAGAAAGATATTGACAAAAAAACGCAGATTGATGAAATGCGCCGCGAGTTCCTCTCAAATGTCACACATGAGCTGAAAACCCCGATCGCTCTGATTCAGGGTTATGCGGAAGGCCTGAAAGACAACATCAACGACGATGAGGAAAGCCGCGAGTTCTACTGTGATGTCATCATCGACGAGGCGGCAAAGATGAACGAGATGGTCAAAAAACTCCTGAACCTGAACCAACTCGAGTTCGGTGAGGATCAGGTCAATATGGAACGGTTCGATCTGAACGCCGTGATCAGAGGCGTGCTGCAGTCCTCCGACATCCTGATCCGCCAGAAAGAGGCAAAAGTGCTCTTTACCGGCGGCGACCCGCTCTATGTCTGGGGCGATGAATTCAAAGTCGAGGAGGTTATCACCAACTATCTGACGAATGCCCTAAACCATCTGGACTACGACCACACGATTGAGATCACCTGCAAAAAAGAAGGGAATGTCGTAAAGACAACCGTTTTCAATACCGGGGACCCGATCCCGGAGGAGGATCTCGACAAGGTATGGGTGAAATTCTTCAAGGTGGACAAAGCGAGAACAAGGGAATACGGCGGAAGCGGCATCGGCCTTTCCATCGTAAAAGCCATTATGGATTCCTTCCAGCAGCAGTGCGGCTGCCAGAATTACGACAACGGTGTGGCATTCTGGTTCACACTGGAGGCAGATGGAAAAACGGAAGAAGCATGATTGCAAAAAGCGTGCCAGAAAAAGGAAATACAGCCTTTTCCTGGTGCGCTTTTCTTGCATAAAGGAAAAAGATGGTGTAGAATAATAGCACAAACGGTCGAAAAGAGAGGGAGAAAAGAGATGGCGGATTCCAACAGTACAAAGAGTGCGCTTGCAGATGCAATGAAAAAATTGATGGTATGCAAGTCTTTTGCGAAAATCAGTATTTCAGATCTCTGCGAGGAATGCGGTCTGAACCGGAAAAGCTTTTATTATCATTTTAAAGATAAATACGATCTGGTAAACTGGATCTTTTATGTGGACTTTCTGACAAACATGGGCGGAAAGAACTTTGAGAATGAATGGGATGTGCTGGTGGCGGTCTGCAATATTTTCTATCAGAATAAAGCATTTTACCAGAGTGCCCTGAGGATCGAAGGGCAGAACAGTTTTAAGGATTACTTTTACGAGATGCTCGAGCCGGTCATGGCGTTTTTTGTACAGGATCTCTTTCAGGTACAGAATCAGAAACTGTTTGTAACGTTCTTCTGTGATGCCTTCCTGACCGCGGTTCTGCGCTGGTTTTCCATGGAAAGCGAGCTGGAACCGGAAACGTTTGTCGAAGAACTGAAAGAAGTGATATATAGATCATCAGAAAAAATAGCAGCCAAAGCGGAACCAAAGAAATAAAATTCCGCTTTGGCTGTACTTTTATGCATCTGCGAGCAGTTCACGGTAAAATATATTCCGAAGAGACAACTCTTCAAAGGAAACGGTGGGCGTATCGAGTGTGCGGGCCATGTGATCCGGCAGAAGCAGCAGATACGCCGGATGGGCGGTGATAATCTGCTCAATTTTGCGGGAGTCTTCCTGCACTTCGATCGGGAAGAATGGCTGTATGGGGGTGAAGCGGTACTGTTGAACAACATCGGAAACAGCCCGGATACTTTCTTTTGAGCACGAATCATCTGCGACCAGAAAGAAAAAGACACTCTGTTCCATCTGGGAATACAGGTGGTCAAAAGAGAGCAGATAAGCGGCAGCATCTGCATCCTGATAGACTTTGTGCATACCGAACAGCGTTTTCTGATGGCGCAGGGCTTTTGCCATGGAAGCCGTTGAGGGGGCATCAATTGGAAGAGAAACCATCAGGTTCGGGCAGGATAAAAGCAGTTTCTGCTGTTTTTCGGTAAGCGGCGTATCGGAAAGAAACCAGAGAAACGCGCATTCCGGATGCGACTGGATGACGGCAAGGTAGGATTCCATATCCTCATGATGATCCATGGAGCGGAGCTGATAAGAGTAGATGCCGTATGTCAGACCGGTTCTGACCACGGATGCAAAAAACGAGGAATCGTAAGTGTCCGGGATGCGGCTGTCGAGACGGAGCTTGACAACCCAGGGAACAGCAAAGGAAAGTTCTTTCTGCTTCTGGCGCAGAATCTGCGCACCGTAGGTAAAACTGTTGTAGCCGATGTTGATGCCGAACTGACGAAGCGCTTCCGGATCGTTGCTGCGCAGCAGAAAGTCGATCGCCTGATAATACGGGCTTTCATCGTTGCGCAGAAGATCCTGAAAAATGGCAAAAATCTGATTCTGAAAGCGGCCGCGGGAAAACTGGCGGCCAAGATCGCAGAGCTTGCGGACGCTGCGTTTCGGATCTGCGTCCATCTCCACCATCGCGCGTGCAACTGTTGTGTCGATCAGTGCGCGGGTAATGTCCTGTGAATTCATAATGTGTTCCTCCGATCAAGTAAAATAAGCTGTTTTTATCATAGCAAAAAGAACACGGTAAAAACAGGGACAAAGAACAGGAATTGTCTAAAAACTCCATTCCTTAAGGAAAATTTACCAGATCTTCAGAAGAAATTTCTTTTTCTTTTGTGGAAAAAGTGGTAAAATAAAGTTAGATGGTACAAACTATCGATTCTGCCGCGCCAAAAACGCGGCGGAACCATCCGAAACGATTCCAGAAAAATAGGAAAAACGAAATGGTTTTCGAACATGGAAGATAAAAGGAGGCGTTTTGCATGAAATTTGATATGCACTGCCACACAAAAGAGGGTTCGATGGATGGAAAAGTCATGATTGAGGAGTACATCCGAACATTGAAACGAAAAGGATTTGGAGGAATGTTGGTATCCGACCACGATTCCTATGACGGATACCGCGAGTGGAAGAATGCCATCAAGGGAAGAGCACACCAGGATTTTGTGGTATTAAAAGGTGTTGAGTACGATACGTGCGACTGCGGCCACATTCTTGTGATTATGCCGTTCGGCGTAAAATTAAAAATTCTGGAGCTACGCGGTCTGCCGGGATCGATCCTTGTCAAGATCGTCCATGCGTACGGCGGAATTTTAGGACCGGCGCATCCGTACGGCGAAAAATTTATGAGCATGATCAGCACGAATGAACGGAAGAAAAAGTATCAGCAGCGGATTGCCCAGCTTCTCCCGCAGTTCGATTTTGTTGAAATTTTCAATGCGTGTGAGAGCGCGGAGACGAACGCAAAAGCGAAACGGCTGGCGGAGAAATTCAATAAGCCCGGCTTTGGCGGAAGCGATGCGCACCGGCTGGACTGCATCGGAAAAGCGTATACCGAGCTGCCGGATACTATCAGAAGTGAGGATGATCTGATCGCCTACGTAAAAACGTGCCCGCAGATCGAATGCGGCGGCGAACATTACAACGGAACGACGAAAGACCGGATCGGCCGCCTGAACATGGTGCTTGTGGATTCGTTCTATTTCTACAACAAACTTGCAAATGGCTGGCGTTGGCGGAAGCGGAGACGTGAGCTGTTTGATATCATAGAGAAAAAACTCTGATGAATGCCTGGCAAAAAAGCGTGCCGGAAACGTTTCGTTCGGCACGCTTTTTCCTGCCCTGTATTTGAATCGAAAAAGAGAGGAAACATACGTATGCTTGCAATATTTCTTGCGCCGGTCTACATACTGGCAAATGTATTTACCGCCTACTGGCTGCTGCGGTGGATGAAGGAGGTGCATCCTTTGTTCCGCCATCCGGCCGTGCTGGGTGTCATTTTGGTGCTGTATGCATTTTTTGCACTTTCCCTGCTGACGAGCTTTCTGATCAAAAGAGATCCCGTTCACCGGATTTTAAAGGTCATCAGCAACTGCTGGCTTGGCATGTATCTGTATTTTCTTGGCTTCACCGCGATTCTGGTGCTGCTGCGCTTCATTTTTGCGCATACGGCACTGACGAAAACTTGGCTGTATTCTCCGATGGGATTGAAAGCGGTCGGCCTTGGCGCGATCCTTTTTGTGACGGGAATGTGCATCTACGGAATGGTGCATGCAGTCCATATTTACACGACACGATATGAGGTTCCATCGAAAAAGGATGCACATCTGAAAATTGCTCTCGTCGCAGATCTTCATCTGGGGTACAGCATCGGCAGTCATCAGATGGAAGAGATGGTGGAAAAAATTAATGCTGAGGAGCCGGATGTCGTTGTGATTGCCGGGGATATTTTTGATAATGAGTACGATGCCATCTATGAGCCGGACCGCGTGGCGGATCTTCTGGCGGGCTTAAAGAGCCGGTACGGCACGTACGCCTGCTACGGCAACCACGATCTCGATGAGAAGATTCTCGCGGGCTTTACGTTTGAGACGAAGGAGGAGCGCATCGCCGACCGCCGGTTCGGTGAGTTTCTGGACCGCGCGAAGATTCATCTGCTGGAGGATGATGTGGTCTGTATCGATGATGCCTTTTATCTGGCGGGCCGAAAAGATCCCGACCGGATCCGCAAAACGCAGGAGACACGCGACACGCCATCCGAACTGCTTACCGGACTGGACCAGTCGCTTCCAGTTTTTGTGATTGACCACCAGCCGTCGGAGCTGACCGAGCTGGCAGAGGCAGGCGCAGACCTTGATCTTGGCGGCCATACGCACGACGGACAGCTCTTCCCAGGCAATATCCTTACCGGCCTGATGTGGGAGAATGCCTGCGGGATGAAGAAAGTCGGAGACATGTACAGCATCGTCACATCCGGCGTGGGTCTCTGGGGACCGCCGATGCGGATCGGGACGAAAGCGGAAGTGGTGATCATCGATTACGGAAAATAAGGGTTGACAAAACCGGAACGCAGAATTATAATACAACAAAACTACGAAACAGAGGTTATCAACGATGAACGAGATGCACAGCGTACAGATGCACAGGGACGACGATTGATAGCGCTTGTATCAAAGTGAAGACTACTATACTTCACAGGTACAGGCGCTGATTGTGTTGTACCTGTGTGGAAGATAAGGCAAAGGGAAACCACACCGGGAGAAAAAGAAATACCCCGTGTGGTTTTTCTTTGCCATTTTTTATCCATGCGGGAATGACTTGAAATTTACATCAGAGAAGGGTTGTGATCGTATGGGACATACAGATTATGTCCATATGGATTTTCTGCTGATTTTGCGGCGATAAAGAAAAATCAGAACAGAAAGGCAGAAAAGACTATGAAGACAGAAATGAATACCGTAAAAGTAAGAAAAACAGAGGAACTCGAAGCAGAGCAGTTAGGAGCACACATCGGCGAAATCGTGCGGCTGCATGGAAGCATTTACAAAATCCGAAAAATGAGCTCATTTGCATTTGTGCTGCTTCGGACGAAACGGCAGATGGTACAGTGCGTGTACGAGCCGGCGTATGCCCGGTTTGCATTGGAGGAATTAAAAGAAGAGGCGTGTGTCCGGTTTACCGCGGAGGTGATCCGTGAAGAGCGTTCCAGAAGCGGGTATGACCTGCATCTGTTAGACGTGGAAATCCTCTCCGAGCCGGAAGAAGTACCGCCGGTTGTCATCAACCAGAAGCGGGTCAACACTTCCATCGAGAACCTGCTGGACTACCGGCCTATCACGCTGCGAAATGAAAAAGAGCGCGCGGTTTTCCAGATTCAGGCCAGGATCTGTCAGGCGTTCCGCGAATTTCTGGATGGACAGCACTTCACCGAAATCCACACACCGAAGCTCGTAGCAGCGGGAGCCGAGGGCGGAGCTAATATCTTCTCCCTGTCGTATTTCGGCGAACAGGCATATCTGGCGCAGAGCCCGCAGTTTTACAAGCAGATGATGGTCGGCGTCTTCGAGCGTGTCTACGAGATCGCACCGGTCTTCCGGGCGGAGAAGCACGACACGGCGCGTCATCTGAACGAATATACAAGCGTGGACTTTGAGATGGGCTATATCGAGAATTTTGAGGACATCATGGCGATGGAGCAGGAAATGCTGCGGTACACATTTGGACGGCTGCAGGAGACATGCGGAGCGGAGCTTTCGCTTTTAAAAGCAGAGGTGCCGGTGATCACGGAGATTCCGAGAATCCGTTTTTCCGAGGCGAAAGAGCTGGTGAGCCGCGTATACAAAAGAGCCTTTTCGGAGAAACTGGACTTTGAACCGGAGGAGGAAAAACTGCTGTGCGAATATGTGAAGAAAACGACGGGCAGTGATTTCGTGTTTGTTACACATTATCCAAGCGCCAAGCGCCCGTTTTACGCGATGGACAGCAGAGAAAATCCGGCAGAGACGGAAAGTTTTGACCTTCTATTCCGCGGTCTGGAAGTGACGACCGGCGGCCAGCGCATCCACAATTACCGGGCGCAGGTGGAAAAGATCGAAAGCCGCGGCATGCATGTTGAAGCGTTTGAGAGCTATCTAATGATGCACCGCTGCGGCATGCCCCCGCACGGCGGCCTCGGTCTTGGGCTGGAGCGGTTTACGGCACGGCTTCTCGGATTTGAAAATGTACGGAACGCATCCCTGTTTCCAAGAGACATTCACCGTCTGATTCCGTAAACCAGAAGAGTGTAAAAAACTCCGGCGAAGCCGTGGCGCAGATCCACGGGCTTAGCCGGAGTTTCATAAGATTTCCCTCCCTTTTGAAAGATAGCGTAACCGTTTGGATATTTCTGTTATACATCAGGGGAGTGAAAATGACAAATTGTTTATTGCAGACAGGATTGCTGTATAAAAGTCAGAATTTTTGCAGAAATGAGCCTTGTAAAGCGTCCGAAAATAGGCTATACTAAACAAGGTTTGGATGCCTGCAGAATCTGGCAGTATCGGCAAATATTGGAAAAAAGAAAGACGGGAGTTTCCCGGTTTGAGGATAGGAAAATATGAAATTATATGACATTTCCGGAGAGCAGTTTTCCGCAATGGACGCGCCGCGTCATCTGATGACGGAGGAAGGAACGGCGCAGACGACGCTCGACCGGTCACTTGGCATCTGTCAGGTGGCGGAGCTTGAGGGAAAAGTGACAAGAGAAGTGCTCGAGGAGGTCATGGAAGAAGACTGTGAACGTCTCCTGATCCGCGGCGATGCGCAGATTACACGCGATGGGGCAGATTACCTGGCAGAGAAAAAACTGGTGCTGCTCGGTGTGGAGCAGGAAACCGTCGGAAATGAGACATCAGGGAATGATGTTCATCAGCAGTTACTGAAAAAAGGCACGGTGATTGTTGAAAATCTGAATCTGGAGAAAGTGACCTCTGGTCATTATTTTCTCGTGGCTGCGCCGATCCAAAAGAAACACAAATACGGCGGCCCGATCCGTGCGGTTCTGATCGAAAATTAGGAAATGCCCTGTGTGAATCCGAAAATGCAATGTGAAACATAACAGAAAGAGAAAAACAGGAAAAAGTGTTCACTTGTGGGACACTTTTTTTGATATGTCCAAAACGAGGAAATTTTGGGTTGTATTTTCCAAATATGGAGAATATAATGGGAAAAAGCCAGGATGTGGTATTCAAAACCAGATCAATTCCGGGCGAAAATATTAAACTATTACAAAGGAGATCGTGAACAATGGATGCAAAAATGAAAGTAGAAAGAGCCGCTGCAGGCGCTGCGATCGATGGTGTTTTAAAATATGTGAACCACGGAGATGACAGAACAAAAGCACTGCTGAATCTGACGGATTTTGTACAGAAATTTACCGGAAATATGTTTGCGGAGAAAACGTTCGACAATATCCGCACCATGCTACAGAATCCGGACAACAAATGGGTACAGTATGTCAACCGCGGACTGGACGAGCTGGATCCGCAGGTGATCAAAATGACTGCTTTGAACCTGGGATTCCAGGCAGCTTTCGTCGGAACGAAACAGATCCGTATGAACCGTGAAAAATACAACTGCAACATCCCATGGACGATGCTGATGGACCCGACAAGTGCCTGTAACCTGCACTGCACCGGATGCTGGGCAGCAGAATACGGCCACAAGCTGAATCTTTCCTATGAGAAACTTTCTGATATCATAAGCCAGGGAAAAGAGCTGGGAACCTACTTCTACATGTTCACCGGCGGCGAACCGCTTGTGCGCAAAAAAGACATCCTGCGTCTGGCAGAAGAGCATCATGACTGTGAATTCCACTGCTTCACCAATGGAACCCTGATCGACGAGGAGTTCTGTGAGGCGGTTCAGAAGCTCGGCAATATCTCCTTCTCCCTGTCTCTGGAAGGCTTCGAGGAGGTCAACGACGGACGCCGCGGCGAGGGTATTTTTGATAAAGTTCTGGCAGCCATGGATCTGATGAAAAAACACGGTCTGCTTTTTGGTACTTCCATCTGCTACACAAGAGCAAACCTCGAGACCGTTACAAGTGACGAGTTCCTGGATCTTTTGATCGAGCACGGATGCCGTTACAGCTGGTATTTCCACTTCATGCCGGTTGGCATGGACGCTGCACCGGAGCTGATGCCGACGGTTGAGCAGAGAAAATATATCTATCACAGACTGCGTGAGATCCGTTCCGATAAGAGCGACAAACAGATCTTTGTTATGGACTTCCAGAACGACGGTGAGTTCGTCGGAGGCTGTATCGCAGGAGGAAGAAACTACTGCCATATCAATGCAAACGGCGATGTGGAGCCGTGTGTTTTCATCCATTACTCCGGCGCCAACATCAACGAAGTTTCCCTGATCGAAGCACTGCAGCAGCCGCTGTTCCAGGCATACCGCGATGGACAGCCGTTCAACCGCAACCACCTGCGTCCATGTCCGATGCTCGAAAATCCGGAACTGCTGCGTGAGATGGTAGAGAAGACCGGCGCGAAGTCAACCGACCTGCAGTCTCCGGAGAGCGCAGAGCATCTGTGCGGAAAATGTGATCTGTATGCTGCTGAGTGGAAAAAAGCCGCAGACGAGCTGTGGGCAGAGAATCCGCATCACAAACAGAGATATGAGAACTATAAGAAAGAGAACCTGGACGAGGAGGCAAAAGCTTCCACAGAGGAGATTCTTTCCGGAATCCGCGGATAATGCGATCGATGAATCGAAGATAAAATAGAAGCAAGACACCGGAAAATGGGACGAAAACCTGTTTTCCGGTGTCTTTTTGTGCGGGCAGTGAGCCAAAGTCCGGTCTTGCAGAAAGTGACCGGATCCCGTATACTATAGAGAAGCAAAGCGATATTTTAACGACAGAGAGGATTAAAAAATAGAAGATGAACGATTCATTTTTACAGAAACAGGGCGTAAGCGGGGCGTTAATTGAGAGTGTGCAGAAATTCCGCGAGAGCTATCCAGTGGCGGGGGGATTAGAGAACCGCATGAGCACGCCGGAAATCCCGTTTTTCGGAAAAGAGATTCTGGAGATGGCAATTGCCGCGCTGCTGCAGGGCGAAAATCTGCTGCTGACCGGCGAGAAGGCAACGGGAAAAAACGTGCTGGCAGAGACACTGGCGTATGTTTTCGGAAGACCGACGTACAACGTTTCCTTCCATGTAAACACAGGAAGCGCCGAGCTGATCGGAACCGATACGTTCCAGAACCAGGAGGTCACACTCCGGAAAGGCAGCATTTACCGCTGTGCAGAGGAAGGCGGTTTTGGCATTCTCGATGAGATCAACATGGCGAAAAACGATGCGGTCAGTGTTCTTCATGCCGCACTCGACTACCGCCGCATCATCGATGTGCCGGGCTACGATAAAATTCCGCTTCACCCGGCGGCGCGGATGATCGGAACGATGAATTACGGCTATGCGGGAACGAGGGAGCTGAATGAAGCGCTGGTGTCCCGCTTTCTGGTGATTGACATGCCGCCGCTTACAGAAGAGACACTGTTTTATCTGATGCAGTCAAAATTCCCGGATCTGAAACCGGCGGCACGCGAAGCGCTGGCCGGCCTTTACCTCGATCTGCAGAAAAAGGCAAAACAGGCGGAAATCACCACGCGCGCGCTCGACCTCCGCGGTCTGTTCGGAGCGATCGGCACGATGCGCCAGGGGCTGTCCCCGTATCTTGCGGTGCAGATCGGCATTGTCAATAAATGCTTTGACCTGTTTGAAAAAGAGATCGTGCGGGATGTCGTGCGCACGCGGATTCCGGAAGAGTGGACGCCGCAGGATATTTTTTAGAGGAAATACGTATGGTGACAGAGGAAACATTAAAAACGCATGAGATGGAGCTGGAAAGCCGGATCCGCAATCTCGTCTGGACTGTCAGCGGCGACTACACGCTGAAGCTGAACCCGGATGTGGAGCGGTATGCGAAGGAGCCGGATACGGTACTGTACGACACAATCCGCCAGGGCGCCTTTTCGTGTTACTTTGATCGGGAAGCCTACAGCCTGTATCTGGTGAAGAAGGTTTACAGCGGCGCAGCGGAGGGAGAACTGATGATGCTCGCCCAGCTGGTGACGGAGGAGGCCGTATCGAAGCGGCTCGAAAGCGAGCGCCCCGGTGTCAAGGGCTTTCGAAGGAGAGCAGCGGAGGAAATACTGGACCACTCTTTTGAAACTCTATCCAGAAATGAGACAGGCCGCCTGAAACTGGAGTATCTACGCGGAAGAAGAGAGGAGGACGAGGGAAAAAGCCCTTCATACTCGGGGAAAACGAGGGAGTGGATGGAGCTGCTGAAGCACGCATCCGAAACAGCGGATACAATGGAACTGATCCGGGTGACGGACGAGCTGTACAATAAGGTCGTCGATCCCGCATTTGTGAAAAAGCACGGTGATCTTGCCTCGATTCTTGCGGTAACGATCGAGGAGCTCACCGAGTATTCCTGGAAGGATTTCCTTTCGGAGGAACTGTACGAGGACGGGCTCGAGACATATCTGGAGCGAGTTTCGCTTGATATGACAAATTTCACATCAAAAGAGGCGGAAGAGAAGAAAGAAAAAACAGCGGGAAGCGATACCAAAAAGATCGTTGTCGTCGATGAGAAAGCGTTGGCACGGATGTATCAGTACATTCAGCGCAATTACGGAAAAACGTGGCTCTCGGAGAGTGAGGAGAAAAGCCGGAATTACCAGCTCTGCCGCGGCATCCACAGCGACTGCAGCCTCTATTACACGGAGGGTGTGCTGAAAAATCCGGTCGGAAAGTATTATCAGCTCTCCTACGCGCAGAAGCAGAAGGATAAAAACCTTCATGCCTATTACGACCAGCACCGCGCGGTGCGGCAGAACATTTCGCTGCTGTATCAGGAACTGAAAAAAGCGATGCTGCTGCAGGAGGATCAGTCGTTTGCGGATGCAGACCACGGAATTTTACAGCCCGCGCGGATGTGGAAGGTGGGACGGAGCCAGAATGCGGATCTGTTCCGGCTGGAGCAGCGGCGGAATTCGCTGGATTTTGTCGTGGATATTCTCGTAGATGCGAGCGGTTCCCAGCGGCCGCGCCAGGAGAATGTGACACTGCAGACGTACATTCTGGCGGAGACCTTAAGCCGCCTGCACATCCCGTTCCGCGTGATGAGCTTCTGTACGTTCTGGGATTACACGATCCTGCACCGGATGCGCGATTACGACGATCCGCGGGAGAAGAACAGCAATATTTTTGAGTATATCACATCCTCAAACAACCGCGACGGGCTTGCTGTCAAGGCGGCGGGGATGGATCTTTTAAAACGCCAGGAGGACCGGAAGCTGCTGATCCTCTTAAGCGACGGAAAGCCGTACGATGTGCTGGTGAACCGGCCGAATGCGAGAAATCCAAAGCCGTACCGGGATGACTATGCACTGCATGACACGGCAACTGAGGTGCGGCGCCTCAGGCAGCAGGGTGTCTCGGTGCTTGGGGTCTTTGTAGGCGAGGAGACGGAGCTTATGGCGGAGCAGAAGATTTTCGGCAAGGATTTCGCGTATGCGCGCGATATCCGCAACTTTTCCCATATGGTGGGAAGCTATTTAAGAAGAAAAATCGAAGAATAAACGAGCGGAATGCTCTGGGCGGAAAGTGAAAAACTTTTATCCGGAGCATTTTTTTCGATTTTTTTACGCAAACAGGTTGACATTTCCCACAAAATCTCCTAGAATGTTCTATAGCGAACTGTTTAATATGAAACAGTCATCTATAGAACAGTTGCTTATGGAACAGTCCTTATTCAAACAGTTTTATAACGAACAGATGGGGACGGCAGCAAAGGGGAAAGGAGGAAAAAAGCAGCGTGTGTTGTAAAAAAAGAAAAATCGGCCACGAACTGCGGACGCTGGACAATATGATGTCACGGAACCTGATGGCAGCCGCCAGAGAGCGGGGCGTCGATGAACTGACGGCCATGCACGGGTGGATTTTGGGCTATCTGTGCAGGAACGAGCACAAAGATATTTTCCAGAAAGATATTGAAGCGGAATTTAAGATCTGCCGCTCTACCGTGACCAACATTTTAAAGCTCATGGAGAAAAAGGGCTACATCAAACGGGAGTCCGTTCCCTATGACGCGCGGCTGAAAAAACTGGTGCTGACCGATACCGGAAGAGAGCTTCACGAGAAGACGAAAGATATGATCGATATGCTGGAAGAACAGACGGTTGCGGGAATTTCAAAAGAAGATCTTGACACTTTCTACCGTGTCATCGATCAGGTCAAAAACAACGTAAAAAATATGTTAGGAGAGACATCATGTTAAAAACACTTGGAGCACAGGTAAAAGAGTTTAAAAAAGCCTCCATTGCCACTCCGATTTTCATGATTCTGGAGGTTATCATGGAGATGATCATTCCTCTTATGATGGCATCCATTATCGATAACGGTGTAGAAAAAGGCGATCTCCATCACATTTACGTGGTGGGAGCATTCATGGTAGTGGCAGCAGCCATCGGTCTGTTTGCAGGTATCATGGGCGGAAAATATGGAGCAAAGGCATCTGCCGGATTTGCAAAAAATCTGCGTCAGGCCATGTTTGAAAATATCCAGGAATATTCTTTTTCCAATATTGACAAATTCAGTACAGCAGGTCTTGTCACCCGTCTGACCACAGATGTGACGAATCTGCAGAATGCATATCAGATGATCCTTCGTATGTGCATGCGTGCACCGGCGAGTATGATCATTGCAATGATTATGTCGTTTTACATCAATGCACGCCTTGCGAGCATTTATCTGGTGGCCGTTATTCTTCTTGGAATGTGTCTGTTTCTGATCATGCGGTCTGCAACCAAATATTTCGAGCAGGCATTTCCAAAATATGATGAATTAAATGCGAGTGTGCAGGAAAACGTATCCGCAATCCGTGTGGTAAAAGCGTATGTGCGCGAAGATTATGAGACAGGAAAATTTCATAAAGCGTCCGAAAATATTTATAAAATTTTCTGTAAAGCAGAAGAAAATCTTTCCTTTAATGCACCGCTGATGCAGCTGACCGTGTACAGCTGTATTCTTCTGATCAGCTGGCTCGGTGCCAAAATGATTGTCGGAAGCAGTCTTTCGACCGGAGAACTGATGAGCCTTCTGACCTATTGCATGAACATTCTGATGAGCCTTATGATGCTTTCCATGGTATTCGTTATGATCACAATGAGCCTTGCAAGTGCGCGCCGTATTTCAGAAGTCCTGAATGAGAAGAGTGATCTCGATAATCCGGAGAATCCGGACTTTTCGATTCCGGATGGAAGCATTACCTTCGATCATGTCTATTTCAACTACAAAAAAGGAGCCGGCGAGCCGGTTCTTTCGGATATCAATCTTTCCATCCAATCGGGTGAGACAATCGGTATTATCGGTGGAACCGGAAGTGCGAAAACAAGTCTTGTCAACCTGATCAGCCGTCTGTATGATGTAACAGATGGATCCGTTAAGGTCGGCGGAAAGGATGTCCGCTCCTACGATATGGAAACGCTGCGAAATGAAGTAGCCGTTGTTTTACAGAAAAATGTGCTGTTTTCCGGTACTATTCTCGACAACCTCCGATGGGGTGATAAAAATGCTTCGGAAGAAGAGTGCAAGCGTGTCTGCCGTCTTGCCTGCGCCGATGAATTTATCGACCGGATGCCGGAGGGCTACAACACCTACATCGAGCAGGGCGGATCCAACGTATCCGGCGGCCAGAAACAGCGCCTCTGTATCGCGAGAGCACTGCTGAAGAAACCAAAGGTGCTGATTCTGGATGACAGTACAAGTGCTGTCGATACCGCAACTGACGCGAAAATCCGGAAGGCATTCCTGACTGAGATTCCTGAAACGACAAAGCTGATCATTGCACAGCGTATTTCCAGTGTGCAGGACGCAGACCGCATCATTGTCATGGAGAACGGAAAAGTAAATGGTTTTGGAAGCCATGAGGAATTACTGAAAACCAATGAAATTTACCGCGAAGTATATGAGTCTCAGACCGGTGGCGGCGGAGACTTTGACGAAAAGAGAGGTGAGTAAGGAATGGCAGAGAGAGTACAGCAGGTAAAGGGGCCGGGAGCAAGACCTCCAAGAGGGGTGAAACCGCAGGTCAAGAATCCGATGAAGATCTTTACCAGAATTATGAAATATGTATTAAAGGATTATACGGTACACTGCATCGCTGTTGTCATTGCGATTTTTGTCAATGTCCTGGCAAATGTACAGGGAACGATGTTTATGAAAACGCTGATTGACGGCTATATCACGCCGATGCTGACCCAGCCGGATCCGGATTTTGGCCCGCTGCTCCACGCAATTTTGCGGGTGGCCGGATTTTACGGAATCGGTATTGTGGCTGCGTTCGTTCAGAACCGTACCATGATTTATGTATCCCAGGGAACCCTGCGGAATCTGAGAAATGATCTGTTCGGCAATATGGAAAAGCTGCCGATCAAATATTTTGATACCCATGCGCACGGCGACATCATGTCGATTTATACAAATGATATTGATACCCTGCGTCAGATGATCAGTCAGAGTATCCCGCAGATCATCAACAGTGCAATCACGATTGTCAGTGTCTTTGTCAGTATGCTGATTCTGAACATCCCGCTGACGATTACAACGCTGGTTATGGTATCTATCATGCTGGGAGTGACAAAAAAGGTGGCCGGATTTTCCGGAAATTTCTTTGTAAAACAGCAGAGGGATCTTGGTAAAGTCAACGGCTTTATCGAAGAGATGATGGATGGCCAGAAGGTTGTCAAGGTATTCTGTCATGAAGAGGAGAATATCGAAAAATTCAAAGAAATTAATAACAATCTGTATGAGAGTGCTTACAATGCCAATGCGTTTGCAAATGTTATCGGACCGATCAATGCACAGCTTGGAAATATGAGCTATGTTGTCTGTGCAATTGTCGGCGGTGCACTTGCCCTTGGCAGCGTCGGTGGCTTTACGCTCGGTGGTCTAGCAAGCTTTCTGACCTTCAACAAGAGTTTTAACATGCCGATCAACCAGGTCAGCCAGCAGCTGAACGCAATTGTTATGGCACTTGCAGGAGCGGAACGTATTTTCCGACTGATGGATGAAGAGCCGGAGCTGGACGAGGGGTATGTAACGCTTGTCAATGCGAAGGAAGAAAACGGAAAACTCACCGAGACGAAAGAGCGTACCGGAAAATGGGCATGGAAGCATACGCACCAGGCAGATGGATCTGTGGATTACCGCGAGCTGCAGGGCCGTGTGGTATTCGAACATGTTGATTTCGGCTACAACCCGGATAAAATTGTTTTGCACGATGTATCGCTGTTTGCAGAGCCGGGTCAGAAGATCGCGTTTGTCGGTTCTACCGGAGCCGGAAAGACAACCATTACCAATCTGATCAACCGCTTCTATGATATTCAGAAAGGTAAGATCCGTTACGATGAGATCAACATTGGAAAGATCAAAAAAGATGACCTGAGAAGATCGCTTGGCATTGTTTTGCAGGATACACATCTGTTTACGGGAACGGTAAGAGAAAATATTGCCTTCGGAAAGCTCGATGCGACGGAGGATGAGGTTGTAGCAGCAGCAAAACTGGCGAATGCGCACGGATTCATTATGCGTCTGCCGCAGGGCTATGACACAATGCTGACCGGAGACGGTGCGAATCTGTCCCAGGGTCAGCGGCAGCTTCTTGCGATCGCGCGTGCAGCCATTGCAGATCCGCCGGTACTGATTCTCGATGAGGCGACAAGCTCCATTGATACCCGTACCGAGCGCATTGTTCAGGATGGTATGGATAAGCTGATGAGCGGAAGAACAACCTTTGTTATCGCACATCGTCTGTCCACCGTACGAAACGCCGATTGTATCATGGTTCTTGAGCAGGGACAAATTATTGAGCGCGGTACCCATGATCAGCTGATGGAACAGAAAGGAAAATATTACCAGCTGTATACCGGAAATCAGGTTTCCGCATAGCAGAAAAAACGGAAAAAGTAAGTCCCGCACGACAGAAAATAAAAATCTGTCTGTGCGGGATTTTTTTGCGAAGCAGCGGCTGGTTTTATGTGCGAGTAGCGAAGCGGATTGCGAATATCCGCTTCGAAATGATGATTGCGAGTGATACAGTAAGTTCCCACAGGTTTTTGGGTCTTGAAAAAGACAGCGGGATTTTATAAAATAGAAGAAGCGTTTGAATATATGCAAAGGAGAAAAACTATGGAATACCTGAATACAGCGCAGGAGCTGCTCGATTTTATCATGCGGTGCAAAAGCCCGTTTCATGTGGTAAAAGAAGCCGGCGATCTGCTGAACGAAAATGGATATACAAAACTGGAGGAGACAAAAGAATGGAGTCTCGTTCCGGGCGGAAAATATTATGTGACGAGAAATGAATCCTCGGTGATTGCGTTCCAGATCCCTGAGAGCGCATTTTCCAGCTACCAGATCATCGCAAGCCACAGCGACTGTCCGACGTTTAAAGTAAAGGGAGAGGACCCATTCGTGACGGATGGTCATTACACCCGCCTGAACGTGGAGGGCTACGGCGGAATGATCCGTTCCCCATGGTTTGACCGTCCGCTTTCCCTGGCGGGCCGCATGGTGGTACGTGACGGAAACAGCGTGAAATCCGTGCTGGTTGATGCCGGACGAGATCTGGTGACGATCCCGAATCTGCCGATTCATCTGAATCGTGACATCAACAACGGAATCAAATACAGTGTGCAGACCGACATGCTCCCGATTCTCGGTGATGAGACAGCGAAAGATCATTTTTACGAGCTGTTTCTGCCGGATACCGCAAAAGAGGATATTCTCTCCATGGAGCTTTATCTGTATAACCGAGTGGAAGGATCCATCTGGGGTGCCAGCAAAGAGTTTTTATCCAGTGGGCGTCTGGATGACCTGCAGAGCGCGTTTGGCTCCTTAAAGGGCTTTCTTGCTGCAAAGGCAACAGGCCAGGTCAATGTCTGCGCAATCTTTGACAATGAGGAGGTAGGAAGCCTCACAAAGCAGGGTGCGGATTCTTCGTTCCTGACAGAGACACTGCAGCATATCAATGCAGCCTGTGGAAAAGACACGATTGCATATCACAGAGATCTTGCGGGAAGCTTCCTTGTTTCTGCTGACAATGCACATGCCTTCCACCCGGCACATGCGGAGAAATACGATCCGAAGAGCCGCGTATACATGAATGGGGGCGTTGTCATTAAACAGAGCGCAAACCAGAAATATACAACGGATGCCGTTTCCGAGGCAGTAACAAAGATGCTCTGCGAGAAGGCCGGCGTACCGTGCCAGGTATTCGCAAACCACGCCGACATTCCGGGCGGAAGCACGCTTGGCGCAATTCTGAACTCTCTTGTCTCGGTGACAAGCGTGGATATCGGAATGGCTCAGCTTGCGATGCATTCCCCGTATGAGACGGCAGGCGCCAAAGATACTGCTTATCTGGTGCAGTTCGCAAAGACCTTCTATGAGACGACACTGGTGCGGACAGAGCATGGATTTTCTCTGGAAGAAAAATAAAAGTTTAAGATAGAAAAAAGCGGCCGGCGGGACTTTTGAAAAGCCTCTGCCGGCCGCTTTTTGCGTACTTGCAAAGTGTGTTTTAAGGATCAGATTATTCTGTCCGGAGTGCCGTAACCGGATCGCTTTTTGCCGCTTTCTTCGACGGAATCAGACCGCCGATCAGGGTCAGAACGACGCTGAGTGCAATCAGAACAAGCGCCGGGACGAGTGGAAGAGAAGCACTGACCTTCGTCGTATCCGCCAGATGGTGGATCAGAAGGTTGCCCGGAATCATCAGAAGCAGCGAGAGCCCGATGCCGATCAGTCCTGCACAGAGTCCGATGATGAAGGTTTCGGCATTGAAGACCTGCGAAATATTGCGTTTCGAAGCACCGATCGCGCGCAGGATACCGATCTCTTTCTTACGTTCCAGAACACTGATATAGGTGATGACGCCGATCATAATCGAGGAAACCACAAGGGAAATGCCGACAAAAGCGATCAGCACGTAGCTGATGATGTTGACGATATCCGTGACGGAGGACATCAGAGTGCCGACCACATCGGTGTACGAGATTACCTGCTCGTTTTTGCCTTCTTTTTCCATCGTGTCATTGTAGCCGTCGAGGATGGAGACAACGTGTTCCTTGCTCTCAAAGTTTTTCGGGTAAATGCTGATCGAAGAGGGTTCGTCAAAATCAGCGTAGCCCAGTTTCTGCAGATTGCCCTCATAGGTGGAAGAGCCGGAAGAACTAAGAGAAGCGAAGAGCTCCTTCATATCATCCTCAGTCATATTCATCTGGAAGGCACTTGCAAAGGCATCGGTGTCAATCTTCATGGCATCGCCCATCGAATCCTGCAGAGAATTACCGACCTGCGTCATGGCGCGCTCCATCTCGGACTGAATTGCAGAGGCCATCTGCGTCATCATCTGTTCCATCGCGGAAGTGATCTGTGTCTGCAGAACCGAGGCGACAGAAGCGGAGTAGCTTCCCATAACGCCTGCCATGTAGTTTGTGAGCGCAGAAGAAACCTGGGACTGCAGTCCGTCGAGATCGACGATTTTTGTGATACCGCTGTTCAGCCGCTGCTGGCCGTCCGCCGTGTTCAGGTAGGCGATAAAGTGCTGGCCCATCTCCGTCGGATCCGGCAGGCCGTTCTCCTTCACGTAAGCGAGATAACCGTTGGAAAGCTCCGTCGCAAGCGCAGTGAGCTGGTCGGATGTAATTTCGATATTGCCGTTGTTCTGCATCACCTCGGAAATCCAGTCGTTGATGATCTGAACAGCTTCTTCGGTCTGCAGATACTCCGCAAGATAAGCATCAAACTGTTCCGGATCGGTGTAGCCCATCTTGATCAGGTATGCCTGATACCCTTTGAAGATCCGCTGAATGAGTTCCTGGATCTGTTCCTGTGTAATGGAAACACCGCCGCCGTCTGCAATGATGGTCTGGATGTGGCGCCGCAGGATTTCCTGTGCTTCCGTGGAATTGATGTAGGAGACGAAATCCTCCTGTAAATGGGAATAATCCGCCTCCGGGTGCTCCGAGGCGTAGCCCTGATAGCCCTCCATGAGGCTGGAAGCCAGTTCCTGCATGCCGTCTTCACTGACATTGAGAGTAAGCCCGGATAAAATCTGGCCAAGATCAAGCTGCGGCAGTCCGTCGAAATTAAGAGAGATCTGACTGAGGTCAATCGCACCCGCGAGATCCATGCTGCTTCCGGCGTCCGCAAAGGCGCTGGAAAAATCAAGGTTCATGGAATCACCGGAAAAAGCACCGGAGAGTGCGGAATCGTCGAACTGGAAAGCGTTCTGCAGCTTGTCCTCATCGACAGTGATAAAGGAATCCATATCAAGACCGCTGTTCTGATCCACGGTGCCGAATTCCTGATTCGTAAAGACATCGATGGAGGAGTCCGCCATCTGCTGTTTCACAATCTCGGATTTCTTTGCTTCCTCCACAACGTGGCGGGTCAGCGATGCCGGGTAATTGATGCCGGCGGTCAGGGCAGAGGCGGCAGAGTCAGGGGACGGCTGGACAATACCGGTGATTGTGAGCTTTTCGCCGTTGGCAACGAGTTTTTTCATATAGTCTTCATTGTCGCTTTTATCTTTCCAGACCTGATACTGACTGTCGTATTCGTAGCAGTCTGCGCTGTTCACAAGACGGAACGTGGTGCCGAGAATATCATCGTAGGAATACGTGCCGATGGAGGAAGGGGTCTCGACGGTTTCTTCATTTAAAAACTGGCGGACCATCTCATCCAGCTCGAGTGCATCGCGGAGCCCCAGGGTGTAGAGCAGAAAATCACTCATTCCGCCGTCGGAAGTGAGGACAAGCACACATTCGTTATAGTTTTCCGGCCAGTGTCCGGCTTTTAAGTCGTACTGGTTCTCGTACAGGGAAGCGGTGTCCGGCATCTCGTAAAAGACGTTGGTGCTCATCATGGATGACATGATGCTGTTGGAGCTTGCGCCAAGGCCGAGCGAGCGGAACGACTGGTCCGGGTGCACCTGGCGGATGGAATCGCCGTCTTCGCGGTAGATCTGCGGCGTGACGGAGTAGGAATATTCGATGGCATTTGTGTAGTCGGAAATGCCGTCCGCACCGCCGTCAAGGTACTTTTTCAGGGAAGCGAGATCGTTGGAGTTCATGGTGGAGAACATGTTGGTCACGACTTCCTGGACTTTGATTTCATTCTTTTTGCCGGAATCTTTTGCGTCTTTGCCGGCATTCTGTGAGCCGACCATCATCGAAGTGAGGTCAAAGCCGGTGCTCTGGATCTGAAGCGGATATTCGGAGAGAGTTTCCTCTTCCATATTCTGAATATACTCGTTGACACCAGAGGAGAGTGCCAGAATCAGTGCAATGCCGATGATGCCGATTGAGCCGGCAAACGAGGTGAGCAAGGTCCGCGCTTTCTTGGTGCGCAGGTTATTAAAACTTAAGGAGAGCGCCGTCAGAAAGGACATCGACGATTTGCCCATGTTTTTGTGCTTGGGAGGAAGCAGGGTTTCGGAATCCGGCTCAAACGGGTTCGTGTCGGAGCAGATCACACCGTCACGCAGGGTGACGATCCGGTTGGCGTAAAGCTCGGCGAGCTCCGGATTGTGTGTGACCATGACGACAAGGCGTTCTTTGGCAACTTCCTGCAGCAGGTCCATGACCTGAATACTGGTGTCGGAATCGAGCGCGCCGGTCGGCTCATCGGCAAGCAGAATTTCCGGGTCATTGACAAGAGCGCGGGCGATGGCGACACGCTGCATCTGACCGCCGGACATCTGGCTCGGCCGCTTGTGGAGCTGTTTTCCAAGACCGACCTTTTCAAGTGCCGCGATTGCTTTTTTGCGCCGCACCTCTTTGGAAACACCGGAAATGGTAAGCGCCAGCTCTACGTTTGCAAGGACGGTCTGGTGCGGGATCAGGTTGTAGCTCTGGAAGACAAAGCCGATCGTGTGGTTCCGGTAGGAATCCCAGTCGCGGTCCTTATACTTTTTCGTGGAAATGCCGTTGATGATCAGATCGCCGCTGTCGTAGCGGTCGAGGCCGCCGATGATATTCAGAAGCGTCGTCTTTCCGGAACCGCTCGGCCCTAAAATAGCGACAAACTCGTTGTCGCGCAAATTTAAGGACACATCGTCGAGCGCTTTCTGTACCAGCGTCCCGGTCCGGTATTCTTTTTTGATATGCTGAATCTGTAGCATGAAAGGGTAACTCCTTCTGTGATTAATATGTGAACAGTTGTCCTTTATTCTACAACGAAATACGGGAAAAGTCCCGGGCTTTAGAAAAATTTAAGAAAAGTTTATCGACAGAAAAAAAGTTCCGCCTCTGTTTCGGAAAAACAAAAAACGGAACTTTCTTTATCTGTGATACTTATGATGCCGGAAAAGTCAGACTTCCATCAGAAGACCTTTCATATAAGCCTTTAAGATTTTCTTTTTCTCCAGCGAAAGATTATTGTAAAGCGTAATGATTTCCTGCTGTCCTTCGGTAAGCTGCAGGGCATCCGGCTCGTCGAGAAAGAAATCGGCAAGTGTGATGCCGAAAGCGTCGCAGAGCTTCTGCAGGGTAGGGATGGTTGGAATATTGGTGCGGTTTACCATATTATTTAAGGTAGAATAGGGAATGTCCGCCTCTTTTGCAAGACGGTAATAAGTCCAGGAACGCTCTTTGCATAAATCCTGAATGTGCTGTATTACATCTTTATCTCTCATAAAAAGATACCTCGTATTCCTATGTAATGTAGCGGCATGAAAATTGCTACTCACATATATTATACGTCTGTAAAAGAATAGAAACAGATCTTAAAGAGAGATGCAGAAAAGCTGTACAAATAAGAAATAATGGGAATTTGAGAGAAAAAGAGAGAAAAACCCGGCAGGAAAATAAGGTCTCCCGCCGGGTTCTGCAATCGTTTCAAAGTCTGTGATTCTTACTCTTCGGTGGAATTTTCTTCCATCTCGTTGAACTGCTCGGTATCCATCAGCTCGTCGAATGCGTCTGCTGCAATTTCGTACTCTTCATCGGAATCGATGTTGTCGAGGTTCGGCTGGCCGTTCTCTTCGTAGTAACGATACAGATAAACTTCGCCGTCTTCGTTCTCGCCGTTTTCATCGAGCGGCAGAAGAGCGATGTACTCTTTCTGGTTCGGAGCTGGGAAAATGGTCAGTACGGCACATTTTACTTCGGTATCGTCGTCCAGTGTCAGGGTAACAGTCGGCTGATCCAGATCCTGGCAGTCGCTGCCGCAGTCTGCGCAGTCTCCGCTGCAGGATGCGCTGTTGAATAATTCTTCACTCATTTGTATTACCTTCCTTTTTCGTGTTCAAGTCTTATCAGGTTCTTGTCTGCCATTCTAACAGATAATAGAAAAAAACACAATGGCTGTGCCGGGAAAGCAGAAAAAATGCGGCTGATACAGGAAAATACGGAAAAGATACAATAAATAAGAACGAAAAAATGAAAAATTAGTCGTATTTTCTATTGACTGTTTTCGGGTACAGTTTTATACTATCACTATTGAATCTAAATATACAGGCAGCTGAACAAACTTATCCTCAACTGCCGGGGAGGCAAAAAATGGATATCAGATTTGAAAAAAGAGAACATTTACAGGAAAAACCGGATCAGAAAAATCTTGGATTCGGAAAACACTTTACAGACTATATGTTTGTCATGGACTGGGACAAAGAGCAGGGATGGCATGATGCAGCAATCGTACCGTACGGCGGAATCCCGATGGATCCTGCAACCATGGTACTTCACTATGCACAGGAAACGTTCGAGGGACTGAAAGCCTACAGAACAGCAGAAGGAAAGATCCAGCTGTTCCGTCCGGAAATGAACGCACGCCGTATGATTAAATCCAACGAGAGACTCTGCATGCCGGGCGTACCGGAGGAGATGTTTGTAGAGGCTGTCAAAGCACTGGTTAAAGCACAGGAAGACTGGGTACCGTCTGAGCCAGGTACATCTCTTTACATCCGTCCGTTCATGTTCGCTACTGAGGCAAGCCTTGGCGTACATATGGCAAAATCCTACAAATTCGTTATCATCACCACTCCGGTTGGAGCATACTATGCAGAGGGCATCAACCCGGTTAAGATCCTGGTTGAGGATGAATATGTTCGTGCAGTCAAAGGTGGCACAGGATTTACAAAATGCGGCGGTAACTATGCAAGTTCCATCGCAGGCCAGGTAAAAGCAGAGAAGATGGGATGCACCCAGGTTCTGTGGCTGGACGGCGTACATCGTAAATATGTAGAGGAAGTTGGAACCATGAACATCATGTTCAAGATTGCCGGCGAAATCTACACCGCACCGCTGGAAGGAACTGTTCTTCCGGGCGTAACCCGTGATTCCCTGATCCATATCTTAAGAGACTGGGGATATAAAGTAAACGAAACACATCTGTCGGTTGACGATCTGATGAAAGCAGGTCATGACGGCACACTGGAAGAAGCATTTGGTACTGGTACAGCAGCAGTTGTATCTCCGGTTGGTGAATTTGTATACAAGGACGATTCTGTTGTTGTAAATGACTTCAAGATCGGTGAGCTGACCCAGAAACTGTACGATACCCTGACCGGTATCCAGTGGGGTAAACTGGAAGATAAATATGGCTGGACTACTCCGGTAGAATAAACCATATAAAACAGAAAAATGCAGATAAGGGGGTCCTTCCCGCACAGCGGTGCGGGGAGGATTCTTTCGCTTCAGAAAAAGATTCAGAAATCGTTTGAAAGGAAACAAAGCAGAATGGATCAGAATCGAATGCCTCTTGTGGAGGCGTTACAACAGTTCCGGGAGGAAGCACCGGCCTATTTCCGTATTCCGGGACACCGGTTTGAGCGCGGGCTGGATGAGACGTTAAACGGAGCGTCGCTTGCGGCGTATGACCTCTCGGAGGCAGAAGGGCTTGACGATCTGCATCACGCGGAGGGCGTGATTGCAGAGGCGCAGAAACTGGCGGCGGAAACGTGGAAGGCAAAAAAAACTTTTTTTCTTGTCAACGGCACAACATGCGGCAACGAGGCGATGGTGCTTTCGTCTGTGAAAGAGGGCGAAAAAATCATTGTTCCGCGAAACGTGCACAAATCGGTGCTGATGGGCCTGATTTTAAGCGGAGCCACACCGGTTTATGTGATGCCGGAGTACAGCACGAAATGGCAGATGTGGGGCGGCGTAACGCCGGAGACGATCGAAAAAGCCTTCGCGGAAACGCCGGATGCGAAAGCCGTACTTCTGGTCAGCCCGACGTACTACGGTCTTTGCAGTGATCTGCAGGCGATCGCAGAAATCTGTCACTGTCACAACGCAGCGCTTCTTGTCGATGAAGCACATGGATCGCACCTCTATTTTTCCGAACAGCTTCCTCTCGGCGCACTGGAAAGTGGTGCGGATGCCTGCGCGCAGAGTATCCACAAAACGGCGGGTTCCTTTACACAGAGCTCCTTCTTATCACTCGGTTCTGGCCGTCTCGATGAGGCAAGAGTGGCCGCCAATCTGCAGATGGTACAGAGTACATCGCCGTCCTACCTTCTGATGGCATCCCTCGATGCGGCGCGGCGCGGGATGGCGCTGCACGGAAAAGAGCGAATGGAACGCGCGCTGGAACTCGGCCAGAGGGCGCGGCAGGAGCTTGCAAAGATCAAAGGAATCGAAGTTCTTGGGACCGAGATGGAAGGAACGTGCGGCGTATGGAAGATCGACCTGACGCGTCTTGTATTCTCGGCAAGAGAACTTGGTATTTCCGGCTACGATCTGCAGGTGCGTCTGTACGAGGAATACCGCGTCAGTACAGAGCTTGCCGACGAGGAGAACGTGGTCTGCGTTATTACCTGGGCAAACAGCGAGGAAGATATCACACGGCTGATCGATGCGCTGGCAGGAATTTCGGCAGCAGAGAGCGGGAAAACGACGGGGCGGACGAAGTTTACAGAAAAGCAGTGGCTGTTCCGCAGCCTGCCGGAGATGGTAAAGACACCGCGCGAGGCATATTTTGCGGAGAAGGAAGCCGTTCCGTTTGCAGAAGCGGAGGGACGAATTGCAGCCGAGATGGCAGCCCCATATCCGCCGGGAATCCCGCTCATCTGCCCGGGCGAGCGGTACAGCAGAGAAATGTTGGAACTGATGCGCCAGTATAAAGCAGACGGCTGCGAATTTCACGGACCGTCGGATGCGTCGCTGGAAGTGCTGTATGTTCTGAAAGAGGAATAAAAGAAAACGGAAGTCGGTTCCCAGCGTTTTGCAACAGAAACCGCAGAGAACAGACTGTAAGGAAAAGGAGATGAATTGCGTATGAAAAAAATGATATCCTGGAACGTAAATGGACTGAGAGCCTGCATGAAGAAAGGCTTTCAGGAATACTTTGAGGCGGCAGATGCCGATATTTTCTGCCTGCAGGAGACAAAGCTGCAGGAAGGACAGATCGACCTTGAGCTGCCCGGCTATCATCAGTATTGGAATTATGCGGAAAAGAAAGGATATTCCGGCACGGCCCTGTTTACCAAAGAGGAGCCGATTTCTGTTCGCTATGGTATCGGAATCGAAGAACATGATATGGAAGGCCGTGTGATCACGGCAGAGTTTCCGGAATACTTTGTTGTAACCGTCTACACACCGAATTCGCAGGATGAATTAAAACGCCTTGCCTACCGGATGGAGTGGGAGGATGCGTTTCTTTCTTACTTAAAAGGACTGGAGCAGGAAAAACCGGTGATTTTCTGCGGAGATCTGAACGTCGCAGCGACCGAGATGGATATCAAAAATGCAAAGGCAAATGAGAAAAACGCCGGCTTTACGAAAGAGGAGCGCGAAAAATTTGCTGTGATCAAAGAAAAAGGCTTTGTTGATTCCTTCCGTATGCTGTATCCGGACACCGTGACGTATTCCTGGTGGTCATACCGCTTCCAGGCACGCCAGCGGAATGCAGGATGGCGGCTTGATTACTTTATGGTATCAGAGTCCTTAAAAGATGCAGTTGCAGATGCCAAAATCCATACCGAAATTCTCGGTTCCGACCATTGCCCGGTGGAACTGGATTTAGAGGTATAACAATTGGTAACATTGGTCAATTGACAATTTTATTCAAATGATTTACATTAATAGTATGACAATTGCAACAAATTATAAAAAATAAGGGCGGGAATTATGATACAGACAAAAAACAGAGGAAAATATCGAATTTTACCGGGAAATCCGGAGAAAATGGGCGCATCGGCGACGAAAGACGGATACAATTTTGCCGTAGAAGTATCAGATGGAAAAAAAGCAGAGCTTCTGCTGTACCGGAAAGGTCACCAGAAACCGTTTCTTACCGTGCCGCTTCCGGAAGAGGAGCGCACTGGCGTGATCAGTTCCGTGGAAATCACAGGCCTGACGGTAGGAAAGTTTTCGTATGCCTACCGGATGGACGAAGCTTTCTGCTTGGATCCGTATGCGGGAGCAGTAGAAGGAAGAGAAACCTTCGGTGCACCGATGGAAAAAGAAGAGGGCGCCTGCTGCTGCCTTCTCCCGGAGTACCCGGTAATGCGCACCACCTCACTGCACCGGCCGTATGAGGAGACGATTCTGTATAAGCTCCATGTGCGCGGTTTCACCAAAGACGGAAGCTCCCGTGTAAAGAACAAGGGAACGTTCCGCGGCGTGATCGAAAAAATTCCATACTTAAAAGAACTCGGTATCAATGCAGTAGAGTTGATGCCGTCCTACGAGTTTTTTGAGTGGACCTCCCTTACGGAGCCGGCCTATGTATATCCGGCGCCGGCGGAAGAGAAGCGCGTGAATTATTGGGGATACGGCACAAAGGCCCTGTATTTTGCTCCGAAAGCTTCGTATGCTGCATCCTCAGATGCCGTCGCAGAGTTCGCAGAGATGGTCGATGCCCTGCATGAGAATGGTATCGAATGCCTGATGGAATTCTGTTTTGCCCCGGGAACGCCTTCTGGTTTTGCCCTGCAGGTTCTGCACCACTGGCAGCTCCGCTATCAGATCGACGGTTTCCATCTGGTCGGCGATGCATCGCTGGCAGAAGAAGCGTCCAAAGATGCACTCCTTCGGAAGACGAAACTGATTTTCCTCGGTTTTGACGGCGCACGGATCTATCAGGGAAAACGCCCGTGGTTCCGGAATTTAGGGGAACACAATCAGGGCTACCAGTACCATATCCGCCGCTTCTTAAAAGGCGATGAGGGCAGCCTTTCCGACTTCACCTATTATCTGAGAAGAAGCCCGGAGACACACGGTGTGATCAATTATCTTGCGGATCACGACGGTTTTACCCTGTATGACAGCGTTTCCTACGAACAGAAACACAATCTGGACAACGGCGAAGACAATATGGATGGTTCCAACGAAAACCTGACCTGGAACTGCGGCGCAGAAGGCGTGACCCGGAAACCGGCTGTGCGCGCGCTGCGTCTCCGCCAGCTGAAAAATGCCGTTCTCATGCTGATGACAAGCCAGGGAACACCGCTGATTTACGGCGGCGATGAATTCGGCAACAGCCAGAAGGGCAACAACAACGCCTGGTGCCAGGACAACAAAACCGGCTGGATCGACTGGAAAGCAGCCGCCCGGAATCCGGAGTTTGCCGCCTTTGTAAAAGCAGCAATCGCCTTCCGGAAGGCGCATCCGGCGCTGCACGGCGAACGCGAGCCGCGCTTCATCGACTACAAATCCTACGGCTGCCCGGATATGTCCTTCCACAGCCAGAGAGCCTGGTTCTCCCAGATGGAAAACACATGCCGTTTTATCGGCGTCATGTACTGCGGAAGCTATTTCCAGGACAAAGACGGAAACAAGGACGACGATCTTTATATTGCCTACAACATGCACTGGAATCCGCATGAGCTGGCACTGCCGTCCCTCCCGGAGCAGAAGGTCTGGTATCTGACGGCCGACACCAACACACCGGAAGTCTTCCTGACAGAAGAAAATCAGAAAAAAGTCAGCGCAAAAACGGTCATCGTGCCGCCGCGCAGTATCATAATTTTAACAGGAAAGCAGGAGAAGAGGCAGAATGATGAAAGCATGGCAGCACTTTAAAACCATTACCACACACAAAATGTGGGTCATGCGGTACTGCTTCAAAATAGGACTGTACTGGCAGGGATTGACCCACGACCTCTCGAAATATTCGCCGACGGAATTTCTGGTCGGCATGAAATACTATCAGGGCGACCGGAGTCCCAATAACGCCGAGCGCGAAGACACCGGCATGTCAAAATCCTGGATGCACCATAAAGGGCGCAACAAACATCATTTTGAATACTGGATTGATTACGGTATCAATTGTGACACTATCATCAAAGGCGTCCCAATGCCGCGCCGCTACGTCGCCGAGATGATTATGGACCGCATCAGCGCGTCCCGCGTCTACCTCGGAGACGCTTATACCGATCAGGCGCCGTACCAGTATCTCAAAAAAGGAATCGGCCACCTCTGGTTCGTCCATCCCGAGACACTCTCGCAGCTCGAATTTCTGCTGCGCATGCTCTCGGAACGCGGCGAAGACGATACCCTCTATTACATCCGCTACCACTTCCTAAAAGGTGACCCCGTCCCGCGAATGCACTGTCCTCAAGAATGCACTGTCTACGAAGAGGCCATTCGCAAGAAAGTGTCCCCGTCCACTCATTAAGGTATTGGACCTATCCGCCCGCCCGATACTCCTGAGCGTCCCTTTCCCACAACAAAATACAACTTGTCACAACAACCGTACAAGTTGTATTATGAATTCCAGAAAGGGGAATCACCAATCACATGGAACCAACCACCGGCAAAGCCAAATACTACACCCTGATGGAAGCCCTAAAAGAGCAGATTCTCTCCGGAACCATAAAACCCGGCCAGAAGCTTCCCTCCGAAAACGAACTGACCCGGGAATACGCCCTCTCACGCCACACCGTCCGAAAGGCCCTCGCTCTTCTCGAAAATGAAGGCTACATCACCGCCCAGCACGGCAAAGGAACCTTTTGCTCCGAGCGCGTAATCCAGCGTCATAATTCAAAAAACATCGCCGTCACCGGATACGACAACTCGCTGATCGGCCAGAGCAGTCCGATCGGGATCACGACCATTGCCCATCCGCAGGAAAAACTCGGTGAGATGGCAGCAGAGCTCATTCTCGAAAAAATCAGAAAAGTCCCGGAAGAAGAAAGCAGCGTCAAACGCCTGATTTCCCCGGAACTCATCGTAAGAGAATCCACCGCAGGAAAAAATCTGTCAACAGAGACGAAAAAATAGAAAAGAACCCAAGGGAGGAAAAAACAATGGGAATGGATGCAAAAACAGCAATCCTCGAACAGAAAACAGCACTTGGTATTGAGTTCGGCTCAACCAGAATCAAAGCCGTCCTGATCGGCGCAGACAGCGCCCCGATCGCATCCGGAGATCACGAGTGGGAAAACCGCTACGACAACGGCGTGTGGACCTACACCCTCGAGGACATCTGGACGGGCCTGCAGGATGCCTATACCAAAATGGCAGCTGATGTCAAAGAAAAATACGACATCACCCTGACCCGCGTCGGAGCCATCGGCTTCAGTGCCATGATGCACGGCTATATGGCATTTGACAAAGCAGGAAACCTCCTCGTGCCGTTCCGCACCTGGAGAAACAATATCACAGAAGAAGCAAGCGAGAAGCTGACCGATCTTTTCGGATTCCACATCCCGCAGAGATGGACTATCGCCCATCTGTATCAGGCAATCTTAAACGGTGAGCCGCATGTGGCAGATATCGACTACGTGACAACCCTTGCCGGATACATTCAGTGGAAAATGACCGGCGAGCGTGTCGTTGGTGTCGGCGAGGCATCTGGAATCTTTCCAATCGATTCTGAAACCAACACTTACTTTGCCGACATGATCGCCAAATTTGACGAGGCAGTCGCAGACAAAGCATATTCATGGAAAGCACTCGATGTTCTGCCGCACGTTCTGACCGCAGGTGACAATGCCGGTGTTCTGACAAAAGAAGGTGCCGCACTTCTCGACATGTCCGGAAATCTGGAAGCAGGCATTCCGCTCTGCCCGCCGGAGGGAGATGCCGGAACAGGTATGGCAGCAACAAACAGCGTCCGCGTCAGAACTGGAAACGTGTCTGCCGGAACTTCCGTTTTTGCTATGATCGTTCTGGAGAAGAACCTTTCCAAAGTATACCCGGAGATCGATATGGTAACAACCCCGTCCGGTCATCCAGTTGCCATGGTGCACTGCCAGAACTGTACTTCTGATCTGAATGCATGGGTCAATCTCTTCCGTGAATTTGCGCAGACCTTCGGCATGGAAATCAGCACGAATGATCTGTTCGGCAAGCTGTACAACAAAGCCCTGGAGGGCGACGCAGACTGCGGCGGACTCCTTGCCTACAACTACTTCTCCGGCGAGCACGTAACCGGCTTCAACGAGGGCCGTCCTGTCTTCGCACGTACTCCGGATGCGAAATTCAATCTGGCAAACTTTATGAGAGTCAACCTATTTACTTCCCTTGGCGCCCTGAAAGTCGGCCTTGATATCCTGATGAAAGAGGAGCATGTGCAGGTCGACCAGATTCTCGGCCACGGCGGTCTCTTCAAGACAAAAGGTGTCGGCCAGAAGATCCTCGCAGGTGCCATCGACGCACCGGTTTCCGTCATGGAGACAGCAGGAGAGGGCGGAGCCTGGGGCATCGCGCTGCTGGCTTCTTATATGATCAACAAAGAAGAGAATGAAACACTCGAGGATTACCTCGATGCAAAAGTCTTCGCAGGAAATGCCGGAACCAAGATGGATCCGGACCCGGCAGACGTCGCTGGATTTGAAGTATTCACCGAGCGCTACAAAAAAGGCCTGCCGATTGAGCGTGCAGCAGTAGAGAGCTTAAAATGAACCATCGTTTGGGAAAGACAGAAAGGACAACACAATGTTAGAAGAACTGAAAAAAAGAGTATACGAAGCCAACATGCTTCTTCCAAAATACGGACTGGTTACCTTTACCTGGGGAAATGTCAGCGAGATTGACCGGGAAAGCGGTCTGTTCGTCATCAAACCAAGCGGCGTGGATTACGACCTGCTGACACCGGACGATATGGTTGTCATGGATCTGAACGGAAACAAAGTAGAAGGACGCTACCGTCCGTCTTCTGACACCCCGACCCATCTGGAGCTGTACAAAGCATTTCCGGAGATCGGCGGCATTGTTCACACCCATTCCTCATATGCGACAAGCTGGGCACAGGCGGGAAGAAGCATTCCGTGCTACGGAACAACCCATGCAGACTACATCTACGGTGAAGTACCGTGCCTGCGCTGCCTGACAAAAGAAGAGATTGACGAGGCATACGAGGAAAACACCGGCCATCTGATCGTCAATGAGTTCAAACGGATGGGAAAAGATGTAAAAGCCGTTCCGGCCGTTCTTTGCAAGAACCACGGACCGTTCACCTGGGGCAAAGATGCGCATGAGGCTGTTCACAATGCTGTTGTCCTCGAAGAGGTTGCCAAAATGGCATACCGTGCCGAGACCATCAACCCGAGAATCCAGCCGGCACCGCAGGAGCTGCAGGATAAACACTATTACCGTAAACATGGTGCAAATGCTTATTACGGACAGAACTAAAAAAGAGTAAGAAGATAAGAAAAGCGTCATCCACAAACTGCAGGGCACACAGCCCGCAGGTGGATGACACTTTTTTGATAAAAACATTTTTATGATAGAAATCTGCTTTTAAAATCAAGTGGTCGTCTGACGCCGGATCAGAAGCGGCGGAACGGTCTTGTGAACCGGCTCGGCAAGCGGCACCGGGTGGCGTTTTTTCCGTTCCTGCATCTGGGAGACCAGAAGGGAAACAGCCTCGTCTGCAATCTGGTCAATCTGCTGGCCGACAGTGCTGATCGGATAGATAGCCTGCTCGGAAATAGGCGCACCGTCGAAGCCGATGAGTTCGTAATCGTCCGGCAGGGTATGGTATTTGCGGATCAGAAGATTTAAAAGAATATTGGCATGATCATCGTTGGAGAGGAAGATGCCCTTTTTCTGACCGGCATATTTTTGTTCGATGTTGTCAAAGATTTCCTGCAGCGGTGCTGCGGCTTCCTGATAAGAGAGTCCAAAATCCCGAATGATAACCTTGTGCGGTACACCGGCCTTTACACAGGCATCCTGGAAACCGACGAGACGGCGGTAGGCAGGAACATTTTCTTTGGTCGGTGAGTTCAGATGAATCAGGACATCACAGTGGTTATGAATCAGAAGCGAAGTCGCTTCGTACGCGCCGAGGTAGTTGTCTGTATTGACACTGCTGACGAACTGGTCTTCGCGCTCAATTGCAACGACCGGGATCTGCAGATCGGAGAGTTCGCGGGAGGAGAGTGTATGGGAGAGGACGATGAGGCCCTCGATTTTGTACGACATCAGCTCCTGAATGTAGCGGTGCTCCGTCTCGTTGTGGCCGTTTCCGGCGAAGACGAGGAATTTATAGCCATATTTCTCATAAGAAGCAAGAATCTGATTCAGCATCTCGGAATAGTAGTTCATGGAGAGGCTCGGGATCAGGACGCCGACAAATTCGGTCTGTCCGTTCGCGAGAATTTTTGCCACTTTGTTTTCTTTATAGTTCAGTTTATCCAGTGCATCGGAAATGATCTGCTGATTTTCCGGTGTCAGGGAATCCGGGTTGTTGAAATACCGGGAAATGGTTGTTTTGGAAAAATGCGTGTACTGTGCAATATCATTAAAGGTTACATTTTTTTTTCGTGCCATAAGTTCAAGTGTCCTTCCCTTCAAAAGTGTTGCGTGAATCATGTAAGCTTTCAGAAAAAAACAAATAATATATGAAGATAGTATAACATTTCTCGCCCGCCGGAACAAGCGGGAATCGGTTAAGTAACCGGTTTTGTAAAAGTTCCACAAAAGCCAAAAACAAAATTATGGAAAATCACGAAAAGTAAAGAAAATATTGACGAAACCCACTGTCAATGCTATGATAAAGACAATGAAAGTAACCGGTTACTTGACCGGTTACACAAAACGAAGGACAGGACCAGCTGTCCAGAGATAACAGGAGGAATTGTGATGAGAAAGAAATTTAGTGCCAGGGCGGCAGCTCTTGGAATGTCCGGCGTGCTTCTTACTTCTGCACTGACCGGATGCACCTTCGGCTTCGCAAGCGATCCGGATGACCCGAACGCAGTAAAAGAAGAAGTGCCGATCGACATGACCACCGATACCTTCCAGTACGATACGTCGCTTTCCGGAACGAGTATCGTCATCATGAACACAAAAGCAGAAATCCAGACAGCACTGGAAGAGATTGCAAAAGTGTTCGAGGAGAAAGCAGGCGTACATATTGAGATCATGCCGGTAACGGACGGCGATTCTCCTTATACCAAAGTAGTCAGCCTCTACAACTCCGGAAACCCACCGACACTTTCTATTCTGGATACGACCGATGTCATTGCACTGGCAGAAGAAAAAGCAGCCGACTTAAGCAATGAAGCATGGACCGGCGAGGCAGAAGAGTACCTGACCAAAATCAACGGAAAGGTTTACAGCTTCCCGCTCTGTATCGAGGGCCGCGGTATTATCTACAACAAGAGCGTGATTGAAGATACCTTAGGTAACGAGTTCGATCCATCCGATATCAAAACCCAGGACGATTTCGCAGCACTTCTCCAGAGCCTGCGGGACAACGGAATGAAGAATCCGATCTCCATGGCAAAAGAAGACTGGTCCCTTGGAGCACACCAGCTGCAGTACATCTACGAGACATACAACGGAACCTCCGACGGTGCAGCAGAAGTCATCAACGAGCTGAAGGACGGAACCTTATATCTGCCGGACTACACCCGCATGAACGAGTTCCTGAATACCTTTGACCTGTTAAAAGAGTACAACGTAGCAAAGGGCGATCCACTCGGCGCAGATTACGATGAGATGGCAATTGACCTGGCAGACGGAAAAACCGCTTTCTGGTTCAACGGAAACTGGGCATGGCCGAACCTTGAGGAGGCAGGAGCCGAGACGACCGACGAGTACGGTTTCCTTCCATACTTCCTGAACAATGATCCGGACGACTTCGTCAACAGCAAAATCCAGGCATCCCCGTCCAAACAGATCATGCTGGATGATATCGTGGCTACCGACGAGCAGAAAGCAGCAGCAAAAGAGTTCCTGAACTGGCTGGTTTACAGTGAGATCGGACAGCAGATGGTTGTAAAGACCTGCAGCCTGATCCCTCCGTTTAAAAACAACCCGAACGAGCCAAGCGATCCGTTAAGCCGCGACATTTACGAAAAAGTACAGAACGGCGGAGCATTCAACGCATCTGCGATCGTGCCGAACGATCACTGGTCTGTCCTTGGTGCGGCAATGCAGAAATATCTGGCCGGAAGAAGTGACCGCGAGGAACTGATAGATTCCATCCAGGCATACTGGGATGAGCAGTAAGCCGGAGGATATGAAGGAGGAACGAAAATGAAATCAAGCAACAAGGGAAAAGATTTCTGTGTATTTGCGCTGCCGGGCCTGTTCTGCTTCCTGGCAGTCGTCATGGTACCGTTTATCTACGGTATTTACCTGACCTTAACCGACTGGAACGGTGTTTCCAGCGTGAAAAACTTTGTAGGACTTTCCAACTTCGCAGCCGTTATGCGCGACGCGCAGTTCTGGAAATCCCTGCTGTTAACCTTTAAATATGTCATTGCGGTTGTTGTTCTCGTCAATGTGATCGCCTTTTTACTGGCTTATATCCTGACCCGCGGCATCAAAGGTCAGAACTTCTTCCGCGCCGGATTTTTCACCCCGAACCTGATCGGCGGTATCGTACTTGGATACATCTGGCAGTTCGTATTCTCCCGTGTTTTCGTCAGCATCGGTGAGACCACAGGATGGAGCCTGTTTGAAATTTCCTGGCTTTCTACCCCGAACAAAGCATTTGCAGCGCTGGTGCTCGTTTCAGTATGGCAGCTGGCAGGCTATATGATCCTGATCTACGTTGCCGGCTTTATGGGACTTTCCGAGGACGTGCTCGAGGCGGCAAGCATCGACGGTGCATCCGGCTGGGTAAAAATGAAAAACATTATCCTTCCGCTGATGATGTCCTCCGTTACTATCTGCCTCTTCCTGACCCTGTCCCGTGCGTTCATGGTATACGATGTCAACCTGTCCTTAACCGGCGGTGCTCCGTACGGAACCACCGAGATGGCAGCCATGCACGTATATGAGAAAGCATTCACATCGAGACAGTTCGGTGTCGGCCAGGCAGAAGCCTTTATCCTGTTTATCATTGTAGCCTGCATCAGCGGTATTCAGGTATACACCACCAAGAAGAGGGAGGTTGAAGCATAATGAATCAGAAGAAAATTGGCGGAACAAAGAAAAAAGTAACTGACGCGCTGGCTATGCTCCTTATGATCATCGTTTTCTGTGCGTTCATGTTCCCGTTTGTCATGGTTATCATCAACTCCTTAAAACAGAAACGTGATATCATCAAGAGCCCGTTCTCCTGGCTGTTTACGATCAAAGGTCTTTCGTTTGACAACTTTGTAAAAGCATTCAATCAGATGAACTTCCTGAATGCCTTCAAGAACTCTCTGGTTGTAACCGTAACAGCAACCGTACTGGTTACGGTACTCGCAGCCATGCTGGCTTACTACATCGTGCGTAATGTCAACGTATTTTCCAATATCATCTTTGCACTGATGGTTGCATCCATGATCATTCCATTCCAGGCAATCATGATCCCGCTTGTCAGTGTATACGGCGGAACCTTAAACATTCTGAACCACAGACTGACCCTGATCTTCATGCACACCGGATTTTCCATGGCGATGTCCGTGTTCATGTTCCACGGATTCATCCGCGGAAGTATCCCGCTGGCGCTGGAGGAGGCCGCTTACATCGACGGCTGTACCCACACCCAGACCTTCTTCCGCATCGTGTTCCCGCTGTTAAAGCCGATCATTTCCACCATGGTAATCATGAATGCGATGGCATTCTGGAATGACTTCCTGCTGCCGTCCCTGGTGCTGACCGACAAAAAGCTGCTGACTCTGCCGCTTTCCACCTACAGCTTCTACGGAACTTACTCCGCAGATTACGGAACCATCATGGCAGGTCTTCTGCTCTGCGTCATCCCGATCCTGATTCTGTACGTGGCACTGCAGAAACAGATCATCAACGGTGTCGTAGCCGGAGCAGTTAAATAAGTAAATCATAGAAATCAAGAACAAGCCGGGCAAAGGAGGGCGGAATTAAAAATGCTTTCTTTTTCCGGCTTTTCTTATCAGAGACAACAAGAAAGAGACAGAAAGGAAATCAAACACATGAAAAACAGATTACACGTAAAAGCGCCGGGCAACTGGGTGAATGACCCGAACGGCATGATTTATTATAAGGGACAGTATCATCTTTTTTATCAGCATTTTCCGTACGCGCCGCGCTGGGGCACCATGCACTGGGGCCATGCGGTGAGTCCGGATCTGATTCACTGGGAGCATGTCGGCGTTGCCCTGTTCCCGAGTCTTTCCGAGGACCAGAACGGCTGCTTTTCCGGAAGCGCAGTAGAAGAGAACGGCGTGATGCATCTCTTTTACACGGGTGTTCACTATAATCAGGTAAATCCGAAGGATATTCATCAGTGCCTTGATCAGGATTTTACCTCGGCGCAGCTTCACCTTACTTCGAAGGACGGTATGCATTTTGATGTCTTCGGGGATAAGGAGGTTGTTATCCCGGCACTCACCGATCCGGAAATCGGCGACAATACGCACACGCGTGACCCGAAAGTCTGGAAGGGAAGCGACGCATGGTATATGGTGCTTGGAAGCACGACGAAGGATCACAAGGGCGAGGCATTATTCTATAAGAGTGAGGATCTTTCCCACTGGCATCTGGCCGGACAGGCGACGACGAAACAGAAGCTCGGCTGGATGTGGGAGTGCCCGGATCTCTTTAACGTAAACGGACGCAGCGTCTTTGTATTCTCCCCGATGGAACTGATCGAGGACACCGACGGCTATGCGGATCGGGCGATCTGTATGCTGCCTGAGTTTGATGAAAAAACCTGCACAATGAAATTTCCGGAGAACTGGCAGCTTCTGGACTGCGGCGGTGACCTCTATGCACCGCAGACCATGACGGATGCGGACGGAAACCGGATTTCCATCGCATGGCTTCGGATGCCGGAACCGGTAGATGGTATATGGCAAGGCATGTTCTGCCTGCCGCGTGTGGTGGATGTACAGAACGATCATATTTACTTCCGTGTTCTGCCTGCCATCCGCGACGGATTCTGCAAAAAGACGGATTCCCTCGTTTCGGCATGCGGAGAGTGTGCCATGATCCGCGCCGAATTAAAAGAGGGTGAAAGCCTGGAAATCGGCGGCTATAAGATCTGGCGGCAGAGCGGAAAAGTCTGCGCAGACCGCACGGATGTCTATCCATCCGGTGCAAAAGGATGGCTTCATGCCGAGACGCCGCAGTTAAAAGAGGGCGATCTTCTTGAGATTTTCGTGGATCCGAATATGATCGAAATTTATGCAAACAACGGCGAGTACGTATTAAGCCAGGCGGTTTACGGGCTTGGAGAGACATTCTCCTATAAAATGGAGAAAAAACCGGAAATTTATCTGTGGAATGAATGAATCAGCCAAAAAAGTTCTTGACGCATACGGGATTTTGTTCTAATCTAGTACGTAACAGCTTTCTAACGTTAAAGTGACGGGCTGAAAAACGAGATTTCGAAAGATATCCGAAAAGAACGCAAGGAGAGATTATTATGAAGAAAGTAGTAAAATTCGGCGGCAGCTCCCTCGCGAGCGCAGAGCAGTTTAAGAAGGTCGGAGACATCATCCGCGCAGATGAGGGAAGAAGATACGTGGTACCTTCCGCTCCTGGAAAACGAAATTCTGCTGATACGAAAGTAACCGATATGCTGTATGACTGCTATCGCACTGCAGTTGCCGGAAGAGATTTCAAGAAGAAACTGCAGAACATCAAAGCGAGATATCAGGAGATCATCGACGGTCTGAACCTCAGCCTGGATCTTTCCCCGGAATTTGAAAAAATCGCAGAAAACTTTGCCGCAGCAGCCGGAGAGGACTACGCCGCATCCCGCGGAGAGTACCTGAACGGTATCGTGATGGCAAATTATCTGGGATATACGTATATTGATTCTGCAGAAGTGATCTGCTTCGACGAGAACGGAAACTTCCTTGCAGACAAGACTGACGAAGTGCTCTCCGAGCGTTTAAAAGATCTGGATAACGCAGTCGTTCCTGGATTCTACGGCGCAAAACCGGACGGAAGCGTAAAAACCTTCTCCCGCGGCGGATCCGATATCACTGGTTCCATCGTGGCAAAGGCCGTACACGCTGACATCTACGAGAACTGGACCGATGTTTCCGGTTTCCTGGTAACCGATCCGCGTATCGTCAAGGATCCGGAAGTCATTTCCACCATTACCTATCGTGAGCTGCGTGAGCTTTCCTACATGGGAGCTACCGTCCTTCATGAGGACTCCATCTTCCCACTCCGTCAGGAGGGAATCCCGATCCACGTGCTGAACACCAACGCACCACAGGATCCGGGAACCATGATCGTGGAGAATACCTGCAGTAAACCGAAATTTACAATCACCGGTATCGCAGGAAAGAAAGGCTTCGCATCCATCACGATTGAGAAGAGCATGATGAATACCGAGATTGGCTTTGGCAGAAAAGTACTTGGCGTCTTTGAGGATAACAATCTTTCCTTTGAGCATATGCCGTCCGGCATCGATACCATGACGGTATTTGTTCATCAGAGTGAGTTTGCAGCAAAAGAACAGCAGGTTATCGCAGGACTGCATCGTGCCGTACAGCCGGATTCTATTGATCTTGAATCCGATCTGGCGCTGATTGCTGTTGTAGGACGCGGTATGAGAAGAACGAGAGGCACAGCCGGAAGGATTTTCTCTGCACTGGCGCATGCGCACGTTAATGTCAAGATGATCGATCAGGGTTCCAGCGAGCTCAACATCATCATTGGCGTTGAAAACCGCGACTTTGAAACAGCAATCAAAGCAATTTATGATATCTTTGTCGTAGCGCAGATCTAAAATGAATCTATAAAAAATCTCTGTCAGGAGTCTGAACTTCCGACAGAGATTTTTTATGGTTTTTATGCCGCCGTATCGCGGAATTCTTTTCGAATGGTGAATGTAAAAATACAGATTACCACACAGCAGATGATCCAGGCCGTCGGTTCGCAGAAGCCGCCGCAAGCGTTCACCTCTCTCCACGGGAATGTCAGCGGATTTTCAAAGCGTATCTGCACCGGACGCCGATGGAATGATGGAATATCTGCAGTGGAGACGGATTCTCGCAGCGGCAGACGATCTGCGGAACACAAACGAATTTTGCCCTTGTCGTTTTTGGGAACAGATGGTATAATCATTTCATAAATGCAAGACATTTGTGAAAAAATATCATAAAGGAACGAGGATGCAAGATGAAACGACGAGTATTACTGAAATTGAGCGGAGAAGCTCTTGCAGGAGAGAAACACACCGGTTTTGACGAGCCGACCGTCACAAAAGTGGCAAAACAGGTAAAAACTCTGGTAGACCAGGGGATTGAAGTCGGCATCGTAATCGGAGGAGGAAACTTCTGGAGAGGACGCAGTTCCGAAAATATCGACCGTACCAAAGCAGACCAGATCGGTATGCTGGCAACCGTTATGAACTGTATCTATGTATCAGAAATCTTCCGTTCCCAGGGAATGATGACCGCAGTTCTGACTCCATTCCCATGCGGAGAGTTCACAAAAGGATTTTCCAAAGACCGTGCAAACAAATATTTCCAGCACAACATGGTTGTATTCTTTGCCGGCGGTACAGGCCATCCATATTTCTCAACCGATACGGCAACCGTACTTCGCGCGATCGAGATCGAGGCAGACGAGATTCTGCTTGCAAAAGCAGTAGACGGTGTCTACGACAGCGATCCGAAAACAAACCCGGATGCAAAGAAATTTGACGAGATTTCCATTCAGGAAGTCATTGAAAAGGATCTGAAAGTGGTAGATATGACCGCATCCATCCTTTGCAAGGAAAACAAAATGCCGATGCTGGTATTTGGTTTAAATGAAGAGAACAGCATTGTAAATGCTGCAAACGGAAAAATCAACGGCACAAGAGTGACGGTATAATTAATAAAAATTCAGCAGTAAAACACTTGCTGTTTTACTGCGTAAGAAAATGATTCAGGTGTGAGCAGCTCTCCTTTTGCGAAGCAAAACTTTAAATGAGAGCTGCGAATGTCACAGTTCGCAGAACTGTGACCGTATAAGAGATAGCAGGAGGACAAATTTAATATGGCAAATCAGATCGACGAGAGAGTAAAACCGTTTGAGGTAAAAATGGGCAAATCCATTGCAAGCCTCGATTCCGAATTCGGAACCATCCGCGCAGGCCGTGCAAACCCGCATGTACTGGACCGCATTACTGTAGATTACTATGGAACACCGACTCCGCTGCAGCAGGTGGCAAACATCTCTGTTCCGGAAGCACGTATGATCCAGATCCAGCCGTGGGAAGCATCCCTGGTAAAAGAGATCGAAAAAGCGATCATGATGTCTGACCTTGGCATCAACCCGTCCGATGACGGAAGAGTCATCCGTCTGGTATTCCCGGAGCTTACCGAGGACCGTCGTAAAGAGCTGGTAAAAGAGGTAAAGAAAAAAGCAGAGGGCGCAAAGGTAGCCATCCGCAACATCCGCCGCGATGCCAATGATGCGTTCAAGAAACTTGCCAAAGAGGACGTTTCCGAGGACGAAATCAAAGAGCTCGAGGAGCAGACCCAGAAATTAACAGACAAATACATCAAAGAAGTAGATCAGATGGTGGACGTAAAATCCAAAGAAATTATGACCGTGTAATACAAAGAAAACAAGGGGCTGCCTGTCATTTGCAGGCAGCCTGTTATCGTTTACGGAGGAAAAAAGTATGGATAATGAATTAAAAGTGCCGAATCACATCGCCATCATCCTGGACGGAAACGGCAGATGGGCGAAAAAACGCAATATGCCGCGCGGCTACGGCCATATTGTCGGATGCGACAATCTGGAAAAAATGTGTGACGTGATCAAAGACATGGGTGTCAAATATCTGACCGTCTATGCGTTCTCAACCGAGAACTGGAAACGCTCCCGCGCCGAGGTGGAGGGACTCTTAAAGCTGTTCCGCCAGTATCTGAAACGATGCATCAAAAAAGCACATAAAAATCAGATGCGCGTCAAAATCATCGGAGATCCGAGCGCATTCCCGCAGGATATTCAGGACAGCATTCATGAACTGGAGGAGTGCTCCAAAGATTACGATCACATGTACTTCCAGATCGCAATGAACTACGGTTCCCGTGATGAGATCCTGCGCGGCATGACCCGCATGATCGAGGATGTGAAAAACGGAACTCTCGCAGAGAATGCGTTTGATGAGAACGGAAAACTGACGGAGCAGTGTTTTGAGAGCTACCTCGACACCGCCGGAATCCCGGATCCAGATCTTCTGATCCGTACAAGCGGCGAGCAGCGCCTTTCCAACTACCTGATGTGGCAGCTGGCCTACACGGAATTTTACTTTACCGAGGTTCCGTGGCCGGATTTCCACGAAGAGGAATTGAGAAAAGCCATCGAACAATATAATAACAGAGACCGGCGTTACGGCGGCGTGAAGGAGGAATAAAAAAGATGTTTAAGACAAGACTGTTAAGCGGCATCGTGCTCGTCCTTGTGGCGCTGCTTACGATCTGCAGCGGCGGAACCGTGCTCTATATGACGGTTCTGTGCCTGTCGCTGATCGGCGCAGGAGAGCTGTTCCGCGTGATGAAGGTAAGAGAAGATAAATGGAATCTGTTGGAAATTACGGGCTATGCGGGCGTTGTGATTTTCTATCTGTCCCTGCTGCTTCATGACCCGATGTACCAGATGCTCGCGCTGATCCTGGATCTCGTGCTTCTGATGGCAGTATACGTATTTACTTATCCGAAATACAACGCCAATCAGGTGATGCCGGCGTTCTTTGCGATTGTCTATGTCGGCGTAATGCTTTCCTATGTATATCAGACCCGTATGCTGGAAGGCGGAAAATTCCATGTATGGCTGATTTTCCTGTGCTCCTGGGGCTGCGATACGTGTGCATACTGTGTCGGTGTACTCTTTGGAAAACATAAAATGGCACCGGTTTTAAGCCCGAAAAAATCCGTAGAAGGGGCTGTCGGCGGTGTCGTCGGAGCGATTCTGCTCGGCATCATCTATGCGGCTGCGACAAAGGGCGGCATGGTGGAATACGCCATCATCTGCGGTGTCGGCGCGCTGATCTCTATGGTCGGAGACCTTGCGGCATCCGCAATCAAACGAAATCAGGGCATCAAGGATTACGGAAAGCTGATTCCGGGCCACGGCGGTATTCTCGACCGCTTCGACAGCGTGATCTTTACCGCACCGATCATCTATTTCCTGTCGGTGCTTCTGATTCATTAAAAAAGCTTCCCCTACAGCATAAACGGGAAGCAGATGGGAGAAACTGGAATATGAAGAAAATAGCAATTCTTGGTTCAACCGGTTCGATCGGAACCCAGACCCTCGATGTCGTGCGTGCCAACGGCGATCTTGAGGTGGTCGGCATCAGCGCCGGAAGTAATATTACACTGCTCGAGCAGCAGATCCGGGAATTTCATCCGAAGTTTGCGGCAGTCGGCGATGAGGCGAAAGCGGCAGAACTCCGTGACAGAGTGAAGGATCTTCCTGTAAAAATCGGCAGCGGCATGGACGGCATGATCGAGCTTGCCACGATGCCGGAGAGCGAAATCCTTGTGACAGCGATCGTCGGCATGATCGGCATCCGCCCGACGGTTGCGGCGATGAAGGCAGGAAAAGACATTGCATTGGCAAACAAAGAGACACTGGTAACGGCGGGACACATTATTATGCCGCTGGCAGAGGAATGCGGTGTGCAGATCCTTCCGGTGGACAGTGAGCACTCGGCGATTTTCCAGTGCCTGCACGGGGAAAACAGAAAAGAAATTGAAAAACTTCTGATTACTGCATCCGGCGGTCCGTTCCGCGGAAAAACAAGAGCGGAGCTCGAAAACGTAACGGTAGAGCAGGCGCTCCGTCATCCGAACTGGTCGATGGGGCACAAGATCACGATTGATTCCGCGACACTCGTTAACAAAGGACTGGAAGTCATGGAAGCAAAATGGCTGTTCGGTGTTGATCTCGACCACATCCAGGTTGTGGTACAGCCAAAGAGCATTATCCATTCCATGGTAGAATTTAAAGACGGCGCTGTCATGGCACAGCTTGGCACACCGGATATGAAACTGCCGATCCAGTACGCACTGTATTACCCGGAGCGCCGCTTCCTTGCAGGCGACCGCCTCGACTTTGCGGCGCTGACACAGATCACGTTTGAAGAACCGGATATGGATACCTTCCTCGGCCTTCCGATGGCAATGCAGGCGTCCCGGACGGGCGGCTCCATGCCGACGGTCTTCAATGCGGCAAATGAACGCGCCGTTGCACTGTTCCTCGCGAAGAAGATCCGTTTCCTCGAGATTTACGACGTGATCGCCGGTGCAATGGAAGCACACAAAACGATTGCCGATCCGACGCTGGAGCAGATTCTCGCGGCGGAGCAGGAGACGTATGAATGGATTGCGAACAGATATAAGATGGGAGAATAAGACAGCATGATTGTAAAAATCCTGATAGCCGTACTCATTTTCGGAATCACCGTCATTATCCATGAGCTGGGGCATTTTCTTTTGGCGAAAGCGAATGGTATTACCGTGACGGAATTTTCGATCGGCTTTGGCCCGACGGTGGTAAAGACAGAAAAAGGAGGAACGGTCTATTCCTTAAAACTTCTGCCTTTCGGCGGTGCGTGCCAGATGCTCGGCGAGGACGGTGAAGAGGAGGGGGAAGGAACCTTTAACAGCAAATCCGTGTGGGCAAGAATTTCCGTCGTTGCGGCGGGACCGGTGTTCAACATGATTCTGGCATTTTTCTGCGCAATATTTGTGATCAGTTACGCGGGAAGTTCCCCGGCGCGCGTCACAGAAGTGGCAGACGGTTCGCCGGAGGCAGAGGCAGGCCTGGAAGCGGGAGATATCATCACTTCCTATGAAGGAAGACATATTTCCATCGGAAAAGAGCTGAACTCTGTGATGACGGTACGGGGTGTGCCGACGGATGAGATTACGCTGGAGGTTAAAAAGGCCGACGGGGAAAAGAAAACGATCACATATGAACCGACGGTGACAACGCGGTATATGATGGGCTTTAACTACGATGACTGTGACCGCGGCATGGAATTCACGTATGTGCAGCAGAATATGCCGCTTGCCGCTGCGGGTGTTGTCGCGGGCGACCTGCTCGTATCGATCAACGGAGCGCTGATCACCTGTGTGGCAGATTTTACTGCTTACCAGACAGAGCATCCTTTCGATGGAAGCGCTGTGACGCTGGAGTATGAGCACAGCGGAAAGACGAAAGAGATTACGGTGACACCGGTTGAAAATACGTATGCGAATGTACAGTTTTCGTATCAGCTCCGGGAGAAACAGTCCCCGATCGGCGTGCTGAAATACAGCGTGCTGGAGATCAAATACTGGGTGCGCACCGTCATTGACAGTGTCAGTATGCTGATCACCGGACAGTATTCTGTGAACGATCTTTCCGGCCCGGTCGGCGTGGTGGATGCGATCGGAACCGCCTATGATGATGTAAAATCGCAGGGCGTTCTGGTTACGGTGATGACGATGCTGAACATGGTGATTCTGCTGTCATCAAACCTTGGCGTCATGAACCTGCTGCCGCTCCCGGCACTCGACGGCGGACGGCTTGTCTTTCTGATCATAGAAGCCATCCGCAGAAAACCAATCCGGCGAGACCTGGAGGGTATGGTTCACTTCGCGGGCCTGGTGCTTCTGATGGCGTTGATGGTCTACGTCATGATCCACGACGTCCAGCGGATCCTGTAAATCGAAAAATGAAAAGCAACAAAGCCTCATATTCTGCATACCATAAAAGGAGTGCAGGATATGGGGCTTTTTTATGAAAAATTTGCGTATGCAGCAGGAAATGACTGACCGCGGGCGGCTGGAAATCCGGGTAAATACAAGAATCCAGGCGCGGCCTGTTTCCGGGGCGCGGGTGACGGTTTCGTATACGGGAGATCCGCAGAATGTGATCGAGGAGCTGATTACCGACGGGGACGGCAGAACGGAGACGCTGGATCTGGCGACGCCGCCGCTCGAGTACAGTCTGGAACCGAATGTGAATCAGCCGTATTCCGAATATACGGTGAAAGTGGAGGCGGAAGGGTATGAACTGGTTGAAGTGACGGGCTCCGAGCTTCTTTCAGGAGAACAGTCCGTCCAGCAGGTGGACCTCAAACTGGCAGAGGGCGCAGCGTTTGCGGATGTGACGATCCCGGACCATACGTTGTTCGGCGAATATCCGGCGAAAATTCCGGAAAGTGAGATCAAGCCGACGAGGGAGAGCGGTGAGATTGTGCTGTCCCGCGTCGTGATCCCGGAGTATATCATCGTCCACGACGGAGCGCCGACCGACAGCACGGCACGCGACTATTATGTGCGGTACCGCGACTACATCAAAAACGTGGCGTGCTCGGAAATCTATGCAACATGGCCGGATGCGGCGATCCGGGCGAATATCCTCGCAATCATGTCATTTACGCTGAACCGTGTCTATACAGAATGGTACCGCAACAAGGGATACGATTTTACGATCACTTCGTCGACGGCCTACGATCACAAATGGATTTACGGCAGGAATATTTTCGACAGCATTTCCCTTGTGGTCGATGAGATTTTTGCTGATTACCTGTCGCGCCCGAATGTGAAACAGCCGATTCTGACGCAGTACTGTGACGGAAACCGTGTGAGCTGCCCGAACTGGATGAGCCAGTGGGGGTCCAAAAACCTGGCGGACCAAGGGTATTCAACGATTCAGATTCTCCGCAATTATTATGGAGACAATATGTATATCAACACGGCGGAGGAGATTTCCGGCATCCCGTCCTCCTGGCCGGGGTATGACCTCACCATCGGCTCGTCCGGGAACAAGGTACTGCAGATGCAGGAGCAGCTGAACGTGATTGCGGAGGTGTATTCATCGATTCCGACGGTCTATGAAAATGGCTATTTCGATGAAGAGACGCAGGACGCCGTCGAAGCGTTCCAGCGGCTGTTCGGCCTGCCGGTTTCCGGCATTGTGGATTATCCGACGTGGTACAAAATCCAGTCGATTTATGTGGCTGTGACGAGGATTGCGGAGCTGCAGTAGGTATACAAAAGTCTTTATAAGGGGCGTGTTTTCTGCGAAAAAACGCGGAAAATGCGCCTTTTCTGCGGCTTTTGAAACGGATCAGAAAAATTTTAAAACTGTCAAGAAAAAATACTTGACACCCTGCGCCTTTTCGTGTATGATAACCAAGGTGATCGCAATGGAAAAAATATTGGAACAGACATTACTGTATGATTTTTACGGCGAACTTCTGACTGAACATCAGCGTCAGGTATATGAGGACGTGGTGCTCAACGATTTTTCCCTGAGCGAGGTTGCGGCAGCGCGGGGTATTTCCCGCCAGGGAGTTCACGATCTGGTCAGACGCTGCAACAAGACACTGGAAGAGTATGAAGAAAAGCTTCATCTGGTACAACGCTTTGTGCAGATCCGGGAGAATGTAAACGAGATCCGAAAGCTGACAGACCCTTCTGGTGATACCCCGAAAGAAGATGTGATGCAGCGGATTGCAGCAATTGCATCGGATATATTAGAGGAGCTTTGAGCATGGCATTTGAAAGTTTAACCGAGAAACTCCAGAATGTTTTCAAAAATCTCAGAAGCAAGGGCCGCCTGACCGAGGCGGATGTAAAGACTGCGCTGAAGGAAGTAAAAATGGCACTTCTCGAGGCGGATGTCAGCTTCAAAGTAGTAAAACAGTTTATCAAATCCGTACAGGAGCAGGCAGTCGGACAGGACGTCATGAACGGACTGAATCCGGGTCAGATGGTCATTAAAATCGTAAATGACGAGCTGGTCAAGCTGATGGGTTCCGAGACAACGGAAATCGCACTGCGCCCGGCGAGTGAAGTTACCATTATTATGATGGCAGGTCTTCAGGGAGCCGGTAAAACAACCACAACCGCAAAGATTGCAGGAAAGTTAAAAGCCAAGGGAAGAAAACCTCTCCTTGCAGCCTGCGACGTATACCGCCCGGCAGCGATCAAACAGCTGCAGGTCAACGGAGAAAAGCAGGGAGTGGAAGTGTTCGCCATGGGAGATAAAAACCGTCCGGTGGATATCGCAAAGGCAGCGCTGGTGCATGCAAAGACAAACGGCTTTAACGTATTGATTCTGGATACCGCAGGCCGTCTGCACATCGATGAAGAGATGATGCAGGAGTTACAGGATATCAAAGCGGCTGTTCCCGTGGATCAGACCCTTTTGGTAGTAGACGCTATGACCGGACAGGACGCAGTCAATGTGGCCGAGATGTTCAGCAATAAAGTCGGCATCGACGGTGTAGTGCTTACAAAATTAGATGGTGACACCAGAGGCGGTGCGGCACTTTCGATCCGTGCAGTTTCCGGCAAACCGATTCTCTATGTCGGCATGGGCGAAAAGCTTTCGGATCTGGAGCAGTTTTATCCGGACCGTATGGCATCCCGTATCCTCGGCATGGGCGATGTCATGAGCCTGATTGAAAAAGCGCAGGCGAACATCGACGAAGAGAAAGCAAAAGCCATGGAGCAGAAGATGAAGAAGGCACAGTTCGACTTCAACGATTATCTGGATTCCATGGAGCAGATGCGCAATATGGGCGGCATCTCCAGCATCCTGAATATGCTTCCGGGCGTCGGCGCAAAGATGAAGGGCCAGGACCTCGAGAGCATGGTGGATGAAAAAGATATGGCGAGAAAGGAAGCCATCGTGCTTTCCATGACGCCAAAGGAAAGAGAAAACCCGGATCTCATCAATCCGTCGAGAAAGCAGAGAATTGCAAAAGGCGCCGGTGTTGACATCGCGGAGGTAAACCGTTTCATCAAACAGTTTGAACAGTCAAGAAAAATGATGAAACAGATGACCGGAATGGTCGGTAAGGGTGGTAAAAGAGGAGGATTCAAACTTCCCTTTTAGCATAAAAGAAAAAATATAAATAAATACATGAATTTACAATGGAGGTAAAGAAAAATGGCAGTAAAAATGAGATTAAGAAGAATGGGACAGAAGAAAGCTCCTTTTTATAGAATTGTTGTAGCAGATTCCAGATCCCCAAGAGACGGACGTTTCATCGAGGAGATCGGAACTTACGATCCGAACCGCGAGCCGAGCGCAATCAGCTTCAACGAGGAGGCTGCTAAAAAATGGCTGGCTAACGGCGCACAGCCGACCGAAATCGTTGCCAAACTCTTAAAACAGGCTGGTATCGAGAAATAATTCATACGGGGGTATCTTGTAATGAAAGAACTTATCGAAGTAATTGCAAAATCTCTGGTTGATCATCCATCTGAGGTAGTTGTGACAGAAACCGTCAGCGGTGATGACCTTCTGCTGGAACTCAAAGTAGATCCGTCAGATATGGGAAAAGTCATCGGACGTCAGGGACGCATTGCGAAAGCAATCCGTACGGTTGTAAAAGCAGCTTCCTCAAAGAGCGACAGAAAAGTTGTCGTAGAAATTTTACAGTAAGTAAAAGATAGGAAAAGGAACCGACAGTTGTTGCCGGTTCCTTTCTTTACGCGGGCAACGAGACAAAGTCCGTGCTTGCACGGGACCTTGGCGACTGCCGCGATAACTTGAGAAACTCGCAAAGCGTGTTTCTCAAGTCGCAATACACAGTAGAACTGGTTGGAAAGGGTTTTTGAATGGAAGAATATTTGCAGATTGGCGTAATTACCACAACCCACGGCGTACGCGGTGAGGTAAAGGTATACCCGACGACAGATCCGGAGCGTTTTCTTTCTCTGGACCGCGTTTTTCTCGATACAGGAAAAGAAAAAAAAGAACTCCATGTAACTGGCGTGCGTTTTTTCAAACAGCTTGCCATTGTAAAATTCAAAGGAATTGACAACATCAACGATATCGAACGGTATAAAGGCTGCAGCCTCTATGTGACGAGAGAGGATGCCATTCCGCTGGAAGAGGACGAATACTATATCGCAGACCTGCAGGGAATGCAGATGTACACCGAGGACGGCGAACTGTTCGGCACGCTCCGCGATGTGATGGAGACCGGTGCGAACGACGTCTATATTGTAGATTCGAAAGAGCACGGAGAGGTTCTGATTCCGGCGATCCATGACTGCATTCTGGATGTGGACCTGGATGAGCAGAAGATGACGATTCACCTTCTTCCGGGCCTGATTGACTGATAAAGAGAGTAAAGAACGATGAAATATCATATTCTGACGCTGTTTCCGGAGATGATCGAGCAGGGGCTGCACACCAGCATCCTCGGAAGAGCCATCAACAACGGCTATATTTCCCTCGAGACGACGAATATCCGGGATTTTTCAGCAAATAAATTCAACCGCGTGGACGATTACCCGTACGGCGGCGGTGCGGGCATGGTCATGGAGGCGGAGCCGGTGTTCCGCGCCTACCAGTCGGTAGCCGAAAAGATCGGGGAAAAGCCGCGCACGGTCTATCTGACACCCCAGGGAAAAGTACTGAACCAGACGATGGTGGAAGAGCTGGCGCTTGAGGACGATCTTGTGCTGCTCTGCGGCCACTATGAGGGCATCGATGACCGCGTACTGCAGGAAGTGGTAACGGACTATATCTCGATCGGGGATTATGTTTTAACAGGCGGAGAACTCGGTGCAATGGTGCTGGTGGATGCGGTATCGCGGTTTGTGCCGGGTGTCTTAAGCAACGAGGAATCTTCGCAGTTTGAGTCGCTGCAGGACAACTTGCTTGAGTATCCGCATTACACAAGACCGGAGACATGGCACGAGAAAAAAGTTCCGGAGGTGCTTCTTTCCGGTGACCACAAAAAGATCGAAGCGTGGCGTCATGAGGCATCCCTGGTGCGGACAGCCGAGCGGCGGCCGGACCTTCTGGAAAATGCATTCCAGATTTCCTGCGCATGCAATGAAAAAGAGGAATCGTCTGCCTGGGCGCACGATCTTTTGGCAGGCATGACACGCTATGGTGTAAGCCTTGATCTCGGACGAAAGAAGATCCGGAAACAGAAAAATCTGTTTGATGACCATGATCTGCTGATTCTGCAGCTTCCGGGAACGCTTGAGGAGGGCATGAAAGCAAAGAGCGAATATATCCGCAGCTTTGCCGGAAAAGAGACACCGCTGGTGTTTTTATGCCCGGACGGATTCTCAGAAGAGGAAGAAAAACTCGAAGAGCAGCTGGAAAAAAACGGTTTCCGTCTGGTCGCACGGCTTACCGGCATACCGTCCGCGGACGGCCTGCAGCGGTTTTCTTTCGCGCTTCGCAGTCTGCTGTACAGCGGCGAATGGAAAGTGAAAAAAATACTTGCATCTGCGGATGCATTATAGTATAATATATCTTGTTGTGAGTAAAGAGATGGTCCGCTGTTGCAAAAAGGCATTAAGAACATCCAGGGTAAAAAAAGGAGATAAAGAAATGAACGACATTATTAAGAAAATCGAAGATGCACAGTTAAAAGCAGAAGCACCGGAGTTCCGCGTTGGTGATACCGTTAAAGTTTACGGTAAAATCAAAGAGGGTAACCGCGAGCGTATCCAGGTATTCGAAGGCGTTGTCCTGAAAAGACAGGGCGGCGGAAGCAAAGAGACCTTCACTGTTCGTAAGAGCTCTAACGGCGTAGGCGTTGAGAAAACATGGCCGGTACACTCTCCGAATGTTGAGAAAGTAGAAGTTATCAGACGTGGTAAAGTAAGACGTGCGAAACTGAACTACTTAAGAGACCGTGTTGGTAAAGCAGCGAAAGTGAAAGAGCTGGTAAAATAATAAGTCGTTAAAAGGATGGCCGGAGGAACATGAGTAATTGTGTTTCTCCGGTTTTGTCTTACGGAGAATTACACTATGGGTATGAATACCAGATATGTAAAAGAATATTTCTACAAGAAAAAGATCCGTTCCATGTTTGTATGGAATCTGGAAATCATCGCAGCGATTCTTCTTGCGGCGGCATTTTCCTGGTTTTTCTGCAGAAGTGTCGTGGTGCAGGAGGGCTCGATGGAGCCGACTCTCGTGCCGGGGGAGCGTGTGCTGATGGACTCCGCCTGGTACCGCTTAAGTTCTCCGAAACGCGGGGATATCATCGCGTTCCGGACGAGTGAGGACAAGAAGGCGAGCATCCACATCAAGCGTGTGATTGCGCTGCCGGGCGAGACGGTACAGATCAAAGACGGACAGATCCTCATCAACGGGGAAGTCTATAATGAAAAAGATGAATTTCCGGCCATCACAAACGCGGGACTTGCCTCCGAGCCGATCACGGTCGGGAAGGGACAGTACTTTGTGCTCGGCGACAACCGGAACAACAGCGAGGACAGCCGCCACAACGGCATGGGACTCGTGGATTCGGACCGCATTGTCGGAAAGCTCTGGTTTACGATTTCGCCGTGGAAGAAAATCGGTTTCGTGTAAACGCAGCATAGAAGGAGAAGAAACATGAATTATCAGTGGTACCCGGGTCATATGACGAAGGCCCGCAGACAGATGCAGGAAGACTTAAAGCTCATCGACCTGATGATTGAGCTGGTCGATGCGAGAGTTCCTGCAGCGAGCCGCAACCCGGATATAGATGAACTTGGAAAGAACAAAGCACGGCTGATCCTGCTGAACAAATCGGACCTTGCCGATGAGCGCGGAAACGATGCCTGGATGGAATATTTCAAGGGAAAGGGATATTCTGTTGTGAAGGTCAATTCCCGTTCCGGAGCCGGCATGAAAGCGATCAACAGCGCCGTACAGGAGGCCTGCAAAGAGAAAATCGAGCGCGACCGCAAACGCGGCATCCTGAACCGTCCGGTCCGCGCGATGGTTGTCGGTATTCCGAACGTCGGAAAATCGACATTTATCAATGCGTATGCGGGCAGAGCCTGTGCGAAAACCGGAAACAAACCGGGCGTCACGAAGGGAAAACAATGGATCCGTCTGAGCAAACAGCTGGAGCTTCTGGACACACCTGGTATCCTGTGGCCGAAGTTTGAGGACCAGCAGGTGGGACTGCATCTTGCGATGATCGGTTCCATCAACGATGAGATCCTGAACGTGGAGGAGCTGGCGCTGTCCGTCATCGATTATCTGACGGCAGAGTATCCGGGAACGCTGGAGAAACGCTTTGGCTTTGAAGGCATGACGGATCGTGTGGAAATCCTGGGTGAGATTGCGCGTGTGCGCGGCTGCCTGAAAAAGGGAAATGAGCTCGATTACGAAAAAGCAGCACGGCTTCTGATGGATGATTTCCGGAGCGGAAAGCTCGGCAGAATCACGCTGGAAAAACCGGAATAAATGGATTTATCAAAATAAAAAATGCGGAGAACAACGATGACAGAGAAAAAACAATCGATATCCGCCATACGGGAAATTTTTGCGGCAGCTTCGGAGACGGAGCTGCCCGCCCTTTATCTGGAATATGAAGAGGATTCCCGTGCCGGCGTACAAAATCTGATTCAAAAATACCAGAAACAGGAAGAGGCCTTAAAAAAAGAGCGCGAGCGCACGGAACAGATGAAGATCTACGAACACAAATATGAGGATCTTGGCTGGATCTGCGGCATCGACGAGGTCGGAAGAGGCCCTCTGGCGGGCCCTGTGGTCGCAGGTGCGGTCATTCTGCCGCGTGACAGTAAAATCCTGTATCTGAACGATTCCAAGCAGCTGACGGCCAAAAAACGCGACGAGCTGTACGATGTGATCATGCGCGAGGCAGTGGCCGTCGGCATCGGCTATGCCTCCCCGGCGCGGATCGACGAGATCAATATTTTACAGGCAACGTACGAGGCGATGCGGGAGGCGATCAGCAAGCTTTCCGTGAAGCCGGATGTACTCTTAAACGATGCGGTGAAAATCCCGCAGGTGGACATCCGCCAGGTGCCGATCATCAAGGGAGATGCCAAGAGTGTTTCGATTGCGGCGGCAAGTATTGTTGCGAAGGTGACAAGGGACCGCCTGATGGAAGAGTACGACAAGGTGCTTCCGGGCTACGGTTTTGCATCGAACAAGGGCTACGGTTCGGCAGAGCATATCGCTGCTTTAAAAGAAATCGGCCCGTCACCGATCCACCGGCAGTCGTTTATCGGCCATTTCGTGTAAAGGCACTGCATCAAAAAAAGGAGAGGGTATCGCATTTGAACCAGCGGGAAGTAGGAACGAGACAGGAGAGCCGTGCGGCAGAATATCTGGAAAGCCTGGGATATCACATCCTAGTGCGGAATTTCCGGTGCCGCTTCGGTGAGATCGACCTGATCGCAAAACAGGACGACACATACATTTTTATCGAAGTAAAATACCGCACCGGCCGGACAGCCGGAGACCCGACAAGCGCCGTGGATGGAAAGAAACAGAAGAAAATTTCAAAAACAGCAGATTACTACCGCATGCTCCACCAGATCCCGATGGATGTGCCCTGCCGTTTCGACGTCGTGGCAGAGACACCGGAGGAGATCCGCGTCTATGCGAACGCGTTTTATTATCAGGGGAGCGGCTGGTAGGAAGGGAGTTTTTATGATACCAATTCAATGGAAACAAAACGATAAAAAAACGATGCATGTCAACGAGGCGGAAAACGGCGTGGTCTATCTGACCTGGCCGGCGATTGAGAAAATTGAGGGCATCCGCCATGCATTTTCCACACGGATCGGCGGGGTGAGTAAGGAACATCTTTCCAGCATGAATCTCAGCTTTTCGCGCGGCGACGATCCGGCGAATGTGCGGGAGAATTACAGAAGATTCTGTGAGGCGGCGGGGTTTGAAGTGGAAAACATTGTTACCTCCGATCAGGCACACACAACGAAGGTCCGTTATGTGACGAAAGCAGACTGCGGCAGCGGCGTGACAAGAGACCGCGATTTTCATGATATTGACGGTATGATCACTGACGAGCCGGGCGTCGTACTTGCGACATTCTATGCGGACTGCGTGCCGCTCTACTTTGTCGACCCGGTGCACCGTGCAATTGGACTTTCACATTCCGGCTGGCGTGGAACGGTCCACAAGATGGGACAGGCAACGCTCGATGCGATGCACGAACGGTTTGGAACAGAAGCAAAAGATGTGATCGCAGCCGTCGGCCCGTCGATCTGCCAGGACTGCTACGAGGTGAGCGGTGACGTGATCGAAGAGTTCCGGGCAGCATTCCCGGAAACACTGCATGAGAAACTGTTCTACGGAAAACCAGATGGAAAATACCAGTTAAATCTCTGGGAGGCGAATCATCAGATCCTTCTTGCAGCAGGAGTGCCGGAGAAGCAGATTCATCTGCCGAACCTCTGCACCTGCTGCAACCCGGATTTCCTGTATTCCCACCGTGCATCGAAGGGAAAAAGAGGAAACCTCGCGGCATTCCTTTCCTTGGTCTGAAAACAGGATCGAAAACAGAATAGAAAGCATCAAAAAACGGACCTGGAAAAAACAGATCCGTTTTTTTGCTGTATGCATCCGGCGGACACAAAATCGATTATCTGTGTTTTGCCAGCAGCTTATTGATTTTCTCTGTCGTAGACTGTACTTTTGCAACGGATACGTCGTGGTTAAGCGTATCGATGATGCTTGCCATATATTTGCTCATCTCAGCCGGCTCATACCAAGGACGGGAAACGAGTTCCGGTGTACGGTAGGTCAGGTCGGTGGTGATGACTTTGCTGATATAGCCTTTCTCATAGTAAGCATCGAATTTCTCCAGACCATCGGTGAAGAGGCCGAAGGTGGTGCAGACAAAGACGTGGTCAGCGCCGCGCTCTTTGACCTGTTTTGCAACGTCGAGCATACTCTCACCGGAGGAGATCATATCGTCGATGATGACAACATCTTTTCCTGCTACGGAATCGCCGAGAAACTCATGTGCCACGATCGGGTTCTTTCCGTTTACGATGGTGGAGTAATCTCTTCTCTTATAGAACATACCCATATCGACGCCGAGCACGTTGGAGAAGTATACGGCACGCGCCATCGCTCCCTCGTCCGGGCTGATGATCATCAGATGATCGTTGTCGATCGTCAGATCCGGAACGGAACGAAGAAGGGCTTTTAAAAACTGGTAGGTTGGCATGAAGTTGTCAAAGCCGCCGAGCGGAATTGCGTTCATGACACGAGGATCGTGTGCGTCGAAGGTGATAAAGTTGGAAACACCCATGTTCATCAGCTCCTGCAGAGCAAGTGCGCAGTCGAGAGACTCACGTTTGGTGCGCTTATGCTGTCTTCCTTCATAAATGAAAGGCATGATTACGTTGATCCGGTGTGCTTTTCCTGTTGCAGCAGCGATGATACGTTTCAGATCCTGATAATGGTCATCCGGTGACATGTGGTTCTCGTAGCCGCAGACCTTGTAGGTGATGCTGTAGTTGCAGACATCAACCAGGATGTAAAGATCGGCACCGCGGACGGATTCGTTGATCTTTCCTTTTGCTTCGCCGGAACCGAAACGCGGGCACTCGCAGTCAATCAGAAAAGAATCCTCGGAATATCCGGAAAAGGAAACCCCGTTGCGGCGCTCGGCGAGCTCTTTACGGAACTGAACCAGATACGCATCAACTTTTTTTGCCATTTCCATACTGCCCGGCAGAGCTGCGAGCTTTAACGGAGCAACCGGAATGGAATTTTCAAGTAAATCTAAATTAGCCATACAAACCTCCAGTAATCGACATTTTTTACAAACCATTTACTTCCTATTTATATCATCTTGGGAAAGGGCGCGTCAAGCAAAAAACGAAAGAATCCTTGCTTTTTGTGCAGGTTGTTGTTATTATAATGGATGAATGTCCGGAAGGTATGCAAAAAAAGCACGCTTTTTACTGGGCAAAGAGAAGTTATAAAGAAGTAAATGGAAAGGCCAAAACGTAAGATCTGTGAAAAACAAGACGAAACACATTATCAAGACAATAGAACCGGGCAGTATTGCCGAAGAACTGGAACTCGAACCGGGAGATGAACTGCTCCGCGTGAACGGGGAAATTATCGAGGACGTCTTCGATTACCACTTCCAGACCAACGACACGTATCTGGAACTCACGATCCGGAAAAAGGACGGCGAGGAATGGGACCTGGAAATCGAAAAAGAGTATGACGAGGAAATCGGCATCACATTCGAGAACGAGTTCATGGATCAGTACCGTTCCTGCAGCAACAACTGCATTTTCTGCTTCATCGATCAGATGCCGCCGGGAATGCGTCCCACCTTGTATTTTAAGGATGACGATTCGCGTCTGTCCTTCCTGCAGGGAAATTATATTACACTGACCAACATGAGCGACCACGATATCGACCGGATTATCCGCTACCATCTGGCACCGATCAATATTTCGTTCCAGACAACGAACCCCGAGCTCCGCTGCAAAATGCTGCACAACCGTTTTGCGGGCAATATCTTTCCGAAGGTCCAGCGCCTTTACGAGGCGGGAATCGAGATGAATGGACAGATTGTGCTCTGCAAGGGATACAACGACGGCGCAGAGCTGGAGCGCAGTATTTCGGATCTGTCAAAATATCTGCCGCATCTGAAAAGTGTTTCGGTTGTCCCGGTCGGACTTTCGAAGTACCGCGACGGACTGGCGCCTCTGGAACCGTTTACCAGGGAGGATGCAAAAGAAGTTCTTGCCACGATTCACAAATGGCAGAAAAAGCTGTATGAACAGTGGGGACTTCACTTTATCCATGCTGGTGATGAATGGTATCTGCTGGCGGGAGAGCCGATCCCGGAGGAGGAAAATTACGATGGCTATATCCAGCTGGAAAACGGAGTGGGAATGCTCCGGCTTCTGGAGGACGAGGTTGCGGAAGAACTTTCGAAACGAGAAGGGGACGACCGTCACCGCCATGTAACGATTGCGACCGGAAAAGCTGCGGCGCCGTCGTTGGAAAAACACATGCAGAAAATTCGTGAAAAATATCCGAATGTACAGGCGGAGGTTATCACGATTATCAACTATTTCTTTGGAGAATCCATTACCGTATCCGGTCTGATTACCGGAAAGGATCTGATGGAGCAGTTAGAGGGAAGAGATCTTGGCGACTGCCTGCTGCTTCCGTGCAACATGCTCCGTTCGGGAAAAAACGTCTTTCTCGATGATGTGACGGTGGAAGAGGTGGAAGAGCGCCTGAAAACACCGGTACAGATTATCGATGAGCCGGGCAGCGACCTGGTGAAAGCCGTTGTGGAGGAAAACCAGGAGACGATACACAGAAGGAGAACAATGTATGAGCAAGCCGATTGTAGCAATTGTGGGCCGGCCAAACGTGGGTAAATCCACCCTGTTTAATGTATTAGCCGGAGACAATATTTCGATTGTAAAAGACACACCGGGTGTAACCCGTGACCGTATTTATGCCGACGTGGAGTGGCTGAACCACAAATTTACGCTGGTAGACACCGGCGGTATTGAGCCGGAATCCAAAGATATCATTCTCTCCCAGATGAGAGACCAGGCGCAGATCGCCATTGATACCGCAAATGTCATCATCTTCATCACTGACGTCCGTCAGGGCCTTGTAGATGCCGATGCAAAAGTAGCTGATATGCTCAGAAGAAGCCGCAAGCCGGTTGTGCTGGTGGTCAACAAAGTCGACAACTTCGACCGTCAGATGATGGATGTTTATGAATTCTATAACCTCGGCATCGGAGAGCCGCACGCCATTTCCGCATCCGGAAAGCTCGGCATCGGCGATATGCTCGATGAGGTGACAGGATACTTTGATCCGGAGATGGAAAACGAGGAGGAGAGCGAGATTCCGCGCATCGCCATTGTCGGAAAACCGAACGTCGGAAAATCCTCCCTGGTCAACAAACTGCTGGGCTCGAACCGTGTCATCGTATCCGATATCGCCGGAACGACGCGCGATGCGATCGATACCACGATCATGCACAATGGAAATGAATATATTTTCATCGATACCGCAGGTCTTCGAAAGAAAAACAAGATCAAAGAGGAGCTGGAGCGGTACAGCATCATCCGTACAGTATCTGCCGTAGAGCGCGCAGATGTCGTCGTTCTTCTGATCGATGCAACCGAGGGTGTCACCGAGCAGGATGCCAAAATTGCCGGTATCGCCCATGAGCGTGGAAAAGGTATGATCATTGCGGTAAATAAATGGGATGCCTTGGAAAAAGATGACAAGACGATCTACCGCTTTACCGAAAAAGTAAGAAATACATTGGCTTACATGCCGTACGCAGAGCTTCTTTTCATCTCTGCGAAGACAGGACAGCGTCTTCCGAAGCTGTTCGAGACGATCGACATGGTTCTGCAGTACCAGAACCTGCGCGTACAGACCGGTGTCCTGAACGAGATTCTGACCGAGGCAATGGCAATGCAGCAGCCGCCGTCAGACCGTGGAAAACGACTGAAAATCTACTACATGACACAGGTTTCGGTCAAACCGCCGACATTTGTTATTTTCGTCAACGACAAAGAACTGATGCATTTCTCCTATGTTCGATATCTGGAGAATAAAATCAGAGAGTCGTTCGGCTTCCGCGGCACACCGCTGAAATTCATCATCAGAGAACGAAAAGAGAAGGAGCAGTAAAGAGTTATGGTACGGATCATATGCCTTTTGATCGGATACGCATTTGGCCTTTTTCAGACCTCATATATTTATGGAAGGACGAAGGGAATTGATATCCGGGAACACGGCAGCGGAAACGCAGGAACGACCAACGCGCTCCGGACTTTAGGGAAAAAAGCAGGCGCCATCACGCTTGCCGGCGACTGCATCAAATGCATTCTGGCGGTCCTGACGGTACGCCTGATCTTCGGTGCATCGCACCCGGAAATGCTGAAACTGCTGACGGTGTATGCTGCGGCTGGAACGATTCTCGGCCACAACTTCCCGTTTTACTTAGGCTTCCGCGGCGGAAAAGGAATCGCTGCGACCGCGGGTCTGATTATCTCGTTTGACTGGAGAATCACGCTGGTCTGTGCAGCGCTGTTTTTCCTGAATCTTGCAGTAACACACTATGTTTCCCTCGGTTCCATGATGGTTTACGTTGTCTTTTTTGCGATGGCCGTTATCATGGGACAGGCGGGCTGCTTTGCGCTGGAACCGCCGTATCTCTATGAGATGTACGTGGTGATCGCACTTCTTGCCGTGCTTGCCTTCTGGGAGCACCGTGCAAACATCAAGCGCCTCATCGCGGGAACAGAGCGGAAAACGTATTTATCCAAAAAGTCGGAGAAATAAAATATGGCAAAGATTAGTATCATCGGAGCAGGAAGCTGGGGAACCGCCCTCGGCCTCCTGCTCTGCAACAACGGGCATGACGTGACGATCTGCTCGGAAAATGAAAAGGAAATTGAGAGCTTAAAGGAACACAGAGAGCATCTGACGAAGCTTCCGGGCGTAAAACTGCCGGATGAAATGAAGTTCACCTGCGATGTGCGCGGCTCCCTTTCAGGACAGGACATCCTTGTGATGGCAAAAGCATCCCCGTACGTGCGAACCACATGTAAAAAGTATGCGGCGGATATTCCGGACGGCCAGCTCATCGTCAATGTGGCAAAAGGCGTGGAAGCCGATACCCTGATGACGATGTCTCAGATCATCGAGGAGGAAGTGCCGGGAGCGAATGTCGTTGTTCTCTCCGGACCGAGCCACGCAGAGGAAGTCGGCCGTGGCCTGCCGACCACGATCGTTGTCGGCGCGCATGACCGCGAGAGCGCACTGTATGTGCAGAATGTGTTCATGAGTCCGGTCTTCCGCGTTTACACAAGCCCGGACATCACGGGAATTGAACTTGGCGGAGCTCTGAAAAATGTCATCGCACTGGCAGCCGGAACGGCGGATGGTCTTGGCTACGGCGACAATACGAAAGCGGCTCTGATTACCCGCGGGATCGCGGAAATTGCACGGCTCGGTACGGCGATGGGTGCCCATGCGGAAACCTTCTACGGTCTTTCCGGTATCGGCGACCTGATTGTAACGTGTGCTTCCGTTCACAGCCGGAACCGGAAAGCCGGATACCTGATCGGCCAGGGCAGAACGATGCAGCAGGCGATGGATGAGGTTCAGATGATCGTCGAGGGCGTCTATTCCGCAAAAGCGGGTCTTACCCTGTCGAAAAAATTCGGAATCGAAACGCCGATCATTCAGGCAGTCAATCAGGTTCTGTTTGAAAACAAAAACCCGAAACAGGCTGTGGATGAACTGATGCAGCGTATGAAAAAAGACGAACTCGCCCCGGATCTCTGGGAGCGGTAAAAATAAGAAACCTGTCACTTCTGTGAAATGATACAGAGACGGCAGGTTCTTTTTTTGTGCAGACCGAAATTTTTCAGCAAAAATACGGGAAAAAGATGACAATACTTTCGAAATCAAGTATAGTAATAGAAAGCGGAATAATTTTAACTGAAAAGATGCGGAGGAAAATACAGCAGGAGGAAGAAAGAATGAGAGGAGTAGAAACAAGAATTCAGGAAATCCGCCATGCCATTTTTACGGAAGTTGCAAAAATGGCGTATGACGTGGACTCCCCGGTGGAAAAGACGATCGAGGAAATTCCTTACCGTGTAATTCCCGGTGAGGTCGGAAATTTTAGAAATGATGTGTTTCTGGAGCGGGCGATTGTAGGAGAGCGGCTTCGCCTTGCAATGGGACTTCCGTGCAGAAGCGCGGCAGAGCACGCCCCGATCTCGGACAATATCAAACTGGCGGACCAGGCGGAGACGTATTATACACCGCCGCTCATTAATGTCATCAAATTTGCATGCAACGCCTGTCATGAAAAACGGGTTCTGATCACGGAGGGATGTCAGGGGTGTCTTGCACATCCGTGCGTGGAAGTCTGTCCGAAAAAGGCCATTACGCTGGACCGCACCAATGGACGATCCTATATTGATCAGGATAAATGCGTCAAATGTGGTCAATGTGCCAAGGTATGCGGATACCAGGCTATTATCATTCAGGAGCGTCCGTGTGCGAGAGCCTGCGGAATGGATGCCATCGGTTCAGATGAGAACGGAAAAGCGGATATCGATTACGAGAAATGTGTATCCTGCGGCCAGTGTCTCGTCAACTGCCCGTTCGGCGCTATTTCGGACAAATCCCAGATCTTCCAGGTAATCCGTGCGATCCAGTCGGGAGAGCGCGTCTATGCAGCGCTGGCACCGGCGTTTGTCGGCCAGTTCGGACCGAAAGTAACGCCTGGAAAACTGCGTGCGGCGATGAAAAAGCTCGGTTTTGCGGATGTCTTTGAAGTTGCGATCGGAGCGGATCTCTGTGCGGCACAGGAGGCAGAGGATTTTGTGAACGAAGTTCCGGAGAAACTGCCGTTTATGGCGACATCCTGCTGTCCGGCCTGGTCTGTAATGGCGAAGAAACTGTTCCCGGATTACGCAAACTGTATCTCGATGGCACTGACTCCGATGACGCTGACGGCGCGTCTGATCAAGAAACACAATCCGAATGCGAAGGTTGTCTTTGTCGGACCGTGTGCGGCGAAAAAACTGGAGGCCATGCGCCAGTCTGTCCGCAGTGAGGTGGACTTCGTTCTGACGTTTGAAGAGATGTCGGGCATTTTCGATGCGCGCCAGGTAGATGTGAGTGCACTTGAGGAAGATCCGGACGGCGTCAGCGATGCATCGGTGGACGGAAGAAACTTTGCTGTCTCCGGCGGCGTTGCAAAATCTGTGGAAAATGTAATCCGTGAAAAATACCCGGACCGCGAAATCAAGATGGCAAATGCAGAAGGTCTGAAGGAATGCCGGAAACTGCTGACAATGGCGAAGGCCGGAAAGTACAACGGTTATCTTCTCGAAGGCATGGCCTGTCCGGGCGGATGCGTGGCAGGAGCCGGCACGATGCAGTCAATCAAAAAGTCGCAGGCGGCAGTCAACAAATATGCGGCGCAGGCAAAACACAAGATTTCCAGCCAGACAGAATATGTAAAAGAACTGGACAAGCTGGTAGACTAAAAAGAACAGCAAGGTGGAGACAAAAGTGAAAAAGAAAAGAAAGATGGGCTTTGCGGCAGCGATTCTTGCAATGGTACTTCTGTTTGCAGGATGCGGCCAGACAGAGACAAAGACGGAGAGCAGCACAGCGGCATCGGAAACAGAAGATGAGACACTGGTCCATGTGCTTGCATTAAAAGGACCGACCAGCATGGGAATGGTAAAAATGATGAGCGATAACGACAGCAAAGAATCACCTGCGGACACGTTTGAACTTGCCGCTGCCCCGGATGAGGTCAGCGCAAAACTGGTACAGGGAGAGGTGGATATCGCCGCGGTTCCGGCGAACCTTGCAAGCGTACTCTACAACAAGACAAACGGCGGCGTGCAGGTGCTCGCAGTCAATACGCTCGGTGTCCTTTATATCGTCGAGGACGGCGATACCGTACATTCCATTGCGGATCTGAAAGGCAGAACCATTTATGCGGGCGGCAAAGGTGCAACTCCGGAGTATGCTTTGAATTATATCCTCGAAAAGAACGGCCTCGTACCGGGTGAGGACGTAACGATCGAGTGGAAGAGCGAACACGCCGAGTGCGTGGCAGCACTTGCAGAAGATGCCGATGGAATCGCCATGCTGCCGCAGCCGTTTGTAACGACGGCACAGACGAAAAAAGAAACGCTGCGCACCGCACTTGACCTGACCGAAGAATGGAACAAAATCCAGGAGTCCGAAGGAACGGCGAGCACACTGGTGACAGGTGTTACCGTTGTGCGCACTGCCTTTGCCAAGGAGCATCCGGAAGCAGTTGCAGACTTCATGGAAGCTTACCAGGCATCCGTATCCTACGTAACCGAAAACACGGATGAGGCGGCAAAACTGATCGGGGATTATGACATTGTTCCGGAGGCAGTCGCAAAGAAAGCGCTTCCGGCATGCAACATTGTCTGCATCACCGGTGATGAGATGAAAGAGAAGCTTTCCGGTTATCTCGGTGTACTCAAAGACCAGAACCCGGAGGCAGTCGGAGGAGAACTTCCAGGAGATGACTTCTATTATTCCGAATAAAAACAAAAAAGAGAAACAGAGAAAAACGAAGCGCTGGCCGATCGTGTTCTGGCTTATGATCTGGCAGGCGGTAAGCGTTTTTGTCGGGCAGGAGATCCTTCTGGCATCTCCTGCTGCTGTTTTGAAACGCCTTTTTACGCTTGTAACAGAACAGGTCTTCTGGCAGTCCCTGCTGTTTTCCGGAGCACGCATCGGAGCCGGATTCCTTCTTGGTGCGGCGGCGGGAATTGCAGGAGCTGCACTTGCCGGTCGGTTTTCCATTGCAGAAGAACTCCTGACGCCGCTGGTTGCAGCAGTGAAAGCAGTGCCGGTCGCTTCTTTTGTGATTCTGATCCTGATCTGGGTTTCTTCGAAGAATCTTTCGGTTGTGATTTCGTTTCTGATGGTATTTCCGATCCTGTATACAAACACGCGGAACGGCCTACGGGAACTGGACACAGCGCTTTTGGAGATGACAGACGTTTTTCAGGTTCCGCGGCCGGTGCGGCTGCGCTGGGTGATCCTGCCGCAGCTGTACCCATATATCCGGACGGGATGTTCACTTTCCCTCGGCCTTTGCTGGAAGGCCGGAACGGCAGCAGAAGTAATCGGCATTCCGAACCGATCCATCGGAGAGCATCTGTATCAGGCAAAAATATATCTCGACACACCGGGACTCTTTGCCTGGACGGCAGCGATCGTGTACGCCAGCTTCTGTCTCGAAAAAGCTGTTTTAAAAGGAATGGATCTTGCAGAAAAAAGGATGCTGGTGATGAAATGAGAGAAGATACGATTGAAATCTGCCATCTGAAAAAAGCGTATGGAGAACACGTTATTTTTTCGAATCTTACGATGGAACTGAAAAAAGGAGCAGTGACCTGTCTGATGGCTCCTTCCGGGGCTGGAAAGACAACCCTGCTGCGGATTCTGGCAGGCCTGGAGCAGGCGGACGGCGGAAAAATCGGGGGACTGGAAGCCTTAAGAAAAAGTATGGTTTTTCAGGAACCGCGGCTGGCAGAAGAACTGACAGCTGCAGCCAATATCCAGCTCGCGGTAAGGCGCCGCATGTTTGGAAAAGAAAAAAGAAGCTCCCGTCATCTTGTGGAGGAGATGGAGGAACTCGGCCTTTCGGGCTGTGAAAACCAGGCTGTATCGGAACTGTCGGGCGGCATGCGCCAGCGGGTGGCGGTTCTGCGGGCCATGCGCATGGACGCAGATTTCCTCCTTTTGGATGAGCCGTTCCGGGGACTGGATGCGGGGACGAAAAAGAAAACGATGAACTATATCCGCAGAAAAGGAAAAGAAAAAACGATGCTTCTGGTCACGCATGATTTAGAAGAAGCCGAAGCAATGGGGGACTGGATCTGCACCTGCAGCAGACTGGATGGTATCCTCGAAATAAAGAGAAACAGAAAAAGCAGCACAGAAATCTGAAACGGAAAGAAACAGATTTTCTGTGCTGCTTTTGCTGTGAATCCGCAGTTACAGCAGGTCATCCGGTATGGAAGCAGAGCGGAGCTGTTCGTCCATCGTGTCGATGAGCGCCATGTCGGCTTCAGAAAGTTCGAAGTCGAAGACATCCGCGTTGGCAAAAATGCGGTCCGGCTGTGTCGATTTCGGGATGACACTGATGCCCTGCTGGACGAGGTAGCGGAGGCCGATCTGTGCTTCAGTGCGTACATACTTTTCTGCCAGCTGCTGCATAATCTCACGGTTCAGATAAAGACCTCTTGCGAGCGGCGCATACGCTTGAACGGCGATTCCATGTGAACGGCAGAAAGCGATGAGCGGTTTCCGGTTCCAGAGCGGATGGCATTCGATCTGGTTGACGGCCGGGATGACGCCGGAAAATTCAAAGAGGGCGGTAAGGTGCGGCTCCTCGAAGTTGCTGACGCCGATCGATTTTGCACGCCCGGATTCGCGGATTTTTTCGAGTGCGCGCCACGTCTCCGGGTAGCAGCCCGGCACCGGCCAGTGAATCAGGTAAAGATCAACGTAGTCGAGACGGAGACGGTCGAGGCTGCGGTTGAAGGCACCTTCGATATCACCGACCCGCTGCGCGGTATTCCATACCTTTGTGGTAATAAAAAAATTTTCCCGCGGAATTCCGCTTGCGCGGATCCCGCGGCCGATGCTGTCCTCGTTTTTATAGGAGGAGGCGGTATCGATCAGACGGTAGCCGTATTTTGCCGCGGTGACAATTGCTTTTTCTGCCTCTTTTTCTGTCGATTTGTAAGTGCCAAGCCCCAGAAGCGGCATCGCTCTGCCGTCGTTCAATGTGATGGTTGGAATAGAAAGTGCCATAAAAACCCTCCGTATCTTGAATCAAAAAAAGATTCTGCCGTATTTCTCTCATAATTATGTTTAGTATAACATGAAAATTTAAAGAAATCAGACCAAATATATTAAAAAAGTTTAACACAATCGGGAAATGAAAAAAAATAACAAGCCACGCAAGAAAAAAGAAGGATGCCAGGACGGCCAGTACGGCGAATTGTACAGAAATTTTGTGGAGGCTGTATTGATTTTGTGCATGAAATAGAGTATAATAAACTTGAATTGATATTTATTTATCATTCCCTGTACAATCTGCAGGATGTTTCAGGAAAACAAAAGCGGACGAAACGGACGGCAGAGGAAAATACCAGGGACAGAGGAGGCCATATTATGCATTTATTATATGACGAGAATGGAAATCCCATTCCGCACGGAGCTCACGACGAGCACCATCATCACCATGACCATCATCACGAGGGAGAAGACTGCGGACATGCCTGCAATGCATGCGGTTCCGAAGAAAAATGCAAGGACGAGAATCTTGCCCTTTTAACCTATATGCTGCAGCACAATGAACATCACGCAGCAGAACTCGACGAGATGGCCGACAAACTGGAAAAAGCCGGAATGGCGGACGCCGCAAAACAGATCAGGGAGGGAGTATCCGATTTCCAGAAAGGCAATATGCGCCTGTCCCTTGCACTGACGCTTGTAAAAGAGCATTTGAAAGAAGTTAAGTAGAGGAGGCGTAAGCTATGTGCCTTGCAACGGTATACAAAAATCCGGAAAACACAGTTGTCTGTAAAAATGTAAGCCGCATCGATGTCGATGGAGAATACGTTCTCATCCGTGACATCCTGGGCGAAGAGATCAGACTGCAGGGTAAGATCAAAATGGTAGATCTTGCAAACAGCATCGTAGAGCTGGACTGTGAATGATAATTGGTTGACGGAACCAGTTATTCTATAAAAGCGGTTTTAAGACCCCGGGGTCTGCGAATCGGAACAAACAGAACAGGCGAACCGGGACTTAGAATAGGAATATATCATATTAAAGCGGAGGTAAATTGAATTATGAAACTTTCAGAAGAGATGAAAAACAAGACCCTTCTGTCTTTTGAGCTGTTCCCGCCAAAGACAGAGAAGGGACTGCAGAATCTGCCGGGTACCATCGACCACCTGATGAAATATAACCCGTCTTACATTTCCTGTACATACGGAGCAGGCGGCGGAAACGTCGGAGCAAACCGTGAAGTATGTCAGATGATCAAAAATGCCGGAACCACACCGGTTACTCATTTCACCGTTATCAAAAACACAAAAGAAGGAATTAAAGAACAGCTGGATCAGTATCTGGCTGACGGCGTAGACCACATGCTGGCACTGCGCGGTGATATTCCGCTTGGCGAGACCACAACCTGCGGTGACTTTGACTACGCTACGGATCTTGTAAAATTCGTACGTGATACCTACGGCGACAAATTTGAAATCGCTGTTGCAGGTTCACCGGAAGGCCACATCTCCTGCAGAAGTCTGGAGTCTGATATCGCAGTTCTGAAACAGAAACAGGACAACGGAGCTGACTACATCATGACACAGCTCTGCTGGGATATGGAGCAGTTCAAATACTGGCTCGATGCAATCCGTAAAGCAGGAATCACCATGCCGGTAGACGTTGGAGTTATGCCGATCCTGGATCAGGCAGCTACCATCAACATGGCACTTTCCAGAAACGGCTGTGTGATGGACAGAGAGCTTTCCAGAATGATCTCCAGACACTGGCTGTTCCCGAACCCATTTGCAGCAAAAGATGCAGAGGGCAAACCGTTCGACGTATTCTACGACAAGAAAGTTGCAGAGTTCAAAGAAGAGGGTATCGAATATACCGTAAAACAGATTGATGCATACCGTGCACTCGGTGTCAATGGAATTCATCTGTATGCACTGAATAAATGGAAAGACGTATCTGAAATCATCGACAGATCCGGCCTTTGCACACTGGTTTAATGAATTAATTACTTGAATTTGGGAGGCATCCGATTTTTATGGCACACGTAATAGCTGTCGCCGGAAAAGGCGGCGTTGGAAAAACAACATTATGCGGCTTGCTGATCCAGTATCTCTGCGAGTCAGGAAAAGGTCCTGTTCTTGCGGTTGATGCGGACGCAAACTCAAACCTGAATGAGGTACTCGGTGTAGAAGTAGAAGCTACCCTTGGAGATATCCGGGAGGAGATTGCCCGTGCAGAGATGGCATCCAAAAACCCGATTCCGGCAGGTATGAGCAAGGCAGATTATGCGGAATTTAAATTTGCAGGCGCTCTGACTGAGGAAGATGATTTTGACCTGCTTGTGATGGGAAGAACACAGGGAAAAGGCTGCTACTGCTTCGTCAATGGACTTCTGCAGAATCAGCTTGCAAAGCTGTATCCGAATTACCCCTTCATGGTTGTGGATAACGAGGCAGGCATGGAGCATATCAGCCGTGGTATACTTCCGGGAATGGATACAGCTATTTTGGTCAGTGACTGCTCAAGAAGAGGAGTACAGGCCGCTGCGAGAATCGCGGAGCTGATCAAAGAATGCGATATGAAGCCGAAGCAGGTAGGACTGATCGTAAACCGTGCGCCGAATGGCGTGTTAAATGAGGGAACCCGTGAGGAGATTGAAAAACAGGGATTAACTCTCCTTGGCGTTGTTCCGCACGATGATCAGGTTTATGAATATGACTGTGACGGAAAACCAACCGTACGTCTGCCGGAAGACTCTCCGGTACGCGCGGCATTAAAGAAAATCGTAGAAAACCTTGATTTATAAAAACAGAGAATCTGCCCTCCGCTTTGTACACGCTGCAGACGGAGGGATATTTCAAAAGTAAAATATCCCCCATGGGAGGATGTTTTTACCATAAAAATATTAAAATACAATCTTGAGGAGGACAAGATGAGCGAATTCAAATTAACAAGCGTAGAAGAATTCGAACAGGCCACGAATGAGCTCCTGGAAAATGGTGCAAAGGTTGGCGCTGACGCATGGCAGTTTCGTGTAAAAAACCAGACCCCGCACTGTAAATTCGGTGAGCAGGGAACCTGCTGCCGTATCTGTACGATGGGACCTTGCCGTATTACACCAAAGGCACCGAGAGGAATCTGCGGATGCGATGTACACGGTATTGTAGGACGTAACTTCCTGCGCTTTACAGCAGGCGGTTCCGCAACACATTCCGATCATGGCCGTGAGATCTGCCACACACTGCATGAGGCTGATCCAAACGGAAACTACAAAGTAAAAGATCCGGAGAAACTGATCCGTATCGCAAAAGAGTGGGGCGTAGAGACAGAAGGAAAAGATATTTACGATCTGGCACATGAGATGTCCGAGCTGGCTCTGATGGAGTATGGTAAACCGTTTGGAACACAGAGATTCCTGAAACGTGCTCCGCAGCACACACAGGAAATCTGGGAGAGAGAAGAAATCGCACCGCGTGCGATTGACCGTGAGGTTGCATGTTCTCTTCATATGACTCATATGGGATGTTCTTCCCTTCCGGAAGCACTCGTTCGCCAGTCCCTTCGTTCCGGACTTTCCGATGGATGGGGCGGCTCCATGATGGGTACCGAGTTCTCTGACGTACTGTTCGGAACTCCAAAGCCGATCGAAACCGAGGCAAACCTTGGTGTTATGAAAGAAGATGAAGTAAATATCATCGTTCATGGCCATGATCCGTCACTTTCCGAGATGATCTGCGAATACGCAGACGATCCGGAGATGATCGCATATGCAAAAGAAATGGGAGCAAAGGGAATCAACGTGGCAGGTGTCTGCTGTACTTCCAATGAAGTAGCAATGCGCCGCGGCGTGCCGATGGCAGGTAACTTCCTGCAGCAGGAAAACGTGGTACTGACCGGTGCCTGCGAGGCCATCGTTGTTGACGTACAGTGTATTTTCCCGGCCCTTGGACCTTTAAGCAAATGTTTCCATACTAAATTCGTTACCACCAGCCCGATTGCGCAGATGCCGGATGCAGAATACATTCGTTTCAACGCAAAAACAGCAGGTGAGAATGCAAAAGCCATCGTAAAAATGGCAATTGAAAACTTTAAAAACCGGAAACCGGAGCTGGTACATATCCCGCATATGAAGCAGAAAGCAACCGTTGGATACTCTTTTGAGTCCATCATCAAGACTCTGGATAAAGTAACCAATTCCCAGGTTGACCAGACCGGAACTCTGATGCCGCTGTGGCAGTGTGTGGCATCCGGCGTTATCCGCGGTGCAGTTGCCATGGTAGGATGCAACAACCCGAAAGTCCGTCCGGACACCGCTCACATCGAGCTGATGAAGAAGCTGATCGCGCACGACGTTATCATCGTTGCTTCCGGATGCTCTGCACAGGCAGCAGCAAGAGCAGGTCTGATGGACAAACGTGCTAAAGATCTCTGCGGTGCAGGTCTGAAACGTGTCTGCGAGCTGGCTGATATCCCGCCGGTACTCCACATGGGATCCTGCGTTGATATCTCCCGTATGATGGTTCTTGTAGCAGAACTTGCTAAAATCGGTAATGTCAATATTTCCCAGCTTCCGGTTGTCGGATGTGCTCCGGAGTGGATGTCTGAGAAAGCAGTTTCCATCGGAAACTATGTTGTAGCAACCGGTATCGATACTTACCTTGGCGTAGAGCCGTACGTATCCGGATCCACTGAGGTAACAGGACTCCTGACCAACGGTGTCCGCGACTGGGTTGAGGCAGCTTACACAGTAGAAAAAGACATCGACAAGCTGGGCGATGCAATGCTCGCACGAATCGAAGAGAAACGTGCCGCACTCGGCGTATAAAAAGGACAGGGCGGTCCCTGACGTAAAAAGAGACCGCCCTTTTTGAAGTGAAAAGGTGTAAAATGAAAATAGCAGTAACTGGAAAGGGCGGCGTAGGAAAAACAACCATCGCAGCCACCCTTGCAAGACTTTATGCAGAAGAAGGCCATCCGGTTCTGGCTGCAGATGTCGATCCGGATGCCAATCTGGGCCTTGCGCTTGGATTTCCGGAAGAAATCCTCGATTCGATCATTCCGATTACCAAAATGAGAAAACTGATCGAAGAGCGCACCGAGGCAAGTGCAGACAACCGGTTTTACAAGATAAATCCGAGAGTAAGTGATATCCCCGATAAATACAGCAAAGAGTACAATGGAGTCAAACTCCTGACGCTTGGCACCGTGGAGACGGCCGGAAGCGGCTGTGTCTGCCCGGAGCATGTGATGCTGCGGAGAATCATCAACAGCCTGGTCCTTCACAGAGGGGATGTTGTCATCCTCGACATGGAAGCAGGCCTTGAGCATCTGGGAAGAGGAACGACGGAGGGCATGGATATGTTCATCGTAGTCATCGAGCCGGGTGCAAGAAGTATTCAGACCTATAAGAATGTCAAACGTCTGGCCGAAGAGCTTGGCGTTCATCAGGTTCATGTCGTGGCAAACAAAGTACGCGACGAAAAAGATGAGGCATTCATACAGGACCGTATCCCCCCGGAGGATCTTCTGGGCATGGTCCACTACAACCCGGAAATTATGGAAGCGGACAGGGAAGGTTCGTCTCCATATGATTACAGCGCGGCTGCAGTAGAAGAGATACGGAAAATAAAAACAAAAATCGATAAGTCAAACATGCCTGGCATGGAAAAAGTGTGATAGGAGGAAAAACACATGACATTATTCGAGAGAGTATTTGGCGGAAATGATGCAGTATACGGTCTTACCGAAGCTGCCATTGATGCCGCAATCGCAGCAAACGGAGAGGAAAAAGCAGTCAGCTTCCCGGACACTGCTTACGCACTTCCGTGTTACTATGCTGTAACAGGAGTAAAGGTTACCAACTTAAAAGAGATGAAAGAGGCTCTTGGCGTGGTAAAATCTCTGATGACAAGAGAAAATCAGCTGAATGATGTATTTATGTCCGGTGTTGCAACTGCACTCTGCGCAGAGTTCATCGAGGCAATTAAATACATCGACGGTGCAAAACCATATGATGAGCCGTGCTACGGCCATTTAAGCGATGCCATCATCCGTGAGCTTGGTGTGCCGCTTGTAACAGGCGATATCCCGGGCGTAGCTGTTATCCTTGGAAGCGCTCCGACCGCACAGGAAGGCGTGGATCTGGTTAAGAGCTATCAGGCACAGGGTATTCTTGTAACACTGGTTGGCGGAATCATTGATCAGTGTCAGGAATTAGGATACAAGACCGGCGCAAACGTACGTGTCATCCCGCTTGGAAAAGACGTAACATCTGTAATCCACGTTGTATCCGTAGCAATCCGTGCAGCCCTGATCTTCGGTAACGTAACTGCAGGCGATGCAGGCGCACTGATGACCTACACCAAAGACCGTGTACCGGCATTCGTAAATGCTTTTGCTCCTCTGGATGATGTGATCGTTGCATGCGGCGCTGGTGCGATTGCACTTGGTTTCCCGGTTATCACAAACGATGACAAAGACGTTCCGGCTATTCCGAAGAGTCTCATTATCCAGAAGGACGTTTCCAAATTCAACGCAACTTCTCTGGAAGCCCGCGACATCAAGATTAAAATTACAAACATCGATATCCCGGTTGCATTCGCATCTGCATTTGAGGGCGAAATCATCCGCCGCGGTGATATGCAGGTTGAGTTTGACGGTTCCCGTGTAGACTGCTGCGAGCTGGTTCAGACAAAAGATGCTTCCGAAGTAGAAGATCACAAGATCGAGCTGATCGGACCGGACATCGACGAGTTCGAGGTAGGTTCCAAGCACAGCATTGCATACGTTGTTGAGGTTGCCGGAAAGAGCATGCAGCCGGATTTCGAGCCTGTATTTGAGCGTAAATTCCACAGCTACCTGAACTGCATCGAAGGTGTGATGCATACCGGACAGCGTGATATGATCCGTATCCGTGTCAGCAAAGAAGCTTTCAACGCAGGCTTCCGTGCAAAACACTTCGGAGAAGTTCTGTACGCACAGGTGAAGAACGAGTTCGAGGCTGTTGTTGACAAATGTCAGGTTAAGATCTACACCAATCCGGAAGACTGTACCAAGATCCGTCACGAAATTGCAATTCCGGTATTCGACAAACGTGATGAGCGTCTGTCTACCATGACAGATGAATCCGTACCGGTATACTACAGCTGTATCATGTGCCAGGCATTCTCCCCGAGCCATGTATGTGTTGTTACACCAGAGCGTCTCGGACTTTGCGGTGCTGTTTCATGGCTGGATGCAAAAGCTACCAACGAGCTGGATCCGAACGGACCTTGCCAGGTTATCACAAAAGAAAAAGTAATCGATGAGAGAATCGGTGAGTACGAGGATGTTAACGAGGCTGTTCGTAAACTTTCCCAGGGCGCTCTTGATGATGTATCTTTGTACTCCATCATGGAAAAACCAATGACATCCTGCGGATGCTTCGAGTGTATCTGTGGTATCGAGCCGTTCTCCAACGGTGTCTGCATCGCAAACCGTGAGTACGCAGGCATGACTCCTCTGGGAATGACCTTCTCCGAGCTGGCTTCCATGACAGGCGGCGGTGTTCAGACTCCTGGATTCATGGGACACGGCAAACACTTTATCGCTTCCAAGAAATTTATGAAAGCAGAAGGCGGCGTTGCCCGTATCGTATGGATGCCGAAAGAGCTGAAAGAGCAGGTTGCAGAGAAACTGAATGAAACAGCAAAAGAGCTGTACGGTATCGACAACTTTACCGATATGATCGGTGACGAGACCATCGCAGAAGATCCGGAGACACTGGTTGCATTCCTGACCGAGAAAGGTCATCCGGCACTTGGCATGGATCCAATGATGTAATTCGTATTTTACAGGCTTATCCTGTGAAAGAATAAGCAGACCGGCATGGCTTGGGAGGGGATTCCAAAGCGGAGGAGGAAGCCCTTTCCGGCACATGCCGGCAGCTGTAAAGTGATTTTCTGGAAAAAAACGGCTGACGAAGAGAAAACGGATACTTTTTGTCAGAAAATCTTGGAAAATATCCTGGTAAATCTTGCATTCTCCGGGAAAAAACGTTAAAATAATAACAGGTGTGTCCATGAAGCGGAATCATGGAGATATGCCTGTATGGAATTTATTTTTAAGGAGGCTTTTTTTATGCCGTTTAATCGCAAACCACAAAAGTTTAATGCAGCAATTAAATCCGTTGTAATCGGCAGCGGAGACAAAACCGTAACTCTTGGCGGAGAAAACGTATTACCATTCTATGCTTTCGACGGTGAAATCAAAAACGGACCGAAGGTCGGCGTTGAAATCACAGACCTTGGTATGGAAGGAGAACCGGAAAGCGTAAAAGCATACTATGAAGGTGCAGCTACCATGGGCGAGATTGCAAAAAAAGCAGCAGCTATGGAAGGTGCAGATTTCCTCTGCCTTCGTCTGGCAGGCGGAGACCCGAACGGTCTGAACAAATCGGTAGAAGAACTCATTGAGACAGTCAAAGAGGTTGCTGATGCCGTTGACGTGCCGCTTGTTGTAGAAGGATGTAAAAACGTTGAGAAGGATTCCGAACTGCTCACAAAAGTAGCAGAGGTCCTTCAGGGAAGAAACGTTCTTGTTATGTCCGCAAGAGAAGAAGATTACAAGGCAGTTGGTGCAGCCGCAGGTCTGGCATACAGCCAGAAAGTCGGCGCTGAGTCCGCTGTAGATATCAACCTTGCAAAACAGCTGAATGTTGTTATGACCCAGCTTGGTGTCAGCGCGGACAGCATTGTTATGAACGTAGGTTCTGCAGCAGTCGGATACGGATATGAGTACGTAGTATCTACACTGGACCGTATCAAAGCAGCAGCATTATCCCAGGACGATAAAATGCTGCAGATGCCAATTATTACTCCAATCGCTTCTGAGACATGGAATGTAAAAGAGGCAATGGCAACAGAAGAGGAATCTCCGGAATGGGGAAATCAGGAAGTACGAGGAATCTCTATGGAGATTCAGACAGCAGCCGCATCTCTGGCTTCTGGTTCTGATGCAGTTATCCTCAAACATCCACAGTCTGTTGCAACCATTTCCAAAATGATTCAGGAACTGATGTAATCAGTACGTAAGGAAGAGATTAGGAGGATAAAGAATTATGGCATTATCAGGTATTCAGATTTTTAAAATGACCCCAAAGAAAAACTGTAAAGAGTGCGGATGTCCGACCTGTATGGCATTCTCCATGAAGGTTGCACAGGGCGCTATGGATATTTCAGCGTGCCCATATATGTCTGACGACGCTATGGCACAGCTTTCCGAAGCTACCGCACCGCCAATGAAGACCATCAAAGTCGGAACCGGCGACAGTGAGTACACCCTTGGCGGAGAGACGGTTCTCTATCGTCATGAGAAAACATTTGTAAGCAAAACCCGTTATGCAGTATCTCTCTGCAGCTGCATGTCTGACGAAGAGATCGACGCAAAACTGGAAGAAGACAAAAAAGTTGATTACGACCGTATCGGTGAGCGTATGTGCGCAGAGATGCTGTATGTAAACTATGCCGGAAATGGCGTAGACAAATACGTATCTCTTGTAACGAAAGCAGCAGCAACCGGAAAAGTTCTGGTACTTGGCTGTGAGGACGCAGAAGCTGCAAAAGCTGCTCTGGAAGTATGCAAAGCAGGCAAACCGATCCTGAATGGTGCAAATGCATCCAATTATGAAGAGATGAGCAAACTTGCCACAGAGGCAGGCGTTGTTCTCGGCGTAAGTGGCGCAAACATTGATGAGCTTCACGACACCGTAGAAGCAATCGAGAAACTCGGCAACAAGAACCTTGTTCTTGATACCACAGAAGCGACCATCAAAGAGACCTTTGCTACTACCGTACAGGTAAGACGTGCATCCTTAAAGGATACAGACCGTACCTTTGGTTATCCGTCTATTGTAAATCTGGCAAAAATTGCACAGGGCGACAGATATATGCAGCAGGCACTGCTTTCCCTGTTCACCATGAAATACGGTTCCATTATTGTTCTTGAGGAAATGGGATACGCAGAGGCACTTCCGGTATTCGGACTTCGCCAGAACGTATTTACCGATCCGCAGAAACCGATGAAAGTAGAGCCGGGCATCTACCCGCTGAACGGCGCAGATGAAAATTCGATCTGCCTGACCACAGTAGACTTTGCTCTGACCTATTTCCTGGTATCCGGAGAGCTCGAGAGATCCGGAGTTCCGGTAAACCTTGTAATCAACGACGCCGGCGGACTTTCTGTACTGACATCCTGGGCAGCAGGTAAATTCTCCGGTAACTCTATCTCCAAATTCTTCAAAGAGAATGTAGAAGATAAAGTAAAATCCAGAAAAGTTATCATTCCTGGTAAAGTAGCCGTATTAAAGGGCGACATTGAGTCCAAACTTCCTGGATGGGAAGTAATCGTTGCTCCGCTTGAGGCAGTTCAGCTTGTGAAATTCATGAAAGATCTGCAGGCAAACGGAGAACTGTAATACATAAAAATTCCGGGAGGAACTCCAGACAAGCGGAGTTCCTTCCGTGAAAAAAATAATTATGGGGGATTCCCAAAAGAAAAGGAGAAGAGATATGGCAAAATTTGTAACCATCGGCGAAAGACTTTCCGTTACAGCTCCTACTGTAAACAAAGCATTCGCAGCAAGAGATGAAGAGCCAATTTTAAAGAGAGCAAAACAGCAGCTGGATGCTGGTGCCGTTTACCTTGATGTAAACATCGGACCGGCTGAGAATGATGGAGAAGACATCATGAAATGGGCTGTTGAGCTGCTGCAGAGCAATTTTGACAATGTTCCGCTGGCTCTGGATACATCCAACAAAAAAGCAATTGAGGCTGGTATCTCTGTATACAACCGTTCCAAAGGAAAACCGATCGTAAACTCTGCAGATGCTGCAGGAAGAATCGAGTACGTTGACCTTGCGGCTGCAAACGATGCAATCGTTATTGCACTTTGCAACGGCGAAGGAATTGCAAAAGACAACGACGAGCGTATGATGTACTGCCAGACCCTTCTGGAAAGAGGTATGGAGCATGGTATGGAGCCGACCGATCTGTGGTTTGACCCGCTGTTTCTGGTTGTAAAAGGAATGCAGGACAAACAGATGGAAGTTCTTGAGTGCATCAAGATGTTCAGTGATATGGGACTGAATTCTACCGGCGGACTTTCCAACAACTCCAACGGTATGCCGAAAAACATCCGTCCGATCATGGATTCCGCACTTGTAGCTATGGCTATGATGCAGGGTCTGACCAGCGCCATCGTTAACCCGAATGACCTGAGACTGATGGAGACCATTAAATCCTGTGACGTATTCAAAGGCAACACTCTGTACGCAGATTCTTATCTGGAGCTTTAATCTTTAAATCTCGCAGGTTTTCCCCTGATGGTGCCGTAGCGTTTGCGAAAACCTGAGGCACCATCAGGGGTTTTTCTATCTAAAAGCGGAAAAATAAAAAAACAGCGGAGAATATATACGACTGGGGGATTTACAGATTATGGCAAAAGTAACCTTTCGATTTGAAGAGGGAGAACCGGTAGTCACCTACGCAACCGAGGGTGAGCGCCTTCTTGAAGTAGCGCAGAAGAGCAATGTGCCGATCGATGCACCGTGTTCCGGAAACGCATCGTGCGGTAAATGCCGCGTTCGTCTTGTGAGCGGTGAGCTGGATTCCAAAATAACCCGCCATATTTCTGAGGAAGAATATCAGAATGGCTGGAGACTGGCGTGCGTCAGCACCGTCAAAGGCGATGTTGAAGTGGAAGTGCCGGACATTGCATCCGCTTACCGGAGCCGCATGAAAGTGGCAGACCTTAGTTCACCGAGTGAAATTGCAATTTTTGAAGATACGAAAAAGAAAATTACAGACGCCGGTCTGGAGCTGAAAAACAGCATGCAGGTGATTACAATCTCAATGGAAGAGCCTACTCTGGATGATACGATGCCGGATAACGAGAGAGTAACCTGGGCTGTACAGGCAGCGACGGGGCTTGACCGGGTACGGATTCCGTACTCTGTACTGAAAAAAATGCCGGATGTCCTTCGGGAATCCCATTTTCAGGCACAGTGTGTCGTCCGGGTTACGCCAAATGACGTCTTTTTATACGATATGCTTCCAATGGAAGCAAAAGCAGTTGTCGGCGGTCTCGTTGTCGACATTGGAACAACGACAGTTTCTGCACTGATCGTGGATATGCTGAGCGGAGAAATCCTGGCAAAAGCCTCTTCCGGAAACGGACAGATCCGGTATGGTGCGGATGTTATCAACCGTATCATTGAATCCCAGAAACCGGGAGGCCATGAAAGACTGCAGAATGCAATCATCAAAGAAACCTTAAACCCGATGATCTCCAACATGTGCCGTGCAGCGAAAATCAGCAGTCAGCAGATTTACCGTGCGGCGATTGCCGGAAACACTACCATGGAGCATCTGATGATGGGCATCAATGCAGATCCGCTTCGGATGGAGCCGTATATTCCGGCCTTCTTTAAGACAAACTCACTGTTTGCATCGGATGTCAATCTTGCGATTCATCCGGACGCCCATATCATTCTGGCACCGAACATCGGAAGCTATGTGGGCGGAGATATTACTGCCGGCGCGTTGGTCAGCATGATCTGGAACCGGCCGGAGATGAGTCTTTTTATTGACCTTGGTACCAATGGCGAGCTTGCATTTGGAAACTCTGACTTTATGGTAAGCTGTGCCTGCTCGGCCGGACCGGCCTTTGAGGGCGGCGATATCAGCTGTGGCATGCGTGCGACCGACGGTGCGATTGAAAAATGTACGATTGATCCGGAGACGATGGAACCTTCGTACCATGTTATCGGAGATGAGGGTACGAAACCGATCGGCCTTTGCGGTTCCGGTATCATCGATGTGATTGCGGCGCTGTTCCGCGCGAAGATGGTCAATCCGAAGGGTAAATTTATCCGTGAGGGAAAACGGATCCGCCACGACAAATATGGCATGGGAAGCTATGTCATTGCGTTCGAGGAGGAGGCTGGAAGTGTCCGCGATGTTGAGATTACCGAGGTCGATATCGACAACTTTATCCGCGCCAAGGGCGCGATTTTCTCAGCGATCCGTACGATGCTGAACTATCTGGATATGGATGTTTCCATGATCGAGGAGGTTTACGTAGCGGGCGGTATCGGAAGCGGCATCAACATGAAAAATGCCGTTACCATCGGTATGTTCCCGGATATTCCGCTGGAAAAATTCCATTACATTGGTAACTCTTCCCTGACCGGTGCGTATTCAATGCTTTTATCGACAGCAGCAGAGAAGAAAACGTATGAGGTTGCCCGGAACATGACATATCTGGAACTCTCTACGGTACCAACCTATATGGATGAATTTGTAGCGGCGTGCTTCCTGCCGCACACAGACACGACGATGTTCCCGTCTGTGGAAGCATAAAACGGAAGCAGAACTTTCTGTTACGATTCAAGGTGAAACACATGTGGTTTTGCTTTGAATTGTGGCGAACCTTTTTGAGAGGAATTGGATTTACATGGCAGTAGACTTAAATTACGAAAAAGACAGCAAAGAGCGTATTCCGTATGAGCATTATCTGGAAGTGTATCAGAATGCAGATCCAAGAGAGATTTCCAGCCGGTGCGACGTTCCGTATGATGCGGAAAAACAGGAGTTTACCGTTTCCCTGATGGGTGTTTCCTACCGGATTTCGTGGCCGGAGTACAACGTATTTCATATTGGAGATGATGGAAGCGTTTCGCCGATAATTGGCTGGTATCCACTCGAGAAAAAACCGAATGCAAAAATTTTGGTATTGCGTTATCTGACAGAGGGCGGAGCTGCTCCGTCTACCGGAAAATTTTTGACGTACCGGGAGATTCCGTGGGGAGAAGTTTATTTTAAACAGTTCCAGGGAAGATGCCTGTTCCGTCTTGCGTTTGGCTTTGGCGGAAAGCTGGATGCATTCCGTGAGATCATGGAACGTGTCGGCGCTCAGGCGATTTCATCCGGTGATGTCGGATATGAGCTGGAGTTTATGAAAGGGCTTTTTGTACGACTGATTTTATGGGCAGGAGATGATGAGTTTCCGCCGTCCGCGCAGATCCTCTTTTCGGACAATTTCCCGGCTGCATTTACGCAGGGAGAGGATATGGCGGTTGTGGGAGATGTCACAATTGATATGCTGAAGGCTCTGGCTGCAAAATAGTTATGGTTTGAGGCCATCAGGATGGCTTCTGGATCGAAAAAAATAAGCGGAGGAAAATAACATGGGATTTTCAACAGTACCTTGCAATGAGTTTGTAGACGTGCTCGGTTCCAAAGCACCGGTTCCGGGCGGCGGCGGAGCTTCTGCACTGGTTGGCGCTGTCGGCACAGCGCTTGGCAACATGGTTGGTGCGCTGACAGTAGGTAAAAAGAAATATGCGGATGTCGAAGAGGAAATGAAAGAGCTGATGGCGAAAGCAACCACGCTTCAGGACGAACTGCTTCACCTGATCGAGCGCGATGCAGAAGTGTTCGAACCGCTCTCCAAAGCATACGGCATGCCGCGCGAGACAGAGGAGGAGAAGGCAGAAAAAGCAAGAGTCATGGAGATTGTGCTGAAGGATGCCTGCTCTGTTCCAATGGAAATTATGGAAAAATGCTGCGAAGCAATCGACCTGATCGTAGAATTTGCAGCAAAAGGTTCTGCACTTGCGATCAGTGACGCAGGTGTTGGCGCAGCATTCTGCAAAGCAGCCTTAGAGGGTGCTTCCCTGAATGTATATATCAACACGAAATCTATGAAAAACCGGGAATATGCAGAAGAACTAAATCGAAAATGTGATGAAATGCTTGCGGTCTATACCGTAAAAGCAGACGAGATTTTCCGGAACGTACTGGGAAGACTGAAAGCCTGAAAACAAACGGCCAGAGAAACTTCCCGGCAGCAAGCGGGTTGCAAAAGGAGTTCTCTTTGACCGAAAAGAAAAGCGGAGGATAAAAAAATGGCAAAACAGTTATTAGGAAAAGAAGTAACAGCAGCATTAAATGAGAAGATCAAAGCAAATGTAGCAGAGCTGGAAGCAAAAGGAGTAAAACCGACTCTCGGAATCATCCGTGTCGGAGAGAGAGAGGATGACCTTTCCTACGAAAGAGGAGCAACCAAACGCTGTGAGACCTTAGGCGTTGCATACGAGAAATTCCTTCTCCCGGCAGACGTTACCCAGGAAGAGCTGATGGCTACCATCGATAAAGTAAACAAAGACGATTCCATCCACGGCGTTCTGATTTTCCGTCCGCTTCCGAAACATCTCGATGAGGCAGCAGTCATCAAAGCACTCTCCCCGGAGAAGGACGTAGACGGTATCACAGACGGTTCCATGGTAGGCGTATTCGCCGGAACAAAACAGGGCTTCCCGCCATGTACTCCGCAGGCCTGCATGGAGATCCTCGACCACTACGGCATCGACTGCACCGGTAAAAAAGCCGTTGTCGTAGGCCGCAGCCTCGTTGTAGGAAAACCGGCAGCCATGATGCTGTTAAAGAAAAACGCAACCGTAACCATCTGCCATACCAGAACGAAAGACATGCCGTCTGTAGTTAAAGAGGCAGATATCGTGATCGTAGCAGCAGGCCGTGCAGGTGTTGTAGATGATACTTACCTGTGTGCAGGCCAGACCGTTATTGATGTCGGAATCAACGTAAACGAAGAAGGAAAACTCTGCGGAGACGTTGCATACGCAAAAGCTGAGCCGATCGTTGAGGCAATCACACCGGTTCCAGGCGGCGTAGGATCCGTTACCACATCTGTTCTGGTCGGCCATGTGGTAGAGGCTGCCATGAGAAAAAACAGCTGATCATAGGCTGAAGATAAGAAAGTGACAGAAAAAAGGCACTGTGCGTCCGAAAAAAGGGCGGCGGTGCCTTTTTTGCGTGCGCGGCAGTGCAGTTTTGGTGATAGGAGAGGGGGCCGGCTCATAGAATATAACAGTACATAGCAACAAAGATCAAAAGGGGGACAATAGCGCATGGATGCATATTCAGTATACCGCGATATTCAGAAACGAACGAAGGGCCAGTTCCTGATCGGAGTGGTGGGGCCTGTACGGACGGGAAAGTCCACCCTGATCCGCCGTTTCCTGGAGGTGCTGGCACTGCCGTATCTTTCGGAAAAGGAACAGGCGGAGGTACGGGATGCCCTGCCTTTAAGCGGGGAGGGAAAGACGATCACAACGGTGGAGCCGAAATTTGTGCCGAAAGACGCCGTGGAGCTGCAGCTTGGGGAGGGCGATCCGATCCGGCTGCGACTGATCGACTGCGTCGGCTTTCTGGTGCCGGACGCGGCGGGAAATCTGGAAAATGAGAAGGAGCGGATGGTGAAAACACCGTGGTCCGAGCAGGCGATTCCGTTCCGGGAGGCGGCGGAGATCGGTACGAAGAAGGTGATCGCAGAACATTCCACGATCGGTCTTATGGTGACGTGCGACGGATCGTTCGGCGAGCTGCCGCGGGAGAATTTTCTGCAGGCGGAGGAACGGACCGTTGCGGAGCTCAAAAAGCAGGGAAAGCCCTTCCTGATTCTTGTGAATGCGAAAAAACCGTACCGGGAGGAGACACAGCGGCAGGTAAAGGAGCTTGAAACAAAATTCGGCGTGGCAGCGATGGCGGTGAACTGCGACCAGCTCCGCAAAGAAGATATTCTGCATATGCTCGAAAAGGTGCTGTATGAGTTCCCGCTTCAGCAGATGGAATTTTATATTCCAAAATGGGTGGAGCTTCTTGCCGATGACCATCCGCTGAAGGCAGAGCTGCTGCAGAAGATCCGTGAGATGTGCAGGGAAAAGACGCGCCTGAAGGATGCAGTGGGCGGAAAAACAGCGATTGCCAGTCAGTATGTCAGCCAGACACTGCTGCAGTCGATGGATCTTGCGAGCGGTACGGTGAAGGTGCGGATTGAGGTGAAAGAGCAGTATTATTATGAAATGCTGAGTGTACTTGCCGGCGTGGAGATCAAAGGCGAGTATGATCTGGTGCAGACGATCCGCGAGCTGTCGGCACAGCGGGAAGAGTACCGCAAGGTAGAGGACGCGATTCATGCGGTGCGCGGATGCGGCTACGGCGTCGTGATTCCGGGGAGGGAGGAGATTCAGCTGGAGGAGCCAGCCGTGATCCATCAGGGAAACAAATACGGCGTGAAAATTAAATCGGTGAGCCCGTCGATTCATATGATCAAGGCCAACATCGAGACGGAGATTGCGCCGATCGTCGGAAGTGAGCAGCAGGCGGAGGATCTGATCGCCTATATCAAAGAGAGCGCAAAGAGCCCGGAGGGAATCTGGAATACCAACATTTTCGGCAAATCCGTCGAGCAGCTCGTTGACGACGGCATCCGCAGCAAAATCGCCCAGATCACCGAGGATGGCCAGGCAAAACTCCAGGATTCCATGCAGAAAATTGTCAACGACAGCCGGGGCGGAATGGTGTGTATTATCATTTAATACAAAAGCTGTTCGAATATTTTTGAGTAATTGTGCAATAATACTTGAAAAGCGAACCAAAATAGCGTATAATCCGAATTGTGAAAAGAAAAGAAGAAAAATGTAACTTCCTGGAATGTTCGATGATCTCATTATTTTGAACCTACATTTACTTTAAACGGGAGGCTTATTATTGTCATGTGGATGTCAGGCCACCCTGGAAACAGACGTCAGTGGAAGGCAGAAATGATGACTGCGGCTACCCACCTAGCTTGCGTTGCTAGGAGTCAAAGTATGGGAAACGGCATTCCGGGGTTACAAAAGAGAAAAAAGAGAATCATGAAAATGGTTCTCTTTTATACGTTACATACAACCAAAAGGAGAAGGAACATGAAAAAACAGGGTTTTGGAACAACAAAAGACGGAAAAGAAGCATTGCTCTACACGCTCTCCAATAAAAACGGAATGGAAATCAGCGTAACCGATTACGGCGCACATCTGGTATCGGTTCTCGTTCCGGATAAGGATGGAAAGAAGAGAGACGTTGTCCTTGGATTTGACTCCGTAACCGGCTATGAGACCGACGGAAGCCATTTTGGAGCCACCATCGGAAGAAACGGAAACCGTATCGCGGGAGCAGCATTTGAACTGCACGGAAAAACATACCAGCTGGCAAAAAATGAGAACAACAACAACCTGCACAGCGGCCCGGACGGATACGATTACCGCCTCTGGAACGTAGAAGAGGCGGATGACAGCGCCGTTACTTTCGTTCTGATGAGCCCGGACGGAGACCAGGGATTCCCGGGAAACTTTGAAGTGTCCGTTACGTATACCCTGACCGATGAGAACGCCGTAGAAATCCACTATGAGGGAAGCTGCGATCAGGATACCGTTGTCAACATGACAAACCACAGCTACTTCAACCTGGCAGGCCACGATGCCGGATCTATTGAGAACCAGACACTTGTCTTAAAAGCGGAGCAGTTCAGCCCGGTGATCGATTCTGCATCCATCCCGACCGGCGAGCATGCACCGGTACAGGGAACCCCGATGGATTTCACCAGAGAGAAAGCAATCGGAGCAGAGATCGAAGCAGATTTCGAACAGCTCAAACTGACCGGCGGCTACGACCACAACTTTATCCTGGACAAGGCTGTCGAGGGAAGCATTGAGCTGATGGCAGTCGCATCCTGCAAAGAGAGCGGCATCACCATGGAAGCCTTCACGGATCTGCCATGCGTTCAGTTCTACGCCGGAAACTTCATTGCTCCGGTTACCGGAAAGAATGGGGTATTCTATGACAAACGCAACGGCTTCTGCCTGGAATCTCAGTATGTGCCGAATGCCGTCAACCAGGAGGGCGAGGAGAAACCGATCCTCGAGGCAGGCGATACTTACGACACCACAACCGTATACAAATTCATTTTCTAAGATTCTATTTTATAGCAATCCCCGAAAATAATGCAAAAAATTCAGCACCGCAGAGTGTGAATTACTGCGTCACAGATTTTCGTCGTACCTCGGTACGCCTTCAAATCTGTTCCTTGCAATTCGCGCTCTGTAGCACTGCCTTTTTTGCATTATTTTCGGGTCTTGCTATAGAAACAGCATAAAAAAGCTCCCTTCCTGCAGCGTCCTGTGAAAACAGGAGCGCAGGCGGGGAGCCTTTTTATGGGAAAATATGCAGAAAACGAATTCTGAAAAAACAGAAAAAGAAAAGACCCTGTTTTCGAATCCAACAGAATCTTACCAGTTATGTCATATTCTTTTCAGAGGTGGGTAACCGCTTCGCCATCTGAATCAACCTGCAAGCGGAATAGCAGACACCTTTAAGCGGAGGATGGCGCCTGACTAAGAACAGGCGAAACCAGAATCTGAAACGGTTTACCCGGCCGTTTAATGCAATGCATAAATCTCGCTCGAAGGTTTCTAAAAATCTAATCGAAAATTTTCAGACATTCCATATCCCATAATAGTCTTTGAATGGAAGCTTTCATCGGAAGCATCAACCCTATGCATACAGAGCAGGTTTCCTGACTTACAGATCATCGTTCCACATTCCTTCTCATATGTTGCGGACATACAATGGATTTGTTATGCTTCACTCCCTGATTACAGTGACCGGATCGCCCAGGAATCTCACCTGAATTCCCTCTCTCACCAAAAGACGGATCTTCTTTTGATGCACTCTGGATGTTGATATGAAATTTATACACAACCGTACTATATACCATAGGGCGGTATTTGTCAAGGAAAAATCGCAAAAAGAAAAGGAATCAGACAAAAAGCCGTGTGCATAGAATGAGATATGAAGAGAAAAAATGATAAATTGGAACTGATACTGTTAGGAGTGGGGATTCTCCTGCTGCTGTTATTGTTTGTTGTGAAGCGCCGTCTGGATGCGCCGGAAGAGACAGCGACAGCAGAAAGCAGGACGGAGACGATGGAAGGCAAAAAGCAGGAGGAGACGATACAGAACATGGAACAGGAAAACGCGGCTTTTCTGAACAGTAAAAAGGAAGAACAAAAAGAAACAACGGCAGCCGGACCGGTGCAGATCCGTGTCCTTCTGACAGACTGCGGAAAGCTGGGATACGCACAGAAACAGGTGTCCCTGCGTGGAAACGCAAGCCTTTCCATGAACGACGGCGCATACATAGCTTCCCCGCAGGAGACGATCTGTGTGACGGAACAGGAATGCGGGGAAGTTGTGCATGTGGTGCCGGCCGATGAGACGGCGGGAACGGCGGTTTCCCTTACGGGAAAGCCGGAGGACGAGACGGTTTATCCGGGAAGTTTTATCATCTATAAAAGCGAAGAGGGACTTCTCGTTGTAAATGAACTTGATCTGGAAATGTATCTTCGGTATGTCGTGCCGAGTGAGATGCCGTCCTCCTATGAAAAGGAGGCATTAAAAGCACAGGCGGTCTGTGCGAGAACGTATGCGTGTGCCAGGATTCGTGAAAAAACGTGGGAGAACTACCACGCGGATGTAGACGACAGCGTGGAAAGCCAGGTCTACCACAATATGGAAGCGCAGCCGGAGACAGACGCTGCGGTGGCGGAGACAGAAGGAAAAATCATTACCTGCGGCGGGGAACCAATTCAGGCGTATTTTTTCTCAACCTCCTGCGGGAAGACGAGTACGGATGAAGTGTGGAATACGGCGGAGACGGCAGAATATCTGAAGAGCGTGACGGTAGGCGGGGAGAAGCAGGAACCGGAGACGGAGGAGGCGTTTGCATCGTTTATCACCAAAAGGGACAGCACAAGTCTGGAAGTGGAGGACGGCTGGTACCGCTGGCAGGTGACGATTCCGGCGGATGTGCTGTCAGAACGGGCAGCGGATCAGAAAATCGGGGAGATCACGGGGATTGAGGTGCGGCGGCGGTCAGAGGGAGGTGCGGCAGAAACCGTCCGTATCGAGGGAGAAAAAGGATCCATGGAAATCGAGGGAGAGTATCAGATCCGAAAGTTCCTCTCGGCGAAAGGCTGGCCGATTCAGAAAAATGACGGAACTGTAAGCTGTGAGATGGAGCTGCTTCCGAGTGCCTGCTTTATCGTGGTTCCGGAAAAAGAAGGGGAAACGGCTGTCTCCTTTACATTTTACGGCGGCGGCTACGGCCACGGCGTCGGCATGTCACAGAACGGTGCGAAACATCTGGCAGAGCAGGGAAAATCGTATGAGGAGATTCTCCGCTATTTTTACCAGAACATCGAAATCGGCGACTGCCGTTCCCTTTTTTAAAAAAATCACCGAAAACAGATTTTTTGTGCTATAATGGGCGAAAGTGAAAAACAGTTAGAAAATGACGAGGAGAGAAACATGGCGACAATCAAGGACATAGCGGCACGCGCCGGCGTTACGGCGACGACGGTTTCCCGCGTGATCAACAACCGCGGATACATCAGTGAAGAGACAAGAAAAAAAGTAACGCAGGCGATGCAGGAGATGAATTACCAGCCGAATGAGCTGGCGCGTTCCCTGGCAAAAGCGCATTCCAATACGATCGGGGTTATCGTTCCGCACATCTCGCACCCGTTTTTCAGTAAAATGATCAGTGCACTCGAGAGCGCGGCGGCAAAGCGGGGCTACAAGATTCTGCTCTGCAACTCGAAAGATCAGCCGGAGAAAGAAACCGAATATCTCGATATGTTCATCTCCAACCGTGTAACCGGCGTTGTGATGGCAAGCCGCGATGTGCAGATTGAAAAGTTTCATGATCTGAAAATTCCGATCGTCAATTTCGAGCGAGAGGAAAATACGGAGGCCATTACAATCCAGTGTGACAACGAGCAGGGAGGAGCGCTTGCAGCATCGCATCTTGCGGACTGCGGCTGCTGCCATCTGCTTCATTTCGGCGGAATCGTCGGAAGAGATATGCCGGCGGACCGGCGTGCGGATGGATTCCTGCGCGTCTGCCGGGAGCGGGGGATTGAAGGGGAAGTTCTTTTGAGTGACCGCTTAAGCTACGGCTCCATGCACTATGAATCCTATATTGAAAAGGGCCTTCTGGAGCACCCGGAGACGGACGGCATTTTTGCAAGCAGTGACCTGATTGCCGCACAGGTACTCCAGCGCCTTTACGCCATGGGAAAACGGGTGCCGGAGGATATTAAAGTTGTCGGGTTTGATGACACTGTGATCGCCGGGATTACCACGCCTTCCATCACGACGATCCATCAGCCGATTGAGGAAATGTCGGAGCTTTCCATTGCGTATATCGACCGGAGAAGAAAGGGAGAGATGGTGCCGAATGTGACGACCATGCCGGTGAGCCTTGTGGTGCGCGATTCGGCGTGAAACAAAAACGAAAAGAAAACTCTGCGGAAAAAAGAAACCGCGGAGTTTTTTTCTGCCCTGCGGTAAACGATAGACAGAAAAATAGCAAAAAAGACAAAGAAGAAGCCGGAAATTTGTTGAAAAATATGGTATGTAAACGGTTGACATATAATTCACACAACGGTATACTGCAAGAGAAGAAACGTAACACAGAATTACCGTTACCGGAATGATGTGACAAAATAAAGAATAAGATAAAGGAGAATAAACAACATGACAGTGGAATATCAGAGAAGACTCGAAAAACACTACGACGAGCTGAAATGGCTCTACTGTGAGCTGTATCCAAACGGCCAGGGACGCTTTGAGGAACTCTGTGCAGCCATGGAGCAGTGGTACAAAGAGCGGAATAAAAAATGGAAAGCGCTGGATCGGAAAAGAGAAAAACAGAAAGACTGGTACAAGAGCCAGAAAATGCTCGGTATGATGCTGTACATCGACGCATTCGCAGATAACATCAGCGGCCTTGAGAAAAAACTGGATTATTTAAAAGAGTGCAACGTCAACTACCTGCATCTGATGCCGTTCCTTGCAACGCCGAAGGGAAAAAGCGACGGCGGCTATGCGGTTGCCGATTACCGCACGGTACAGCCGTCCCTTGGAACGATGGAAGATCTGGCTGCCCTCTCTGAAAAATGCCATGACCAGGGCATGAGCCTTTGTATGGATTTCGTTATGAACCACACTTCCGAGGATCATGAATGGGCAAAACGTGCACTTGCCGGTGAAAAAGAGTACCAGGACCGTTACTTTTTCTTCGACAACTACGATATTCCGTCCGAATATGAAAAGACCTGTCCGCAGGTATTCCCGACAACGGCACCGGGCAACTTTACCTGGAGAGAGGACTGCCATAAATTTGTCATGACGACGTTCTATCCATACCAGTGGGATCTGAACTATGCGAACCCGGTTGTCTTTAACGAGATGGTAAACAATATGCTCTATCTCGTCAACCAGGGAATCGATATCGTCCGCATTGATGCCGTTCCATACATCTGGAAACAGCTCGGCACCACCTGCCGTAACCTGCCGCAGGTACATACCATTGTCCGCATGATGCGTATGATCACCGAGATCGTCTGCCCGGGCGTTCTGCTGCTCGGCGAGGTTGTCATGGAGCCGGAAAAGGTTGTTCCGTACTTCGGAACACTCGAGAAACCGGAATGCCATATGCTGTACAACGTAACGACGATGGCATCCACCTGGCACACGGTTGCAACGGCGGATACCCGCCTGCTGAAACATCAGATGGATATTGTGACGAGACTGCCGAAGGACTATGTCTTCCTGAACTATCTGAGATGCCACGATGATATCGGCTGGGGCCTCGATTACGAATGGCTGAAACAGTTCGGCATCGCCGAGGCACCGCATAAGAAATATCTGAATGACTATTTCCGCGGTTATGTGGAGGGAAGCGACGCAAGAGGAGAGCTCTATAACGACGATCCGGTGCTGCAGGATGCGCGTCTCTGCGGAACAACCGCTTCCCTGTGTGGACTTGAGGCGGCAGGCTTTGAGCAGAATGAGGCGAAGACCGAACAGGCGATCCAGAGAATTGAGATGCTGAACGCATACCTTTTCATCCAGTCTGGTATTCCGGTTATCTACAGCGGCGATGAGATCGGCCAGGTCAACGATTATTCCTACAAAGAGAGTGAAGATTCTGACCGCGCAGCCGACAGCCGTTATCTGCACCGCGGCCACTTCCGCTGGGATCTGGAGCCCCAGAAGGAGAAAAAAGGAACGGTTCAGAATCAGATTTTTGCTTCGATGAAAAAGATGGAGGAGCTGAAATTCAAATACCGTCCGTTTGAGGGTGAGGCGGATGTCTGGACCGAGGAAACGTATGATACGGCGCTTCTCTGTGTCTGCAGAAAATCCGGCAATGAGATGGTAACGGGTCTCTTTAACTTCAGCAATGAAGACCGCACGGCCTGGATCAATATGGGTGAGTTCACCTGGAAGGATCTGTTTACCGGCGAGAAACGTGTTCTGCGCGGCGTTCCGGTTCCGGCACGCGGTTACGCATGGTATTACCGGAAATGGAATTAAATCCCTTGCGAAGGAAAGAAAAGTATGATATGCTTTGTAGGCTATCCTGAAGTACGATATATGTGCAAGAATGGGATAGATTCACGAAAACAAAGAAAAGGCGGTTTTGCCAGATGATAAAAACAATCCGCGGTTTTATGAAGCGCCTGAATGAGGACCATGTCGGTGCTTATGCAGCGCAGAGTGCGTATTTCATTCTTCTTTCCTTTATTCCGTTTGTTCTTCTGGTTGTTACGCTTGTAAAATATACGCCGCTGACGCGCGACGATGTTTACAGCGTTCTGATCAATATGCTGCCCACGGAGTTTCAGAGCTACGTGGGCGGTATTGTAAATGAGATCTTTTATCAGTCCGTTGCTTATATGCCGATTACGATCATCACAACGCTGTGGTCGGCGGGAAAGGGCATTGCGGCGCTGACAAATGGGCTGAACAGCATTTATCACGTAACAGAGACACGTAATTACATCATCAACCGGCTGCGGGGCATGGCATATACCTTGATATTTGTCGTTGCATTCCTCACCAGTCTGGTGCTTCTGGTCTTCGGAACCCGCATTCAGAATAAGCTGACGGAACATCTGCCGATGGTGGCGCGTGTGACATCCTCTATCATGGGAATGCGTACCCTGATCACGACAGGCGTGCTGGCTCTTCTGTTTCTTGTACTGTATAAATGTATTCCAAACCGGAAGGCGAGCTTTAAGAGCCAGTGCCCGGGCGCACTGATCTCATCCCTTGCCTGGTCTATTTTTTCCCTTGCATTTTCCATGTACCTCGACATCGCGCTTGCGGCGTCCAATATGTACGGCAGTCTGACGATGATCGTGTTTATCATGATCTGGATGTATTTCTGCATGTGGATCCTTCTGATCGGCGCGGAGATCAACGCGTATTTTGAGGATAAACTGCGGAAACTGCAGAACGCGGCGATCGAGCATTTTATGGAAAATAAAGAGACGAATAAAGAAGCGGGAAAATAATGGCTTGACATCCGGGGGTCAAGACGGTACAATAAATATTGTTTATGAAAGTTTTATAAATAATCTAACAGGAAAAATGCTGTGAAGATGTTCAGAGAAATATTTTTTCCGCCAGAGAGAGGGAGTCATCGGCTGCAAGCTCCTTCAGGTTCAGGAATATTTCAAATTTCGCATTGGAGCAGATGTCCGGAACGTATAGCAGGATACTGGAAATGCAAGTAGGGACAGACGTTTGGTGTACGTTACAGCACCGGTTATGAGTGTCTGCAGGAAGTATCTGCAGAAATCAGGGTGGTACCGCGAAATTTCAGATCTCGTCCCTTTGTGGGGCGGGGTCTTTTTTTGTGAGCAACGAGCCAGACAGCCATGCTTGCATGGATATTTGGCGACTGCCACGAAAATCAGATGCTCCGCTGTTTGCAGCGGGGTATCTGACTGTTTTTCACATTTACCATCAAACAAGCAAGAAAAAGAAAGTAGGAGAGTCAAATGCAGGAAAAAAGTGTATTAACCGGCCATCTGTCTGAATTAAAACAGAAGATTGAAAATGGACTGGAAGAGCTGAAAAGCTCCAAAGAACTGTATGAATTTAAGAGCGAGTATCTGGAAGGAAAGAAAAGTAAGATCAGCGGGCTGATGAAAGAAATGAAAAACATTGCCCCGGAAGAGCGCGCAAACTACGGTAAATCCGTCAATGAGTTAAAAGAGTGGGCGCTTGGCCGCTTCCAGAAAGTGGAAGAGGAGATGAAAGAGCGCGAGCTGCAGAAGAAATATGAGTCCGAGAAAATCGACCTGACCCTTCCGGCAGAAGAGACAGCGATCGGAAACCTTCATCCGGTTACCCTGATCCGCAAACAGCTCATCGACATCTTTGCAGGCATGGGCTTTGAGGTATACGAGGGAAGAGAAATCGAGACCGATTACTACAACTTTACTGCACTGAATACACCACAGGATCACCCGGCAAGAGATATGCAGGATACTTTCTATCTCTCCCCGGAATTCCTGCTTCGTACCCAGACATCGGCAGGCCAGATTCATGTCATGGAAAACAAAAAGCCGCCGATCAAGATCCTTTCCCCGGGACGTGTTTTTCGGTCTGATGACGACGCAACCCATTCTCCGATGTTCCATCAGATGGAGGGACTCGTTGTCGACAAAAACATCACCCTCTGCGACCTGAAAGGAATGCTCGACGTACTCGTACAGAAGATCTACGGCGAGGGAACCACAACCCGTCTTCGTCCGTCTTACTTCCCGTTCACGGAGCCGTCCGTTGAGGTAGACTGCAGCTGCTTCGCCTGCGGCGGAAAAGGATGCAGCCTCTGCAAGGGAACCGGCTGGATCGAGGTCCTTGGAGCAGGTATCGTAAACAAACGTGTGCTGGAGAACTGCGGCATTGATTCAGAAGAGTACAGCGGCTTCGCTTTTGGTATCGGCCTGGAGCGTATCGCCATGCTGAAATACGGAATCAACAACATCAAACTGTTATTCGGTTCCGATCTGCGGGTTTTAAATCAGATTAACGAGAAATAAAGACGAAACAGTTTGAATTTGGAGGTTTAATATGTTAGTACCGTTAAGTTGGCTGAAAGAATATGTAGATATCGATGTTACCCCGGAAGAACTGGAGAAAAAACTGTTCGACGGCGGTTTTGAAGTAGAAGAGCGTTATCAAGTGGGAAAAGACATCAGCAATGTTGTTGTCGGTCTGGTGGAGGGCTGCGAGCCGATTCCGGAGACCCATCTTCATGTGTGCCAGGTAAATGCAGGAGAACACGGCGCCATGCAGATCTGCTGCGGCGCAGACAACGTGCACACCGGCGGAAAATTCCCGGTTGCCCTTCCTGGCGCTTCTGTTTATGCAACAGCAAAGGATCATAAGACCATCGAGGGTGTTATGACCATCAAAAAAGGAAAATTAAGAGGATATGAGTCCTGCGGAATGCTCTGCTCCGGCGTGGAGCTCGGCCTTACCGAGGATTTGTACCCGGGCGCAGGCTACAACGGACTGCTTGTTCTGCCGGAAGATGCCGAGCTTGGCGCAGATGTCAAAGAGCTGACAGGTCTTGACGACTGGATCTTTGATATCTCCCTGACTGCAAACAGACCAGACTGCCAGAGTATCCTCGGTATCGCAAGAGAAGTATCGGCGATGCTGGAAAAACCTTTAAAAATGCCGGCAACCGATTACACCGAGACGGATGTGGAAAAAGAAGGCTTCTCTGTCCGCGTGGAAGCTCCGGAACTCTGCCCGCGTTACAGCGCTCATTACGTATATGACGTAAAAATCGGAGAGTCCCCGGCATGGATGAAACGCCGTCTGGCACTCGTCGGCATGTCCGCGATCTCCAACGTGGTTGATATCACAAACTACGTCTTAAAAGAGATCGGCCAGCCGATGCATGCTTTTGACTGCTCTTATCTGGAAGGCAATGAAATCTGTGTCAGAAGAGCAAAAGAAAATGAAAAGATTGTGACCCTCGATGAGCAGGAATACACAATGAATGAGAACAACCTCGTGATCTGCGACGGCGTAAAACCGGTTGCACTTGCCGGTGTCATGGGAGGATTAAACTCCGAGATCCGCGACACGACAGAGGCCGTTATGTTTGAGTCCGCAAAATTCGCACGCGACAACGTCAGAAAGACAGCCCGTGCACTTGGAAAAGCAACGGATGCCAGCGCAAGATATGAGAAAGGCGTAGATGAGTATTCTGCCGTTCTTGGTATGAAACGTGCGCTGCACCTGATGGAAGAGCTCGGCTGCGGTAAAGTTTCCCGTACCCATTTCGATGTGAACACCGGAAACTCCATCGATCCGACTCCGATGACCGTCAGTGTCAGCAAAGTAAACGGCGTACTCGGTATCGAAGTTCCGGAAGCAGAGATTCTCCGCATTATGAAAAATCTGAACTTTGCACCGGAAATCAACGGCGATGAGCTGACCATTCAGGTACCGGCTTACCGTGAGGATATGCTGCCGGAGGGCGAAAACGATGTAGAGCGTTACCCGGATGTGGCAGAGGAAGTCATCCGTATGTACGGCTACGACCACGTAACAGATACCTTCCTTTCCGCTGCACAGGTAACGATGGGCGGCTACAATGAAGAGCAGAAAGGCGAGCTGGCACTGAAGAATACCTTATGCACCATGGGTATCTACGAGTGCATGCATTACTCCTTCTTCTCTCCTGCAGATCTGGATCTTTTGAAACTGCCTGCAGACGCAAAAGAGAGAAATGCCATCGAGATCATCAACCCGATCAACCAGGATCTGTCCCTGATGCGTACCACACTGGCAGCTTCCATGCTGAATGCCATTTCCAGAAATGAGAAACAGGGTACTCTTGAGGGAAGACTGTTCGAGGTAGCAAGCATCTATATTCCGGAGTCCCTGCCACTGACATCCTACCCGGATGAGAGAAAAGTTCTCTGTGTCGGAACCTTCGGAAACAACGAGAGCTTCTTCACTATGAAGGGCATCGCCAACACCATCGCCGAGAGCATGGACATTGAGTTCACCTACGAGCCGGTTCAGAAATCCTTCCTGCATCCGTATCAGGCAGTGAAAGTACTCTGCGAGGGTACAGAAATCGGATACTTCGGAAAAGCAGCATATGATATCCAGAACGAGCTGAGCATGCGTGCTTCCGCTTACATCATGGAGCTTGACTTAAAAGAGCTCTCCAGATGGTACGGCAAAAAACGCACCTTCCAGCCGATCTCCAAATTCCAGGAGGAGAAACGTGACCTGGCATTTGTCATGGACAAAAACATCAGCTGCGGCGATGTAGAGAACTGTATCCGCGAGGCAAACAAATACGTAAAAGAGATCCGTCTGTTCGATGTTTACGAGGGCGGCCAGATTCCGGAAGGCAAGAAGAGCATGGCGTTCACCGTCACCTTTGCACCGAAGGAAGAAGCATTTGACTTCGAAAAAGTACAGAAATTTGTCGAGAAGATCTGCAAGAAACTGCAGAATGAGTTCAACATCGAACTGAGAGGCTGATTTTTATGAAACTTTATATCATGCGCCACGGTGAAACCGCGTGGAACGTAGAAGGCAGACTGCAGGGCCAGACGGACACCGAGCTGAATGAGAACGGTGTCCGTCTGGCGAAAGTGACGGCGGAAGGACTGAAAAATATCCCGTTTGACCTTGGAATTTCCAGTCCACTGCGCCGCGCAAAGCACACGGCAGAGCTCGTCCTTGCGGGCAGAAATGTGCCGCTTACGACCGACGACCGCCTGATGGAGCTTTCCTTTGGCTCCTGGGAAGGGCTTGGATGCCGGGCAAACAATTTTGAGATTCCGTCTGAACACTTCGACGATTTTTACAGAGATCCGTTCCACTTCCGCCCGGCGGGAGACGGAGAGACGATCCAGGAGGTCTGCGACCGGGCAGAAGCGTTCTATCATGAGCTGACTGCAAAACCGGAGTTCCAGGACAAGACGATCCTGATCGCCACCCACGGCTGCTGCATGCGCGCGCTGCTGCGCAATGTCTATGAAGACAAGAACGACTTCTGGCACGGCGGCGTGCCGTACAACTGTGCGGTCAGCATCATCGAAGTACAGAACGGTGTTTCCACGCTGCTTGCGGATAATAAAATCTATTATGATCCGTCGGACTGCGTAAACTTTTATAAAGAAGTAAAATAAAAAATGATATTCAGAGGCAGACATAAAAGGAAAGTATTTCCCTTTGTGCCTGCCTCTTTAAATCGCGTTTGCCGTCTGATAGAAAGTGTGATACTATAGAAATAACGGATTTTAACACCAGTAGACAAGAAGTCCCCCGTTTCTGAAGCGGTGGGATGAATTGCTAAAAGAAACATAACGGCAGTGGCGGGCGGAGAGAAATCGGTATTCTCCACTGACATGATGCAAGTCACAGTCGAACTATTTTCGATATGTCAGACTCCGTGAAATACCGACTATGAGTTGAAACAATGAAAGCGAAAAAGGAGGAACATAAGTATGTCCATGGTAACACTGGGAAGTACAGGAATCTGTGTAAACAAGAACGGCTTCGGCGCGCTGCCGGTACAGCGTGTCACGAAAGAAGACGCTGTTTATCTGCTGCGCAAAGCGTATGACGGAGGCATCCGCTTTTTTGATACCGCGCGTGCCTACAGCGACAGCGAGGAAAAATTAGGCGCAGCGTTTGAGGGAATGCGTGAGAAGGTCTTTATCTCTACGAAGACGATGGCAAAGGATGTGGAGGGCTTCTGGAAGGATCTGGAGACAAGCCTTTCCCTTTTGAAGACGGATTACATCGATATCTATCAGTTCCACAATCCGTCCTTCTGTCCTAAGCCGGGAGATGGAACCGGCCTGTATGAGGCGATGCTGGAAGCAAAAGCACAGGGAAAAATCCGCCACATCGGTATCACGAACCACCGCATGAGCGTGGCAGAGGAGATCATTGAGTCCGGTCTTTATGAGACGCTGCAGTTCCCGTTCTGCTATCTGGCAACGGACCGTGAGAAAGCACTGGTACAGGGATGCAAAGAGAAAAATATCGGCTTTATCGCAATGAAAGCGCTCTCGGGCGGGCTGATCACAAACTCCGCGGCTGCATATGCTTTTGAAGACCAGTACGACAACGTGCTTCCGATCTGGGGCGTCCAGAGAGAAAAAGAGCTGGACGAGTTCTTAAGCTACATTGCCTGTCCGCCTGCCATGACGGATGAAATCAAGGCGATCATCGAGAAAGACCAGAAAGAGCTCTCCGGCAACTTCTGCCGCGGCTGCGGTTACTGTATGCCATGTCCGGCAGGCGTTGAGATTAACACCTGCGCGCGCATGAGCCTGCTTCTGCGCCGTTCCCCGTCCGCCAACCAGCTCACCGAGCGCGGCCAGGCGATGATGAAGAAAATCGAAGGTTGTCTCCACTGCGGCGCCTGCATGAAGAAATGTCCCTACGGTCTGAATACGCCGAAGCTTCTCGAAGAGAACTACGAAGATTATAAAAATGTACTGGCAGGAAAAACGCTGGTATGAGTAATCTGATCTTCAGCCTGAACGCGACGATGCCGATCTTCCTGACAATGATTTTGGGACTTTTCTTTCGAAAGGTTGGTATTCTGGACGAATCGTTCACAAGCAAAATGAACAAATTTGTGTTTAAAATCGCACTCCCGGTGCTGCTGTTCCAGGACCTGTCGGATTCTGATTTCTCCGCTGTGTGGGATATCAAATTCGTTCTGTTCTGCTTCTTTGCAACACTGCTCTCAATTCTTGCGGTATGGGGACTTTCCCATCTCTTAAAAGAGAGAAGTGCAAGAGGCGAATTTATCCAGGCGGCGTACCGGAGCAGTGCGGCGATCCTTGGTATTGCCTTTATCCAGAATATCTACGGAAATTCCGGCATGGCGCCGCTGATGATCATCAGCAGTGTGCCGCTGTATAATATCATGGCGGTTGTCGTTCTTGCAGTATTCCGTCCGGAACGGGAGGAGATCACGGCAGATTTTGTGAAAAAGACGGCGAAAAATATCGTGACAAACCCGATTATCCTCGGGATCGCTGCAGGACTTCTCTGGTCGGTGCTTCGCATTCCAAAGCCGGTGATTCTGCAGAAAACGGTGCAGAATATTGCGGTACTTGCAACGCCGCTCGGCCTGATTGCGATGGGTGCGTCGTTTGAGGCAAAGAGCGCGGCAAAGAATATCCGGCCGTCGATTGCTGCAGCTGCGATTAAGCTGGTCGGTCTTGCAGCTGTCTTTCTGCCGATCGCCGTGATACTTGGCTTCCGTCAGGAAAAATTGGTGGCAATCCTTGTGATGCTGGGTTCCGCAACGACGGTGAGCAGTTTTATCATGGCGAAAAATATGGGTCATGAGGGAAGTCTGACGGCAAACACCGTTATGCTCACAACGTGCGGCAGTGCCTTTACGCTGACGTTCTGGCTGTATCTGATGAAAACGCTGGCGTTTATCTAACCGGATTGCGAATATCCGCGTTGATTTTCAGTACACCAAAAGCGTGTCCGGGATTTTGTCCGGGCACGCTTTTATCAATCATAAAAATCAGAAAAAGAGGGAAAAGAATGGACTTCAAAAATGCGGTCAAAGCATTACAGATTGGAAAAAAGGAAGGAAAAAAATTCCGCCTTTCTACGGAATTTGGGAAAAATCCAGAAGAAGAGCTCCCGTTTCCGGAATATCCGCGTCCGCAGATGCGCCGGGAAAACTGGACAAATCTGAACGGATGGTGGGAGTATGCGTTCACGGAAACGCAGAAAATGCCAAAACAGCGGGACGGAAAAATTCTCGTTCCGTTTTCCCCGGAGTGCGATGCGTCCGGCGTGAAGCGGCAGCTGCTTCCAAAAGAATATCTGTGGTACTTCCGCACGATTCAGCTTCCCAAAATTCCTGCCGGAAAACGGCTGCTGCTGCAGTTCGGCGCCGTGGATCAGGATGCGGTAATTTACTGCAACGGAAAGCGTGCCGGAGGCCATCTCGGCGGGTATCTTTCTTTTTCAGTGGATCTTACGCCGTATCTCAAAACGGGAGAGAACGAGCTTGCCGTCAAGGTGCGCGATGAGACGGACACGGACTGGAAGGGCCGCGGAAAGCAGAGCCTTACCCCAGGCGGCATGTTTTACACCGCGCAGAGCGGCATCTGGCAGAGCGTCTGGATGGAATGGGTGCCGGAGACGTATCTGGAACGCATCGTGATCACGCCGGAATATGATACGGCGAGCGTAAAAGTACGGGTTTTCCTCAACGGACCGGATGCGGGACTGACGAAAAAAATTACGGTGCGGGAGAGCGAAGCGCCGGATGCGAAGGTGATCTGCGTCCGGGAGACGAGAGAAAACGAGGCGGAGCTGATTCTCGGTAATTTTGCAGGCTGGAGCCCGGAACATCCGCATCTCTATGGGGTTTCCATTGAAGCGGGAGAAGACCGCATTGAGAGTTATTTCGGCATGCGCAAATTCGGCATTGGAAAAGATGAGAAAGGAATCACGCGTCTTCTCTTAAACGGAAAGCCGTATTTCCAGAACGGTGTCCTCGACCAGGGTTATTGGCCGGAAAGCCTCTACACGCCGCCGTCCGATGAGGCGATGGTTTATGACATTAAGACGGCCAAACGCCTCGGTTTCAATATGATCCGGAAACACCTGAAAGTTGAGTGCGCAAGATGGTATTCCCACTGCGACCATATCGGTATGCTGGTGTGGCAGGATATGATCAACGGCGGCGGCCGGTCGATCCAGACGTTCCTTTTGTACCTTCCGACCGTACTGCCGTTTGTGACAACGGAATTCAGGGATAACTGTTATCCGCTCTTTTCGCGGACCTCAAAAACGGGAAGAGAGTGGTGGAAGCGGGAGTGCCGCGAGACGGTTCATCAGCTTTACAATGCACCGTGCGTGTCGCTCTGGGTTCTGTTCAACGAGGGATGGGGACAGTTTGATGCCAGGGAGATGACAGAAATGGTGCGCACTCTCGATCCGACGCGGCAGATCGACCACGCGAGCGGCTGGTACGATCAGGGAGCGGGGGACATCAAGAGCCTTCACAATTACTTTCGTCCGTTAAAAGTAAAACCGGAGGAGCGCGCGTTTGCTTTTTCTGAATACGGCGGCTATACGTATCCGGTACAGGAGCATCTCTACTCCGAAAAATCGTTCGGCTACCGCACATACCAGAACCAGGCACAGTACCAGAAAGCGATGGATGCACTGGCAGAAAAGATAAGAGAACTCACAGAACAGGGACTTGCCGCAGCAGTCTACACACAGCTTACCGATGTCGAGGAGGAGTCGAACGGCATCCTTACGTATGACCGGAAGGTGCGCAAATGGGAACCACAGGAAGCAAAAGATTTTTGCCAAAAAGAATAATTTGGTAAAATTTTTGTTGACAAAGCGAGGATAAGTTGCTAATATATTGGATAAGGCGTTGGAAGTTGTAAGAAATTGCTGAAAATCCGCGGCGCCTGCGGATGGAGGAAAGTTGGTGTTTATGGAACAGAAAAGAACATTATCCCTGCTGGTGGATAATACGCCGGGACTTTTAAGCAGAGTAGCTGGTCTTTTCAGCCGACGCGGATACAATATCGAGACGATCACCGCCGGTGTGACAGCAGACCCGCGATACACAAGAATGACTGTTGTTCTGTACTGCAGTGATGAAATGATTCTGGAGCAGATCAAAAAACAGCTGGCAAAACTTGTCGATGTGCGGGATATCAAAGAGCTGAAGCCGGACGAGAGTGTCAGACGAGAGCTGATGCTGGTCAAAATCCGTGTGAATGAAAATGAACGCCGCAATGTCATCGCCATCTCCGATGTCTTCCGTGGAAGAATCGTGGATGTGGGACAGGAAAGCCTGATTGTAGAGCTGACCGGAAACCAGTCAAAGCTCGAAGGGTTCCTGAATCTGGTACAGGGATACGAAATCCTGGAACTGGCCAGAACAGGAGTGACAGGACTCTCCAGAGGAGTCCACGATGTGCGTTACCTCGATTAACGCAGATCACATTACATACGTTTGCTAGAGGAATGAAATTTTTGTATAGAAAAGTTCATTTCCCTGACAAACAGCAAAAGGCAGAAATGCTTTTCGCTGTATAAATTGACCGACCTGCCGCCGGTCAATACATTCTATATATATGGAGGAAAATAAAATGGCAGCAAGACTTTTTTATCAGGAAGATTGTAATCTCTCTTTACTGGAAGGCAAAAAAATCGCAATTATCGGCTACGGAAGCCAGGGACATGCTCATGCACTGAACCTGAAAGATTCCGGCTGTGATGTTATTATTGGACTTTATGAAGGCAGCAAATCCTGGGCAAAAGCAGAGGCACAGGGATTCAAAGTATATACCGCTGCTGAGGCTGCAAAACAGGCTGATATCATCATGATCCTGATCAACGATGAGAAACAGGCTGCAATGTACAAAAAAGATATCGAGCCAAACCTGGAAGAGGGCAACATGCTGATGTTCGCTCATGGTTTCGCTATCCACTTCGGACAGATCGTACCTCCGAAGAACGTAGATGTAGCTATGATCGCTCCGAAAGCACCTGGCCACACAGTAAGAAGCGAGTATCAGGCTGGCAAAGGAACTCCTTGCCTGGTTGCTGTTGAGCAGGATTACACCGGAAAAGCTCTGGACAGAGCACTGGCTTACGGCCTTGGAATCGGCGGAGCAAGAGCTGGTCTTCTGGAGACAACCTTCAGAACAGAGACAGAAACAGACCTGTTCGGTGAGCAGGCAGTTCTCTGCGGCGGTGTATGCGCCCTGATGCAGGCTGGATTTGAGACTCTGTGCGAAGCCGGATACGACCCGAGAAATGCATATTTTGAGTGTATCCATGAGATGAAACTGATCGTAGATCTGATCTACCAGTCCGGATTCGCAGGAATGAGATACTCTATCTCCAATACAGCAGAGTATGGCGATTACATCACCGGACCGAAGATCATCACAGAAGAAACCAAGAAGACCATGAAGAAGATCCTTTCCGATATCCAGGATGGTACTTTCGCAAAAGACTTCCTTCTGGATATGTCCCCAGCAGGCGGACAGGCTCACTTCCGTGCAATGAGAAGAAAAGCTGCAGAGCATCCGTCAGAGAAAGTCGGAGAAGAAGTCAGAAAACTGTACAGCTGGAGCAACGAGGACAAACTGATCAATAACTAATCGGTTTGCTGTCAAATGATCCATATCGGGAGGCTGCCTTTGCGGGCAGTCTCCTTTTTTGTTCTATCGTTTTATCATAGAAAAAACACTTCCGCGCCATGCATATCCCCCAATATGATAGGGCGCGGAAGTGTTATCTTTTCTGTATTCGTTTTTTTTATGCCTCCTGACGACAGGCAGGAAAAGCACGGTAGTATTTGATATAAGAACTTAAAATATCAAAAAATTCGGAATTGGTCGGTTTTGTCAGAACCGGATGCACAGAAAGCGAAAAGAGCAGATCACGGTTTCCGCGGGTCCAGCAGACGGAAATAGCGGTGCGGATGTCTCGTTCGACGCAGGAGGACGATACCTGAAACGTTTGCGCGATCTTTGGGTACAGCGTTTTGCTGACCCGAAGGAGATAATCTTCGTCTTCCATGCATAAAGCGATACCATAGGCGAGATAGCGAAATCCGCGGTATTTTGCACCAATTCCTAAAGAGTGTAGTAGAAAGTAAATTTCAGTTTCCATTACGATGTCTCCTTTTATTCAGTTTTTACATAGTCTTTGCAGACGGGCATGCCAGAGGTGAAAGTTTGTATGGCATACGATTTTCCCCTTTCACTTATGATACGTGGAAAACGTCGAAAAATTACATATTCAGAAAGAAAAAGTGACAATATAGTAAAATAAAAGAGAATATGACACGAAATAAAGAAATAAATGTAATGAAACGGGAGAGGGAAAAATAACATTGATTTTTCAGAAGTTCGCTGGTATAATGAAAACATGATTACGGGGTATGGCGTAGCTTGGTAGCGCGCACGGCTGGGGGCCGTGAGGTCGCAGGTTCAAATCCTGTTGCCCCGATCGGTAAGAGTGTCGTTTTACGGCACTTTTTTTCTTACGGACAAAGACGTGTGCGGAAGAAAAATGAATTGCGCAGAAAAAACAGGGAGGAAGTTATGGGGAAAGTAACGATACAGAGTATGGCAAAGGAGCTGGGATTGTCCCGGAATACGGTTGCCATGGCATTAAAGGATGATCCGAAGGTAGCTCCGGTGACGCGGGAGAGAGTTCTTCGGATGGCGAAAAGAAATGGCTATCTGGGCGAAAATGTATATGTGGAAGAAGTTCGGGCACCGCAGGAGAAGCATTACAATATTATGGTTCTGCGTACGCGGGATGCCGCTGTTTATTGGGACCGTGTCGTGAGCGGCATCTCCGAGGAGGCGAGCCTCAATAACTGTCAGACGCGCGTTGCGGTCGTGACGGAGCGGGAGGAGGAGAACGGCATTCTGCCGCTCGGCCTGAATGAAAATATCGATGCGATCTTCTGCATTAAAATGCTGCCGCCGGAATATATGCAGAAACTGGTAAATCTGGGTTACCGCATCTTTCAGCTCGACCATTACTGCGGCATCGAACAGCGGTCAATGGGCGATATCGTGCGTGTGGACGGTGTGCAGCCGGTGAGTCTTCTGACGTCCCATCTGATCGGGCAGGGCATGACGCGGATCGGTTTCCTAAGTGAGCACAGCAGCACGTATGAGTCGATGCATGACCGGTATGTCGGTTTCCTTGCAGCGATGGAACAGGCGGGCATTCCGCTCGATGAGGAGCTTGTGCGCCCCAATATGGAGAGCGATCATTTTTATTACCCGGAAAATTTTGACAAGATTGTGGCGAGCTACGATACACTGCCGGAAGCGATTGTCTGCGGCAACGATATGATCGCCAAAAGATTGACAGAATCCTTCCGGAAAATCGGCGTGCGCGTGCCGGAGGATGTGGCACTGACCGGATTTGATGATGATGAGGACCGGATGCTGTATCCGTTCTTCTCAACCGTTCATGTCGATACGAAGTGGCTTGGCCGCCGTATGGTGCATGAATTTTTATGGCGGGAGGAGCACCCGGAAGCGCCGAAAGAACGGATTCTCGTTTCGGGGGAGGTTGTGGTGCGCCGTTCCTCGTGCAAGCGCCAGGGATAGAAAGAAATAGAAAAAACAGGAAAAAGTGAACAAAGAAAGAAAGCCAGGGACGCCCCGGCGGACGAGAAGAAAAACCGTCTGCCGGGGCGTTTCCGGCTCCCTTTTTGCGATGATTCAAATTCGTGCATAAATGCCATGTAGAAAAACACTAATTAATAATGCAAAATGGTGCATTTAAGGAAAGCTAAACTGAACAAAAATGACAAAAACGCAAGAATAAAAACCTCGTTAATATCACACATTAAAAAATAATAGTGCAAAATAATGCATTATATCGCCGGAAGGAAGGGAGAGAGCGAAATGCAGGAATGGACGGAGGACCGCTGCAACCTGGATATCGATATCATCGCACTGCCGGGCTGGTCGGATGCAACATCCAAAATTTCCCTTCTGATGGGCGATGAGACACAGCGACCGGACATCATCTGGTGGTGGAACATGGAAGCTGACTATACGAAATGGGTAGACGCAGGCCTTCTGATGGATGTTTCTCCGTATATGAAGAAATACACCAACATGGTTGACTACTACAACAGCGTAGATCCTGGCGTTATGTTCTATGCATCCGGAGACAACGGAATTTACCGTATCCCGGGCGACGTTGCAGAGCCGGCATGTGAGACTCTGTGGATCCGGAAAGACTGGCTGGACAACTTAGGACTGGCTGTTCCGACTACACTGGATGAGCTGGATGAGCTCAAGGAAATCCACGGAAAACAGGTAGAGGATTACCAGAAATACCTGGAAGAGTACAACAAATAAAACAACGAAATCATGTGTTAGAGCACCCGCCGGAGCCTCCTTTCCGGCGGGTGTATTTTTACGGAATCCTGCGTTTTGCGCTTGACAGAGATGGAGAAAAATGGTAACATAAGAGCCAAGTTAGGAAAAAGGCAAAGAAGAGGAATACTACATGGAGCTTCCGAATCCAGAAAGCTGTTGGGTGATGCGAAACAGCAGACGAATTCCGTGGAACTGACCTCAGAGCCGCTGCTCCCAAATTTAGAATAAAAAGAGTAGGTGCAGACGGAAACCCACCGTTAGAGGGGCAGGATATGCAGATGTTTCATCCGTATCCGCAGAGTGTACAGAGAAAATCTCTGTAAAACAGGAGTGGTACCGCGTAAGATAGCAAGTCTTTCGTCTCTTGTGTCAGAAGCCGACACAGAAGATGAGAGATTTTTTTATGCTTTCATCCCGAATTTATGTCGGCAGAATAAATTATATTTCACTTTCTGAGAGGAGAAAATCATGATGAATGTAAAGAAGTATCAGAAACAGTACTATATGCCGCCGGTTCCGTGCATGGACTGGGCAAAAAAAGACAGCATCGAGAAAGCACCGGTATGGTGCAGCGTTGACTTGCGTGACGGAAACCAGGCGCTTGTCATTCCGATGAGCCTGGAACAGAAGGTAGAGTTCTTCAAACTTCTTGTGGAAGTTGGTTTCAAAGAGATCGAGGTTGGCTTCCCGGCAGCATCCGAGACCGAATATGAGTTTCTCCGCACCCTGATCGAGCAGGATCTGATCCCGGAAGACGTAACCGTTCAGGTTTTGACCCAGGCGAGAGAGCATATCATCCGCAAGACCTTCAAGGCATTAAAGGGCTGCAAGAATGCTATCGTTCACGTTTACAATTCCACTTCCTATGCACAGCGTCAGCAGGTCTTCAAAAAGTCGAAAGAAGACATCCTGAAAATCGCCGTTGAGGGAGCGAAGCTCTTAAAAGAGCTGACAGAAGAGGCCGGCGAGAAATACCGCTTCGAGTACAGCCCGGAGAGCTTTACCGGAACCGAGCCGGAATATGCGCTTGAGGTGTGCAACGCCGTTCTCGACGTATGGCAGCCGACTGCAGACCGCAAAGCCATCATCAACCTGCCGAGCACCGTGGAGCTTTCCATGCCGCACGTTTATGCAAGCCAGGTGGAATATATGAGCAAAAACCTGAAATACCGCGATAATGTCGTTCTTTCCCTTCATCCGCACAATGACCGCGGCTGCGGCGTTTCCGATGCAGAGATGGGTATCCTTGCCGGAGCAGACCGTATCGAGGGAACGCTGTTCGGAAACGGCGAGAGAACCGGAAACGTGGATATTATCACGGTCGGCATGAACATGTACATGCAGGGCGTCAATCCGGAGCTTGACTTCTCCGATATGCCGAAACTCTGCCATGCATTTGAATCCTTCACCGGTATGAGCATCAACCCGAGAAGCCCGTACTGCGGATCTCTCGTATTTGCAGCCTTCTCCGGTTCCCATCAGGATGCGATCGCAAAAGGCATGCACTGGATCGAGGAGAAAGCACCGGATACCTGGACCGTTCCGTATCTGCCGATCGATCCGACCGATATCGGAAGAAACTACGATGCAGACGTCATCCGCATCAACAGCCAGTCTGGAAAGGGCGGTGTCGGCTATATTCTGGAGACGAAATACGGCCTGAATCTGCCGGCGAAGATGCGCGAGGCTATGAGCTATACCGCAAAATCCGTTTCCGATCATCTGCATAAAGAGCTGCGTCCGGATGAAATCTTTGAACTCTTCAAGGACAGCTTCGAGAACGTAACCACACCGTATAACATCAACGGCGTTCACTTTAAACAGCTTGATGCGGGCAGAATTGAAGCACAGGTTACTTCCAACTATGAGGGCGGCGAGTATACAACCGTATTTGCAGAAGGAAACGGCCGTCTGAACGCAGTCAGCAACGCGCTGAAACAGCAGTACAATCTGCAGTATGATCTGGTCAGCTATACGGAGCATGCTTTAGAGCAGAGTTCCAAATCCCGTGCGATCGCCTATGTCGGCATCAAGAAGCCGGACGGAACACTTTCCTGGGGTGCAGGCGTAGACCCGGATATCATCCGTGCTTCCATCGATGCGCTGGTAACTGCAATCAACAACCGATAAGAAAAGAGAGAGAATATGCTGTTTAAAAACAAAATCGAATATACCAAAGAGCTGTTTGTGGAGATTTACCGCACCGAAATGAAAAAAGTGCTGCTCGTGCTGCGGATCATCACCGGTCTTGCTGTTGCGGCTGCCATTCTCTTCATGATCTACGGTGCAGTGACCCGCGGATCCGTTCTGCCGGGCGATTTCTTCAATCTGGGAATTTCTGTCCTGATGGCACTGCTGTGTACGTTTCTGCCGAATCTGATGGCCCGTTCGCAGATGAAAAAATGCAAAAAGAAAGGCCTTCTCGGAGAACGTACCCTTCGTTTTACGGAGCATGTGCTCACGATGACATACGAAAAAGAGGGCAGAAGCACCGATATTCCGCTGGAGCAGCTGGCAAAGGTCACGGAGTTTGACAACTATATCCGTATCACCATCGGCGGTAGAAGTACTTTTCTTGACAAGAAACGCTTTGAGATCGGAGAAGCAGCAGCGTTTGTGACCTGGGCGGAAGACAAAATCGCAGAAAATGCGGAAAAAGAGGAAGAGGCGCTTGCCCTGGAAGAAGCAGCAGAATCCCCGGCCCTGGAAGAAGGCGAAGCAAAAACGGAGGAGTCCGACGAAAATTAAATCATACATTCTGACAAAAAATATTTTGGCAGAATGGTGGAAAATGGCTGTGCATTTTTGTGCACAGTCATTTTTTGTATATTTTTGTTGTTTTTTCATACTTCATCCATTATAATAAAAGGAAGCGTACAGGTAAAACTAATCTGAAACGTATCCGGCCGGGAGTCAGAGAGGCTCTGCCGGGAGTCAAAGTGAAGGAGAGAAAGAGCATGGAAGTATTATACAAAAGTACCAGAGGCAATGGAGAAACCGTAACTGCATCCCGGGCAATCTTAAAGGGTCTGTCCGACGACGGCGGATTATTTGTACCGACCTCCATTCCAGCACTGGATGTTCCCATGGAAAAACTTGCGGCTATGAGCTATCAGGAAGTAGCATACGAGGTAATGAGCCGTTTTCTTACCGACTTTACAGAAGATGAACTGAAAAACTGTATTGCAAACGCATACGATGCAAAATTTGACACAGAGGAAATTGCACCGCTGACAAAAGCAGACGGTGTTTACTATCTGGAGCTGTTCCACGGCGCAACGATCGCGTTCAAGGACATGGCACTTTCCATTCTGCCGCATCTGATGACGACCGCCGCAAAGAAAAACGGCGTGAAAAATGAGATCGTCATCTTAACTGCTACATCTGGAGATACCGGAAAAGCAGCAATGGCAGGCTTTGCAGATGTGCCGGGCACCAGAATTATTGTATTTTACCCGAAGAACGGCGTAAGCCCGATTCAGGAAAAACAGATGGTAACACAGAAGGGCAAAAATACCCACGTTGTTGCCATCCACGGAAACTTCGACGACGCACAGACCGGCGTGAAGAAAATGTTTAACGACAAAGAGCTTGGAAAAGAGCTGGCAGATAAAGGTTTCCAGTTCAGCTCTGCAAACTCGATCAACATCGGAAGACTCGTTCCGCAGGTCGTCTACTACGTATATGCTTACGCAAACCTGGTGAAAAACGGAGAGATTGCAGACGGAGAAAAGATCAATGTAACCGTTCCGACCGGAAACTTCGGAAATATTCTCGCAGCATTCTATGCAAAACAGATGGGACTGCCGATCGCAAAACTGATCTGCGCTTCCAATGAGAACAAAGTTCTGTTTGACTTCTTCCGCACCGGCGTTTACGACAGAAACAGAGACTTTATTCTGACAACATCACCGTCCATGGATATCCTGATCTCGAGCAATCTGGAGCGTCTGATCTACCGCATCGCCGGAAACAGCGAAGCAGCAGACCGCGAGCTGATGCAGGATCTTGCAAAGGACGGAAAATATGAGATCACCGATGCGATGAAAAAAGAGCTGGCAGACTTCTACGGCAATTATGCATCCGAACAGGAGACAGCAGACGCGATTGCAAAACTGTACAGCGATACCGGATATGTGATTGATACCCATACCGCGGTTGCAGCGGCTGTATACGGAAAATACCGCGAGGAAACCTATGACGAAACCAAGACCGTCATCGCATCTACCGCAAGTCCGTATAAATTTACAAGCAGCGTTCTTGCAGCGATTGCACCGGAGTATGACACCCTTCCGGTACTGGAGCAGGTAGACAAGCTGTCTGCACTTGCCAATACCGAGATTCCGCGTGCGATCGAAGAAATCCGTACTGCACCGGTGCTTCATACGACAGAGTGTGATGTAGATCAGATGCCGGAGACTGTTCGGGCGTTTTTGAAATAAGATAAAGCAGGAGCAGAATTTTAAAACAGGCAGAGCACACAGCAGGCTTTGCCTGTTTTTGCAGGGAGAGAAGAATAAATAATGAAAAATAAAGTAATCAGGGGAGTACTGGCGGCAACCTGCGTGACAACCGCTGTCAGTGCTGCGAACGTATTTGGAGCAGGCACAGAGCAGAGTCTGGTAAATGAGGCTTCTGCTGTTACACAGGAAGAAACAGAAGAAACATCGGAGGCGGAAACCACAGACGAAAATACGCCGGAGATGACAGAAACGGAGACACCGGATTCGACAGCGGAAAATGCCGCCTCGGATCTTCCGGCGGCAGAAGTACAGAGCGGAAATCCCGAAGAGACGGCGGTATCCGTGCAGGCTGGAAGCTATTACCCATGGGTGAATGAGAACGGGATCTGGTATTTTAAGGATCCGGATGGTACCATTGTCAAAGGAGCCTGGAGAGAGTACGACAAGAACCGTTACTACCTGAATAATGACGGAAAAATGGCGGTCGGCTGGAAAAAACTTGATGGAGCCTGGTATTATTTCCAAAGCTGGGGCGGTGTTTACCGGGATGCCTTTTACACCGTGAAAAATGTACCGTATTATTCTGATGCGGACGGAAAAATGGCGACCGGCTGGAAACTGATCGATGATGTGTATTATTATTTTGATGATCAGGGCGCGATGTACCGGAATCGTTTTTTTGAGTATGACAAGAATACGTATTATGTTGATGCGGATGGAAAAATGGCATCCGGGTTCGAACAGATTGACGGGATCTGGTATTACTTCCGAAGCTGGGGCGGCATGGCACAAAACACCTTTCTGACGCATAAAAATAATATTTATCATGTTGATACGGATGGAAAGATGACGACCGGCTGGCTGCTGCAGGATGGAACCTGGTATTATTTCCGAAGCTGGGGCGGCATGTACCGCAGCACCTTTTTCAAAGCACCGACAGGAAGTGCACTTTACTATGCCGATGAGAACGGAAAGATGGCTGTCGGAAAAAAACAGATCGACGGTGACTGGTACTATTTCAAGGACTGGGGCGGCATGTATCAGAATGCATTCATCAAAAACGGAACGAGTGTCTGCCATGCGGCTGCAGATGGAAAACTGACCGTCGGCTGGCTGCAGCAGGGCAGTACATATTACTATTTTGATGAAACCGGAGAGCAGTATTTTGACCGCTTTTTTGAATATGACAACAATACATATCGTGTGAATGCAGATGGAAAGATGGTAACCGGCTGGCAGAAAATCAATGGTACGTATTATTATTTCCGGGGCTGGGGCGGCATGTACCGTAGTACCTTTTTCCAGCTTGGCGGTGAAACGTATTATGCCGATGCGGATGGAAAGATGGTGACGGGCTGGCTTTCGAAAGAGAACCAGTGGTATTACTTCCGGGAAAATGGTGCGATGTACCGCAATACCTTCTTTACGCATTTAAACAACAGTTACTATGCCGATGCCAACGGCGTGATGGTGACGGGAGAGCGGACTATTAACGGCGCTTCCTATTACTTTAAAGACTGGGGAGGCATGGCAAAGAACCAGTGGCTCAATGCACAGAAACGGATGGTAAGCGGTGATCCGCAGACGGGCTGGTATTACTTTGGAAGCGACGGAAAGATGGTAAAATCGTATTACGCTCTGCTGAAAAAGAACAGCAGCAACTGGTACTACAGCTTTGACGAAAACGGAGTGTGCATTCTCGGCTCGAGCCAGTATGTGCGTGCAAAGGACAGCGTAAGCGGAAAATATTATACGATGGAGCATCAGTATTACACGGATCCGTCTGTGAGTGACCGTGATTTCTTTGCGGCTATCTGCAGTGCGGAGGCGGGTGTCCAGAGAAAAACAGGTATGACGGCAGTTGCGATGGTCATCCGGAACCGGATGGCGGCACAGAATATTTCGCTCCGCACCGCGATTTATAAACAGCAGCAGTTTGAACCGGCGCGGAACGGAAGTCTGACAAACTATCTGACGGGAATTGCGGAGCAGAGCAGTTCGATTATCAATCAGCTGAAAAATAATGGAGCCTACGGTGCAGTGGATGAATCCCAGTCGATCATGGATGCATATCTGAAGAACGGCACAAAGCGTGTGATCCCGGGCTTTGGCGATACGAGAGATGATTTTGATTATCTATATTTCATGACTCCGAAAGCATTTAAAAATCTGAATATGGATAAAGAAAAATGTGTGACATATACATACACCTATAAATGGACAACTTCCAGCGGAACAGCGCGGGAAGATTCCCATATTTTCTTTGTGAACTGGGTGAAAAAACAGAGCTGATCGGACGTCATATCGAAAGAAGGGGCGAACAAAAGATGACATTACAGGAAACAATCGAACAGATCCATCCGCTTTCGAAAGAGGCGATGGATCGTGCCAAGGCTCACTGGGACGGCATTGCAAAGCCGCTCCACAGCCTCGGAAAGCTGGAGGACGTGCTCATCCAGATTGCCGGAATCACCGGAAAAGAGGAGATTTCGATTGAAAAAAGAGCACTTCTGACGTTCTGTGCGGACAATGGCGTTGTGGAAGAAAACGTGACGCAGAGCGGTCAGGAAGTGACAGCGACAGTTGCGGAAAATTTTCTGCAGGAGAAGGCGACAGCAGCCATTCTCTGCCGCGGTGCGCATGCGGATCTGTTTCCGATTGATATCGGAATGGCGCGCGATACGAAGGTTCCGCGGTATAAAGTTGCGTATGGAACAAAAAATATGGCAAAAGGCCCGGCGATGACAAGGGAAGAGGCCGTTCGTGCGCTTGAAACAGGAATCGCCGTGGCGGAAGAAAAAATTGCGGCGGGCTATCAGCTGATGGCAACCGGTGAGATGGGCATTGGAAATACGACGACGAGCAGTGCAATGGCAGCCGTTTTCCTGAATCAGCCGGTTCCGGAACTGACGGGACGGGGCGCCGGGCTTTCGAGTGAAGGTCTTGCGCGGAAAATTGCAGCGATTGAAAAAGCGATTGCCATCAATCAGCCGGATCCGTCCGATCCCATCGATGTGCTGGCAAAGGTCGGCGGTTTTGACATTGCCGGCATGGCGGGTGTCTTTCTTGCAGGGGCCGCACATGGCGTTCCGGTTGTGATGGACGGCTTTATTTCCTGTGTGGCAGCGCTTCTTGCTGCACGGATTGCACCGTTTGCAAAGGACTATATGATTGCTTCGCACGTATCGAAGGAGCCGGCGGCGCATCTTCTGCTTGCAGAGCTTGGAAAAGAAGCCTTTCTGCACTGCGATATGTGTCTGGGCGAGGGAACGGGCGCCATCATGATTTTCCCGATTCTGGATCAGGCAAATGCCGTATACCGCGGCATGGCGACATTTGACGAGGCACAGATCGAAACGTATGTGCCGCTGACTTAAAAAAGGCAGGTGAAACGATGATACATCTGGTTACAGGCGGCAGCGGCAGCGGAAAATCGGCGTATGCGGAGCAGTGTATTCTGGATTTTGGCGGAACACGGAGGGTTTATATCGCAACGATGCAGCCGTTCGGTGCGGAAGGGCAGGCGCGTATTGCACGCCACCGGAAGATGCGCGCGGCAAAGAAGTTTTCGACGATTGAGTGTTATACGAATTTAAAAGAAGTGGAGCTGGAACCGGGAAGCGATGTGCTGCTCGAATGTATGTCGAATCTCACGGCAAATGAAATATTTGATCCATCCGGGGCGGGAAAAGCGCGGACGGAGGAGGAAATTCTTGCGGGCGTTTCCCGTCTGGCCAATCAGGCGCGGAATCTGGTTCTGGTGACGAATGAAATTTTTTCGGACGGATACCGATATGAGGAGGAGACGATGGAATACCAGCGGATCCTGGGAAACATTAATGTACGTCTGGCAGAGATGGCGGACTGTGTGACCGAGGTTGTGTATGGGATTCCCGTCAGAATAAAAAAAGAATAAGATGAAAACGATATGGAATAATTTTAAAGTGGCGTTTGCCATGTACTCGAAAATCCCGATGCCGCCGGCAGACTGGGAAAAAGAGAACATGAAATATGCGTTGTGTTTCTTTCCGTGGGTCGGACTGGCTGTCGGTGCAGTTTCGGCGGTGCTTTTCTGGCTGCTGCAGCAGATTGGCGCGGGAAGCATGCTGCGGGCTGCAGTGCTGACGGCAGTTCCGGTTCTGGTGACGGGCGGCATTCACCTCGACGGCTATCTGGATACGATGGATGCGTTAAGTTCCTGGAGAGAAAAACAGCGCCGACTGGAAATCTTAAAAGACCCGCACGCCGGAGCATTTGCGATTATTATGGGATGTCTGTATTTTGTACTGTACGCGGGCGCAGCCGGAGAACTTGTCTGGAAGATTTTTCCGGCGTATGCATTTGGCTTCGCAGTTTCGAGATCGTTCAGCGGTCTTTCGATCGCGTTTTTTCCAAATGCCAATCCGAAAGGAACAGCGGCAGCGTTTGGCATGAGCGCAGAGAAAAAAAGAACGGCGGCGGTGCTTGTTGTGACGATTTTTGCCGTGACGGCGCTCTCAGCTTCGTTCTGCGTCTGGGCGGCACTGGATGTACTGGTTGTATCGGCACTGGTATTCTGTTATTATAAATGGAAAAGCAGTAAGTATTTTGGAGGAATTACAGGAGATCTCGCAGGCTATTTCCTTTCGCTCTGTGAGCTGGCACAGCTCCTGTCTCTTGTGGTACTTTCTCTTGGAATGGAGAACTGGAAATGAAATTAGTAATTGGAGGGGCTTTTCAGGGAAAGCTTGACTTTGCAAAGAAGATGACCGGAAAAGAAACAGGATGGGCCGATGGGGCAGCCGTTTCGAAAGAGGAGCTGTCGGCATGTTCCGGCGTATATGATTTTCAGGAACTGGTCCGCAGATGGCTCCTTCTGGAAGAGGAGACCGGGACTGCACCGGAAGCAGAACTGGAAGAACTGCTGCAGAAAAATCCGGAAATCTGCATTGTTACGAATGAACTCGGTTACGGAGTGGTTCCGATCGAACCCTTCGACCGGAAATGGCGGGAAAAGACGGGGCGCATCTGTACGGAGCTGGCAGCAAAGGCTGATTCGGTAACCCGTGTGGTGTGCGGAATCGGAATCCTGCTGAAAGGTGAGGAAAAACATGATTAAAATTGCAATGATCCGCCATGGAAAAACCTATGGCAATACATTAGGACGGTATATCGGCGTGACGGATGAACCACTGTGTGAGGAAGGGAAAAAAGAGCTGGAACAGCGGACGATGGATACCGTTGAGCTTCTGTTCGTCAGCCCGCTGAAACGGTGTCTGGAAACGGCAGACATTCTGTATCCGTATGCCAAACAGGTCAAAATCCCGGAATTTGCAGAGTGCAATTTTGGTGAGTTTGAGAACAAAAATTATCAGGAATTAAAAGATAATCCGAAATACCAGGAGTGGATTGATTCCATGGCGACGCTTGCCTTTCCGGGCGGTGAGAGCCCGCAGCAGTTCAAGGACCGCTGCATCGCCGGCTTTGACAAGATGGTGGATACGTGTATCCGCCGCCATTACCGTAACGTGGCGATGGTGGTGCACGGAGGCACGATCATGAGTATCCTTGAGCAGTACGGCGTGCCACAGAAGAGTTACTATGACTGGCGAGTAGAAAACGGCTGTGGATATCATCTGTATCTCTCGGAGCAGAACTGGAAAATGGGCCGCAGAGAAGCTGTGGTGGAATCGGAGATAAGGCGGTAAACAAAAATGGTGACAGCAGAATGCCATGCCCATATTTTTATGGACGGTGTGGATTACAAAAAGGCGGCGGCAGCGCATGAAAACGGCCCGCGGGAGGATCTGATCCGGGAACATCTGGCGGCGTATCAGAAGGCAGGGATTTCCTATGTGCGTGACGGCGGAGATCCGTACGGGGCGGGTGTTCTTGCACGGAGCCTTGCGCCGGAGTACGGGATCACATACCGCACACCGGTTTTTGCGATTCACAGGGCGGGCCGTTATGGAAAAATTGTCGGACGCGCATTTTCAGACGGGAAAGAGTATTGCGCGCTTGTGCGTGAAGTACGCCGTGCGGGCGGAGATTTTATCAAGATCATGACGACGGGAATCCTGGATTTCGCGACAAAGGGGCATGTGACCAGTGAGCCGCTTTCCAGGGAAGAGGTTTTTGCAATGACAGCTGCGGCGCATGATGCGGGGCTTTCTGTGATGGCGCATGTGAACGGCGCACAGGCTGTGATGGATGCGGCAGAGGCAGGCGTGGACTCGGTTGAGCACGGGAACTTTCAGAATGAAGAGAGCATCTGCTGTATGGCAGAGCATGCAACAATCTGGGTGCCGACAATTGTGACGGTTTCGAATCTTCTGGAGAACGGCAGATATCCGGCTGAAACGCTGGCGTGGATTTTTGAGACGCAGAAAAAAGGTCTGCAGCTCGCATTTGAAAAGGACGTTGTGCTTGCGGCGGGAAGTGATGCCGGCGCATACGGCGTACTTCACGGAAAAGGAATCCGGGAAGAAGAGAGTGTAATGCGAAAAATCCTTGGGGCAGAAAATGGGCAGGAGCTGGAAAAGCGGCTTGCGTTTGGAGAAAAAAAGATCCGGGAAAAGTTCTGAAAATTTTCTGCGTTTCAGGCTTTAGAAAAAATTTAGAATTAAACGGGCAGACAATGCTTGCGCTTTCGCCCGGACTATGGTAAGTTTAAATCACTTTTACAAGAACTTTAGAGAAAATGAAACAGGGATATTCTGAGACAGAGGGTAAATGCTATCCTCTGTTTTTTGCGTGCAAAAATGACAGTCTGGATGTCCGCATCGACGGAAGGGAGCAAATGAAAGCAAAAGGAAAACTGGGGCTGCAGGGCTTTCTTTCCTTCCTTTTTCTGGCGGCGGGATGGTATCTGATGCAGTATTTCTGCGCCTATGTCGTACTGTCCGGGTCCATGGAACCGGAGATCCCGACGGGATCTGTTGTGGTTGTGGATGGACGGAAGAAGGAATGGAATCCGGGGGATGTGATTACCTACCGGAGAGGAAATATGGTGGTGACACACCGGATCGTGGAAAAGAGCGAGGAAGGATACTGTACTAAGGGGGATGCCAACGCGGAGGAAGATGCAGGCATCGTTTTGGAAAAACAGGTGATCGGGAATGTGATCGTAGCTCTTCCCTGGCTTGGCTTTGGTATTATCTGGCTCCGGCAGAGAGGAACACTCTTTTTTCTGGCCGTGGGAGCGGTGATGCTTTTTACAATCCGGCAGCTTTGGCACGGTAGAAAAATCATGCAGGAAAACAAGTTATAAAAAGAATTAGCAAAATTATTTAGGAAAACAGGAGGAATTGATCTATGAAAAAACAGCGGAAAATCGTATTCTGGGCAGCATCACTGCTTCTGACAGGAGCCCTGGCAGCGGGCGGAACACTGGCGTATCTGACGGATAAGGATTCTGTGACGAACCAGTTTGTTGTGGGAAAAGTAGATATCGAAGGAAATGAACCATCGTACGCACCAGATCCGGACGGAAAGACCAATCATATCGTGCCGACCCAGGTGATTCCGAAGGACCCGCGTATCAAAAATAAAGGTAAAAATGATTCTTACGTCTATATGGATGTTTCCATACCAATCGCAAAAGTGATCGTTGCAGATACATCCGGAAACCGTTTAAACGGCGGAGCAGCCGGCGATACGGAACTGTTTTCGATGAATCAGCTTTCGAAAAAATGGGTGCTGATGTACAAGAAAAAACAGAACAATTCGATGGTATATACATATCTCTACAATGAAGTGCTTGCAGCTGGCAAAACGACGGATCCTTTATTTACGAGCGTGACAGCAGCTAATATCGTGGAAGGGCAGCTGGATGAAAAAGAGGTCGATATTCCGATCAATTATTATGCAATCCAGGCGCTGAATACCGGTGAGGGAAGTACGGCTGCCGAGCGGGCAGCAAAGGCCTGGGAGAAGTATGTAAATCAGAATAATGGGCAGAAGGGGCAGGTAACGGCACCGCAGTCGGAGCCGGAACAGACAGAAGCACCTGGAATTTAAGCAGTTTTCTGGGGGACAAAAGATGAAGAAAAAGACGAAACGGCTGTTTTTCCTTGCGGGTGCGGCCGGGTGTACGATGGCGGCAGCCATTTGGCTGCTGCCGGGAACTTCGGCGTATTTTACAGATCACGAGAGTGTCTGGAATCGTATGGTGTTCGGACATAATACAAGTACTATCGATGAAGAATTTCCGACACCGACGCCCGTACCGCCAGGGAAAAGTGTGGTAAAGAGAGTAAAAATCAGAAATGAAGGTTCCGTTGCCTGCTATATTCGTGCGGCACTTATATTCAGTGAACCAATTGAAGCGATTGAGGGACTTGATACGAAAAACTGGGTAAAAGGAGAAGATGACTACTATTATTACAAAAAACCGGTTTCAGAAGGCGAAAGCACGACGGAATTGTTTACCGGAATCCGCGTTGCAAAAGAAATGGAACAGAAAGAACTTGAGGTTTCGGTCTATGAGGAATCGGTGCAGATCCAGAAGGGGAATATGGTATTTCACGGCTATCGGGAGGCATGGGATGCTTATGAGAGAGGTGGTCAGACATGAAAGGAAAACGCGTCAGGATCGGATGTGCGGCGGCAAGTCTTCTGATGGGAATCAGCGGAACGTATGCATATTACCGGAGCAGTGTTGAGACCATTAACAAAATAGCTGTCGGAGATGTAAATATTGGAATCTGGGAATATGAGGAAGACGGGGATGGAGAAAAGAAGTATGAGGGACCGGAAAACGGCATTGTACTGCCTTCCCAGGTGATTTCAAAAATTCCGCGGATCACCAATTATGCTGAACCATGCTATGTCCGGGTAAAGCCTGTGTTTGATGAGGAAGAAACGCAGGATTACCGTCTGGGGGAAGAGGACCTTGGGGGAATCGAGGACGTCTGGCTGAAAGCAGGAGAGTATTATTATTATCCAAAAGTGCTGGGAAAGCAGGAATCTGTCGATTTTTTCCGTACAATCACCATTCCATCTGCGTGGACCAGTGAGGCGGAGGGACAGGTGCTGTCCGTTGAAATCCAGGCGGAGGCCGTACAGGCAGCGAATGTGACGCCGGATTTTACGGCAGAAGCTCCGTGGGGAGAAGAACTGGAAATAGAACAGTGTGTCCACGAGGCGGATAATACCGTTTCGGAGGTTTCGCAGCAGAGCTTCCTCACCGTTTCGTACGAAGGAGCAGCGCGGAATCTGATCTTGGCACCCGACAATTTCTTTCGGAACTTTCCAGTGCTGATGCCGGGAGATGAATGGGAAGATACGTTCACACTGGTGAACACGACAGCAAGCCGTGCAGAATTTTTTCTGCGGACGGAACTTCCGGAAGAACTCAGTGAAGCAGAAAAAGAACTGCTTTCCAAGGTGAAACTGGAAATACGAGAGGGAGACAGCGTGATTTATGAAGGTGATTTAGAGAGTGAGGGACTATGGGCAGCAAAAAGTCTTGGAATATGCAGTCCAGATGAACGGAAAGAAATCTGTTTTTCAATCCGTGTGCCGTCAGAACTTGGAAATGAATGGGCACTTCGGAAAAGCGGGGTAAAATGGATTTTTTCTGTCGAAGGAGAAGATCTGCCGCAGGAAGAAGGCCCCTCTATCTGGCACAGCGCGCCAAAAACAGGTCTGCGCGATCCGTCAGCAGCGGTCCCCATTGGAATTGCCGTGACAGGAGCCTTCCTGTTTCTTGCCGCGGGCCGGTCTGAAAGGAGGAAAGAATGAAAAGAGCAAAGAAAAGCTTCTGGTTTCTCGCAGGAATTCTGCTGTTGTTGGGATTTTGTTTTCGGGAAGATGTTCTGGCTTCGAGTCTTACGAGTCTTCCTTCTCTTTCGAAAGCCGGAATCGGAGAAGTTGTATCATCGGACTCTGTTATTGACGGCCGATATGATTTTACCCCGCTGATCGGAAGTGAGACAAAAATCCGTTTTGGAAGTACAGATGGAAGTACCTGGGACAATCTGTTCTGCAAAAACGGAGAGAGCCATTCGAAATGCTGTTCCACATGGTGGCCGGCGGCCGATGTGAAGGGATGGAGTAATCTCCGTTCCTTCACGCCGCTGGAGTCGAAAAAAGGAAAAATGTATGCGGAATATACGAATGTTGGAGAGTGCCACGGGGAAAATGTAACGATGCGGATCTGGCTGGAAGACTGGCAGAACACGGTTGTACCATCAGGGTATGAGGACGTGGATGCGGTAGTCGTGGCGATTGACCACAATAAGCCGGTCATTGATATTAAAGGTCTGCTCTGGATCAAGGTACGGTTTGCTTATTACGACAGTAAAGGAAATCCGCTGAATGTGAAAGGATATTTTACACTTTCAGATCTGGACTTTAAGCAGGGCTTTTATCTGGCTGATGAGACAGAACATATCTATCTGACGAAGGAGGCAGATGCCAGAATCGTCTACGATGCCAGAACAGAAGCGATCTGGTCGGCAAGACGCGGCTCTGAGCCGGACGGTGGAACAACTCCGGAAAATTCGGAAGGCTGGGTTACAGTTACCTTTGAAGGAAATTCCCAGACGATGATTTTCTATGATGGAGGCACTAACGACGCGGTAACTGGTCCCGGCGGCGGAGTGAAAGCACCGAAAAAATGGCCGGATAATTTTGTAAACGATACTTCCAGTACGTACAACAACTGGCATGGAGCATCCCGGGAAACGGGAATAACTGTTGTGCCGTGGAATACTTCGGAATTTGGTTACACAGCGAACGTTCCCTGTCATCTGTCGAAAGTAGGAGATCTTGTAGTGAAAAAAATGGATGCAGAGACAAAAGAAGCTATTTCGGGTGCAGAATTTACCGTGTACCGCTGGAAAAACAACACCTGGAGTGAATTCAAAAAGATGAACTGGGTGAAAAAAACGGGTTCTTATCTGCTGGAGGGAATTCTGGATACAGACAGTGAAAATGGAAAATTCCGTGTTGTGGAGACAAAGAATCCAGCTGGTTATGCAGGAAGCTGGGAGCAGGAATTTTCCATTGACAAGGAAGGCATGCAGACGATCCATCTGGAGGCAGAAAACACAAGAAAAACAGGCTCACTGAAGATAAAAAAGACGGAAGAAAACTCAGGGAAAGTACTTTCTGGTGCAACATATCAGGTGATTGCGAGCGGAGCAATTACAACGGTAAACGGAACAGTGCTGTTTCCGGATCAGGCGGTAGCAGCTGTGCTGAAAACGGATGAAAATGGAGAGGCGTTCAAAAACGGGCTGGAGTACGGAACGTATCTTGTGCGGGAAACGGCGGCTCCAAATGGATATGTGCTGGATCCGACGGAAAAGAAAATAACGATCGGGGAACAAAACGCACAGATCACACTGACGTTTACAAACTGGAAGAACCGTTTTGTTCTGCAGAAAGTAAGTCAGGGAGACGGAAAAGTGCTTCAGGGAGCAGCCTTTCATATCTGGACGAAAGATGGAAGTTTTGATGAGACAAAAAAGACGGATGCAAATGGAAAAATTGAGCTGACGGGACTTTTGGACGGTGTCTGGTACTATCAGGAGACAGCATCTCCGGAGGGCTTTCTGCTGGACAGCACATGCCGGGAATTTGTGGTAGAAAACGGAAAAATTGACGGTAAATCGGAACTGTCGGTGACGGTCGAAAATGATGGAACACATCTGACAATTGAAAAAATAGATGCAGAGAGCGGAAAACGAATTTCCGGCGCAAAGCTGGTATTAAAAGATATGGATGGAAACCGTGTGGACAGCTGGATTTCAGGAGGAAGCGGCCCGCATGAACTGGAAAAATTAAAGCCGGGTTCTTATGTCCTTGTGGAGGAGGCCGCGCCGGATGGATACCTTGCGGCAGAACCGGTTTCGTTTGTGCTGGAGGCAAAACAGGAAGTGCAGACCGTGACGATGAAGGATCTTGCATGTGAAACCTTGACGATTACAAAGAAGATTAAGGCGGATGAGATTACATGGGCGCATGGAAATCCAACGTTTCTGTTTTCCGTGAAGGGAAAGGATCTGTATGGAAAAGAACATACATACCAATGCTATCTTACGTTTACAAAAACACAGGTGGAGAAAACGACAGATCAGGACGGCTACACGGAACAGTCGGTACAGATCCGGGGAATTCCGGCAGGAAACGATTACCGGGTACAGGAGAAGAAGGTGCTGCGGTATTCGCTTATGCAGGTGACAGGTACGAAGAATGTTACCGTGAAAAAACTAGAAGAGCCGGCATATGGAAAAGATCCTGCGCGCGTCTTTTCGGTATCGGTAAATCTTTGCGGACATCCCAAAGAAAGTGAGGTTGTATTTGAAAATCAGAAATACCGCTGGGATGATTATGGACACAACAGTATTGTAAAAAACCGGATTCCGGTTGAATAACAAAACGGAAAAACATTCCACCATCGGTTCGGGTGGTGGAATGAAAACAAAATGGAGAGAGAAAAAATCAGCAGAAAAAGAAGAGGGATTGCAGTTCTGACATTGGCGGCGCTTTTTTTCTGGTATCTGCCGCAGATTCAGGTAAGCCGGCAGATTCGAAAAGAACAGGAAGAAGCGGTGGAGATGTATGTCAGAGAAGAAAAAGAAGAGAACAAAGAGGAAAACGAAAAAAGCGAAGAAGTGCAGGAGCAGGAACCGGGCAGTACAGATCAAAATCTGTTTCGGACAATTGATTTTACAGGACTTCGATCAAAAAATAGAGAAATCTGCGCGTGGCTCTGGATTCCGGGCTGCGCCTTAGATGTTCCGGTTGCGCACGGGCAGGATAACGCATATTATCTGACACACGATGCGTTTTGCAGGGAGCGGATTTACGGCAGTATTTTTGCACCGTGTGATACACCAGAGGATTTTTCTGAACGTCACACGATTTTATATGGGCATAATATGCGGGATGGAACGATGTTCGGAGGATTGAAAAAGTATCGTGAGGCGTCGTGGGAACAGGAATTTCCGTATCTGTACCTGTATTTGCCGGGTGAAGCATGGCAGTGCCGTATTTGGAGTGTGGAGGAGACGGATGCCAAAAGTGATGTTTACCGGCTGGGAGCATGGAGCGATGCGGACTGGAATGCATGGGTACAGGAAAGAAAAGAAAACAGCATTATCTTTGGCAGCGGTGAGGAAAAGAAAGTTCAAAAGATACTTACCCTTTCCACCTGCATTGGTGACGGCAGCAGTTCACAGAGACTGGCTGTACATGCGGCGGTGGAGATGATTTTTGCAACAAAATCTGGAAGGGAAGAGGGTTCTGTGCTAGAATAAGACAGAATCAAAAGACTTATGATACAGAGCAGGAAAAAGGATGGCGATAAGACATGAAAGAACTGTACACGGCAGCAGGAATTTTTGTTGTTCTGATACTGCTGGGAGTTTGGATGGTACAGAATAACAGAAATGAACAGGAAAAGAAGCTGGTACAACTGCGGAAGAAATGGGGAAAAAAGCAGGAGAAACGGACGGCACGGGAAAAGAAAGAAAAACTGGAAGCGTGTCTGAGACGAAAAGCAGGGGAAAACTTCTGCGTGGACGCGATTACCTGGAATGACCTGGATCTCGATGCGGTTTTTGACACAGTCGACCACACAGTGTCGGTGTGCGGGGAAGAATATCTGTACACGGCGCTTCGGATGCCGGTCACAACAACAGAAATCAGGGAAGAGCGGGAACGGCTGATGAAGCTTTTTGCAGAGAACCAAAAAGCCAGAGAAGCAGTGCAGAAAGCACTTCTTTTGATGGGAAAAGAAAAGATGAATCCGCCGACAGAAGAAATAGCCGTACTGATGGAGGCGGAGCCTGGAGAGAAGGGGAAATATCTTCTGATGGCCGGTATTGCTGTGCTTGGAATTGGACTGCTGTTTGTACTGCCTCCGCTGGGTGTGGCTGTTCTGTTTGCTTCTATGGTCGGCAACGGACTGATGCATGGAAGGGAGAGCAAAAAGCTGGAGAGTGCATTAAAAGCGTTTGGCTGTATCCTGCGGCTGCAGCGGACAGCCAGGGAACTTGGAAAAGAAAAAATTTCCGGACTGGAAATGTATCAGAAGCGTCTGGAAGAACAGGAAAAACAACTCCGTCCGATTACAAGAAAATGCAGAACACTTGTGAATACGAAAGAATCGCAGGGCGGTGCAGCAAACATGATTTTTGCATACTTTCATACGTTCTTTCTGCTGGATCTGATCGAGTATTCTTCGGTTGTTTCCGGAGTGAAATCGTATGAAAAAGCGATTCTGCAGATGGCAGAGGATCTTGGACTCCTGGACTTTGCACTGTCTGCAGCATCGTACCGGGAGAGCCTTTCGTATTACTGCCGGCCGGAATTCCTGGATGAGAAAAAGGCGGGCTGTCGGATCGATGTGGAGGAGCTTTATCATCCGCTTCTGACACATCCGGTGGCAAACAGTTTGTATGCGGAGGGCGGAATTCTGCTGACCGGCTCGAATGCGTCGGGAAAATCCACATTTATGAAAAACATGGCAGTGAATGCGATTCTGGCGCAGGCACTGAACACGAGTCTTTCGAAGCGGTACCGCGGTGTTGTGTGCCGGATCATGACATCCATGGCACTCCGCGATAATCTGGCACAGGGAGAGAGTTACTTTGTTGTGGAAGCAAAATCTTTAAAACGGATTCTGGAGGCAAGCCGGGAAAAAACACCGCTTCTGTGCGTCATTGATGAGGTGCTGCGGGGAACAAACACGACGGAGCGGATTGCAGCGTCAGAGAGTGTGCTTGCTGCCCTGCGCCGTGCAAATGTGCTCTGTCTTGCAGCAACACATGATACTGAACTGACGTATCTGCTGGAAGATCTCTATACCAATTATCATTTTGAAGAGCAGATTACCGCGCAGAGTATTTCCTTCCCGTATCGCCTGGAACAGGGGCCGGCAAGAGGAAAGAATGCGATTGCGCTGCTTGGAAATATGGGAATTGATGAAAAAATTGTAAAACAGGCAGAAAGAAGAGCTGCGGAGTTTGAAACAACAGGAAGCTGGGAAAAGAATAAGTTTCTGAGATAGAAAAACAGCCGGGAAAAATTGATCTTTTTTGAAAAAATATGCGAAAATGGTTCAGCATTTTTTCATTGTGTGTTATGATAAAATAGATCGCGTGATCCGGCAGAAAAACCGCCGGATCTGTTAAGGAGAAAAACATGAGCAGGACAGGCTTGGAAGATGCATATATTATGCGCGGCAGCAAGAAACTCCGCATGGGATATACGACGGGTTCCTGCGCTGCAGCGGCAGCGCGGGGAGCGGCGTTTATGCTGCTTTCCGGGAAAGAAATACAGGAAGTGAAAATCCATACGCCAAAGGGCATTGTTCTGAATCTGGAATTGCTGGATATCCGGAGAAGTGCCGAAAAAGTAAGCTGTGCCGTCCGAAAAGACGGCGGGGATGATCCGGATGTGACAGATAAAGCATTGATTTACGCGGAAGTGACGTTTGGAACAGAAGAGGGAATTGTAATCGATGGAGGATTCGGCGTCGGGCGTGTGACAAAGCCGGGGCTGGATCAGCCGGTCGGAAACGCGGCGATCAACCATGTACCGCGCCAGATGATCCGCGAGAATGTGGAGGAGATTCAGAAAAAACTCGATGATTTCCGCGCACTGCAGGTTATCATCTCCGTACCGGAAGGGGAAGAACTGGCAAAGCATACATTCAATCCGAGACTTGGCATCACCGGCGGCATTTCAATCCTTGGAACGAGCGGGATTGTAGTGCCGATGAGCGAGGAGGCGCTGATTTCCACGATCCGCGTCGAGATGGAAATGCGGAAAGCACAGGGTGACCGCGTCCTTCTGGTGACACCGGGAAATTACGGACAGGACTTCTTAAAAACGTATCCGTGGGTCCGTGCAGACCATTCCGTTAAGTGCAGTAATTACGTCGGAAAAACACTGGAATTTGCAGCTGAGCTCGGCTTTGACGCCATCCTTTTTGTGGCCCATCTTGGAAAATTTGTCAAGGTGTCCGGCGGAATTATGAATACCCATTCCCACGAGGCAGACTGCCGTGCGGAGCTTCTTACGGCGCAGGCGGTGCGTGCAGGGGCGGATCTTGCACTGGCAAAAAAACTGCTGGAGACCGGAACGACGGAAGAAGCGGTGCAGATTTTAAAGGAAGCAGGATGCCTGAAAGAGACCATGGAAAAAGTGACAGAAAAAATTGCTTTTTACATGAATTACCATATTGAGGGCAGAGTGCAGACGGAGGCGATTGTTTTTTCAAGCAATGAGGGCCTGCTCGGGGAAACCCCGGGAGCGGGAGAACTTCTGGAGCGCCTGCGGGAGCAGGAAGAAAAAGAAAACAGAAAAGAGTAAAAACAAAATGACAGGAATTTTATTTGGAACAGGAATCGGACCGGGAGACCCGGAGCTTATGACGTTAAAGGCCGTCCGTCTGATCCGGGAAAATGATACGATTGCAGTACCAGGAGAGAAACCGGAAGAGAGCATTGCCTACCAGATTGCTGTTCAGGCAGTGCCGGAACTGGCAGAAAAAGAGCTCATTGCTATTCCAATGCCGATGACAAAGAATGCCAAAGAACTGGAGGAAAATCACCGGCGCGGTGCAGAAAAAATAGAGGAGCTGCTGGATGCAGGAAAAAATGTAGTATTTCTGACACTCGGAGATCCAACCGTGTATTCTACCTACCTTTATGTACACAGACGGGTACTGGAAGACGGTTACGATGCGAGAATTGTAAGCGGTGTTACATCGTTCTGCGCGGCAGCAGCATCTCTTTCCGAGGGACTGGTGGAAAATTCCGAAGAACTGCATGTGATTCCGGCGTCTTATCAGATTGAAGATGCACTGGAACTTTCAGGAACAAAGGTTCTGATGAAAGCGGGTAAAAAGATGCCGGCTGTGAAACAGTTCCTGAAGGAAAAGAACTGCCGGGCGGTGATGGTAGAAAACTGCGGCATGGATACGGAACAGAAGTATTTCAACGCGGAAGAAATCCCGGACCAGGCAAGTTACTATTCACTGATTATTGTAAAAGAAAAGAGGAAAAAATAGATGGTACATTTTATTGGAGCGGGCCCCGGAGCCCCGGATCTGATTACGGTAAGAGGACAGAAGCTGCTTGGTGAGGCGGACATTATCATTTATGCAGGTTCTCTTGTCAATCCGGCACTGCTGGATCTGAAAAAAGAGGGCTGTGTGGTATATAACAGTGCAACCATGACGCTGGAGCAGGTGATTGATGTTATGAAAGAGGCCGAAAGCAAAGGCCAGACTGTGGCAAGACTCCACACGGGAGATCCGTGCCTGTACGGTGCAATCCGCGAACAGATTGATGCGCTCGATGCCCTTGGAATCGCTCACGATGACTGTCCGGGTGTCAGCTCTTTCTGCGGAGCGGCTGCTGCCCTTGAAATGGAATATACGCTGCCGGATATCTCCCAGAGTGTTGTCATCACCAGAATGGCCGGAAGAACACCGGTTCCGGAGCGGGAGAGCATTGCGTCTTTTGCGGCACATCAGGCAACGATGGTTGTATTCTTAAGCACGGGACTCTTAGAGGAACTTTCCCGTGAGCTGATTGCAGGCGGCTATACGGCAGATACTCCGGCAGCGATCGTTTACAAAGCAACCTGGCCGGAGGAGAAGACGTTCGTCTGCACCGTTGGAACACTTGCCGAGACGGCGAAAAAGAACCAGATCACCAAGACAGCGCTGATGATCATCGGAAATGCCGTTTCCCAGGGAAATTACCGCAGAAGTGATCTGTACAATCCGGCGTTTACCACCGAATTCCGAGAGGCAGAAAAATAAGATGAAAATAGCCATAGCAAGTTTTACAAGAAACGGATGCGTCTGGAATCAAAAACTCTGTGCGGCACTGAAAAAACACAGCTGTGAAGGATATGCACTGGAAAAGTACGGGAAAGAAGTGGGAATTCCTGCGATTGCACCGTCGCTTCCTGCATGGACAGAGCGCATGTTTCAGAAAATGGATGCGATTTTGTTTATCGGGGCGTGCGGGATTGCGGTGCGCAGTATTGCACCGTACGTGAAAAGTAAAAAGACAGATCCGGCGGTTCTGTGTATGGATGAACAGGGAAAGTTTGTGATTTCATTACTTTCCGGCCATATCGGCGGAGCAAACGAGCTGACGGAAGAAGTTGCAGCTATAACGGGTGCGGTTCCGGTCATTACAACGGCAACGGATGTCAATCACAAGTTTGCGGTCGATGTCTTTGCTGTAAAAAATCATTGTGAAATTTGTGAGATGGAGCTGGCAAAAGAGGCAGCGGCGCTTCTGGTGGACGGAAAAACGGTTGGATTCTGCAGCCGTTTTCCGGTGAAGGGAACAAAACCGGAGGAACTGATCCCGGAAGAGGCGGCAAAACCGTCGATGGGAATCTGCATTACCACATCGGAAGAGGATTCGCCATATGAGAGAACACTTCACCTGATCCCGAAGGTGATCACCGTCGGCATCGGCTGTAAGAAGAATACACCGGCCAGCCGGATTGAAGAAAAGGTTCTTGCGGCACTTGCGGCGGCCGGGATTTCTCCAAAAGCAGTTCGACAGGCGGCAAGTATTGATCTGAAAGCGCAGGAGCCGGGAATTCTGCAGCTGGTGGAAAAGTATGGCTGGCAGTACCGGACCTTTTCTGCAGAAGAACTGGAAACGGCGGAGGGGGAATTTACGCCGTCTCCGTTTGTGAAGAAGATTACAGGAATTGACAATGTCTGTGAGCGCAGCGCAGTTCTCGCCGGCGGCAGACTGATAAAGAAAAAAAAGGCAGCGGACGGTGTAACAGTTGCACTGGCTGCGGCGGACTGGAGGGCAGTATTTTGAGTACAATTTTTGTCGTGGGCATCGGCCCCGGAGCATATGAAAAAATGACGATCGAGGCGGCGGATGCGCTGCGGAACTGCGATGTGATCATCGGCTATACCGTCTATGTGGATCTGGTAAAAGAACATTTTGCAGGAAAAGAATTTCTGACGACGCCGATGCGGAAAGAGGTGGAGCGCTGCCGTCTGGCATTTGAAACTGCGGCAGAGGGAAAACAGGTTGCTATGATCTGCAGCGGAGATGCCGGCGTTTACGGTATGGCAGGTCTGATGTATGAGCTTTCGGAAGAATGGCCTGATATTGAAATTAAGGTAATTCCAGGCGTGACCGCCGCAACGGGAGGCGCTGCCGTTCTTGGTGCACCGTTGATCCACGACTTCGCCCTGATCAGCCTGAGCGATCTTCTGACACCGTGGGAGAAAATTGAAAAACGTCTTCTGCTGGCATCGGAAGCGGATTTTGTCATCTGTCTTTATAACCCGGGAAGCCATAAGAGAGCGGATTATCTGGAAAAAGCGTGTGATCTGATGCTTCGTTACAAAGCGCCGGAAACCGTCTGCGGAATCGTAAGCCAGATCGGAAGAGACGGGGAGACGAGCCGGACCATGACGCTTGCAGAACTTCGCAATACAAAAGTGGATATGTTTACGACGGTATTTATCGGAAACAGTCAGACAAAGGAAATCCGGGATCACATGGTAACGCCGAGGGGATATCGCTATGAATAAAGTAATCGTCTTTGCCGGAACGACGGAAGGCCGGGAAATCTGCAGTTTTCTGAAGAAATATGAGATTGCATCCCTTGCCTGTACGGCGACAGAATACGGCAAGTGCCGGATCGAGGAGGGCGGTGCCCTGACGGTTCGAAGCGGAAGACTGACAGAAGAAGAGATGGAACAGCTTTTTGGCGAAGAACAGCCGGAAATGATTATCGATGCAACCCATCCGTATGCCGATCTTGTGTCGGAAAATATCCGGTCTGCATGTGAAAAAGCAGGAAAAACGTATCTTCGGCTGCTGCGGCCGTCGCTTGCGGCAGATCCATCCTGCGTCATGGTCGATACGACAGAAGAAGCGGTATCGTATCTGGCGGGTACAGAGGGAAAGATTCTGGTGACAACAGGAAGCAAGGAACTCGCAAAATTTGCAGAGCTTCCGGATTATAAAAACCGTGTGTATGCCCGGGTGCTGCCGTTGCCAGGCGTAATTGCATCCTGCGCGGAACTTGGATTTGATGCCGCACATACCATAGGCATGCAGGGACCGTTTTCTATGGACATGAACGTTGCGATGCTGCAGTCGTTCCATGCCGAATGGATGGTAACGAAGGAATCCGGAAGAAACGGCGGCTTTGAAGAAAAAATTGAGGCAGCCAAAAAGGCCGGTGTCCGTGTCGTTCTGATCGGCCGTCCGAAAGAGGAAGAAGGACTCTCGGAGGACGAGGTCAAGCGGTATCTCGTTGAAAAATTTGATCTGTCCGTGAAACGGGACGTCGTGATCGCCGGAATCGGACCTGGTGCAGAAGCACAGATGACGCTGGCGCTCGTAGACGCGTGTGAGCAGGCGGATGTGCTGATCGGTGCGGGACGCATGACAAAAGCAGTAGAAAAATATCAGAAGCCAATGCTTGCAGAATACAGCCCGGAAAAGATTTACGAGTATCTGAAGGCGCACCCGGAATATGAAAAGATTGTTCTTCTGCAGTCGGGTGATGTCGGCTTTTACAGCGGAGCAAAGAAACTTCAGGCCGTCCTTGCGGAAGATGCGGATTTTTCTGTCCGTGTAGAGCCGGGAATTTCTTCGCTGGTTTATTTCTGTGCCAAAATCGGAGTGTCCTGGGAGGATGCAGCATTTGTGAGCCTGCACGGGCAGCACTGCAACTTTCTGGAGACGGTCCGCCGAAACCGGAAAACTCTGGCGATCGCCGGCGGAAAGGGCAGTGTCAGGGAAATCTGCCAGACGTTAAGTTCGTACGGCTGGGAGCAGATTGTGCTGCATGTGGGAACGGATCTGTCGTATCCGGAAGAACAGATTGTGACAGGAACCCCATTCGAACTTGCTAAAATGGAGTTTGCTCCGCTTGCGGTTCTTCTGTTTGAAAACCCGAATCCGGAACCAGAGTTTACAGCCGGCATGGCAGATGAAGTATTTCTGCGTGACAAAGTACCGATGACCAAGCGGGAAGTGCGCAATGCATCTCTTTCTCATCTGCAGCTTTCTTCGAATTCTGTTGTCTATGATATTGGATCGGGCACAGGTTCTGTTTCGATTGAGATGGCGCTTCGTGCAGCACAGGGAAAGGTATATGCGATAGAAAAAAATCCGGCAGCCGTTGCACTTCTGCAGGAAAATAAAAAGAAATTTGCAGTGGATCATCTGGAAATTATTGAGGGAACTGCACCGGAAGCACTCGAAGCACTCCCGGTTCCGACGCATGCATTTATCGGCGGGTCTGCCGGAAACTTAAAAGAGATTCTGGAACTGCTCCTGCGGAAGAATCCGAACATCCGCGTGGTATTAAATACAGTAACCGTGGAAACATTAGCGGAGGCAGCATCGTGTTTCAAAAAACTTGCGTTTGAAGAGCCGGAAATCGTCTGCCTGCAGGCTTCCAATGCGAAAAAGGCCGGAAGAAGCCATCTGATGATTGCCCAGAATCCGGTTTATATCTTTACAGCCCAGGGAGGTGCCAAAGAATGAAAGCACCAAGAATCATGCTGGCAGCAGGAAGGAGCGGAAGCGGGAAAACGATGATCACCTGCGGACTGCTCCGTGCACTGCAGCAGATGGGAAAGCAGCCCGCAGCGTTTAAATGCGGCCCGGATTATATCGATCCGATGTTTCACGAACAGGTAATCGGCGCCCCGTCGTGTAATCTGGATCCGTTTTTCACAGAGGAAGAAACAACACAGTATCTGTTCTGCAAACATGCAGCGGGTCATGACATTTCCGTATTGGAAGGCGTTATGGGGTATTACGACGGTCTTGGCGGAATTTCTACCAAAGGCAGCGCCTACGATCTCGCCGGTATGACAAAAACGCCGGTTCTTCTGGTTGTCGATGCCAAAGGCATGAGCGTTTCAGCGCTTGCCTTTATCAAGGGATACCTGCAGTACAAAGAGGACAGCCGGATCGCCGGTGTAATCTTTAACCGGATGTCAGAGATGCTGTACCGGGAGATCGCGCCGATGGCGGAAAAAGAACTTGGCATTTCCTGTGTCGGCTTTGTGCCGGAACTGAAGGAATGCCACTTAGAAAGCCGCCACCTCGGCCTTGTGATGCCGGATGAGGTGGAAAATCTGCAGGAGCAGGTCAATCTGCTTGCAGAAACACTGCAGAAGACACTGGATTTTGAAAAAATTCTTGCGATTGCAGAAGGGGCAGAAGAGCTCTCGGGAAAAATGCCGGAAGTCCTGCGTAAGGTGACAGAAAGCGAAGCAGCCGCCAAGGTGCGTGCTGCGAAGCCGATTCTTGCCGTTGCAAAGGATGAAGCATTTTGTTTCTTTTATCGGGATAATCTGGAGCTTCTCGCGTCACTTGGAGCCAAAATCGAATATTTTTCGCCGCTTTCCGATGCGGAGCCGCCAAAGAATACAGACGGATTTCTGTTCTGCGGCGGCTACCCGGAGCTGCACGCAGAAGAGCTTTCGGAAAACCAGACCATGAGAACGAAGATCCGCGATAACATCCGTCAGGGAATGCCGGTTCTTGCAGAATGCGGCGGTTATATGTACCTGTCAGAATCCATGGAGGATATGGATGGAAATGTGTATCCTATGGTACAGGCTGTTCCGGGAAATGTTTACCGGACAAAAAAGCTGGGAAGATTCGGCTATATCACCCTCACGCCAAACACGAAAGATACCTTTCGGAACGGCGGAAATCCGGTGCGCGGCCATGAGTTCCATTACTTTGACAGCACAGACTGCGGAAGTGCATGGCATGCGGCAAAACCGCTGCGGAAGCGGAACTGGGAATGCATTCATGCGACAAAACGGATGATGGCGGGATTCCCGCATCTTTACTATATGGCAAGTCCGCACCTCGCACTGGAATTTCTGGAGCAGTGTGTCTCTTACCGGAAAGAACAGGAGAAAACAAGATGAAAACAGCATTAGCAGCCCTGATTGTGGGCTATGGATTGGACCTGCTGCTTGGAGATCCCTCCTTTTTGTACCATCCGATCCGTGTGATCGGAAATCTCATTGCCCTGCTGGAAAAATGGCTGCGGAAGGTATTTCCGAAAACGCCAAATGGAGAGCTTGCCGGAGGAGTTTTTCTCGTGATCCTCGTCTGTCTGGCGGGATACGGTGTTCCGGCACTGCTGCTCTTTGCGGCATTTAAAATTCATCCGGTCATCGGCTTCCTTCTGGAGGTTCTCTGGTGCTGGCAGATTCCGGCAACGAAATGCCTGAAGGATGAGAGCATGAAGGTCTATCAGAAATTAAAAGAAAACGATCTTCCGGGGGCGCGCTATGCGGTTTCCATGATCGTAGGACGTGATACGGAAAATCTTTCGGAAACAGGAGTGACGAAAGCTGCCGTGGAAACGATCGCGGAGAATACGTCGGACGGTGTCATTGCACCGCTCCTCTTTCTTGCCCTCGGCGGACCGGCATTGGGCTTTCTGTATAAGTCCATCAATACCATGGATTCCATGGTGGGATACAAAAATGACAAATATCTGTATTTTGGACGGTGTGCGGCAAAACTGGACGATGTCGTCAATTACATACCGGCGAGAATCAGCGCATGGCTGATGATTCTTGCGTCTGCATGCGAGCGCATGAACTGGAAAAATGCAGAAAAAATTTACAAACGCGACCGTTACTGCCACGCCAGCCCAAATTCTGCGCAGACAGAAGCAGTTATGGCAGGGGCGCTGGAAGTACAGCTTGCTGGAGATGCCGTGTATTTCGGCAAAGTCGTAAAGAAACCAACGATCGGCGATGACATCCGCCCGGTCGAGGCGGAAGATATCAAAAGAGCAAATCATCTGATGTATCTGACCTCGTTCCTCGGACTGGCGTTCTTTGCGGGAATCCGCGCGCTCTTTTTATTTCTGTAAAAAGAGAAGATAGCAACACAACGGAAAAGAGAAAGGAAGGCATATGGTATGAGACAAAATCCACATGGAGGAGACATTTACACGAAAAAATGCAGAGTCGATTTTTCTGTGAATGTCAATCCTCTTGGAGCTCCGGAAAGTGTGAAAGAGGCGGTGAGAAAGAGCGCGGAATCGGTGGAACAGTATCCTGACGCACTGTGCCGGGACCTGACCCGGGCACTGTCGGAAAAGGAGCAGCTTCCAGAAGAAAATATCCTGTTTGCAAACGGCGCCGCGGAGCTTATTTTTGCCCTGACACAGGCTCTCCGCCCGAAAAAAGCGCTGATTGCAGCGCCGGGATTTGCAGAGTATGAAGCAGCACTTTCAGCGGCAGGGTGTTTTATCCGTATGTATCTGCTGCAAAAGGAAAAAGGCTTTCTTTTACAGGACGATTTCTGCGATGATCTGACCGACGATCTGGATCTTGTTTTTTTATGTAATCCAAATAATCCAACCGGCCTTACGATTCCGCAGGAGCTTCTTTTAAAGATCCTGGATAACTGCCGGGAGCGTAACATCTATCTGGTGCTGGATGAGTGTTTCATAGAATTTCTGCCGGAGCCGGAAAAAGTGACGATGCAGGGAAAACTGGACGAATATCCGAATCTGCTGATTCTGCGTGCGTTCACAAAGATTTACGCAATGCCGGGCCTGCGTCTTGGCTATCTGCTCTGCAGCGACGAGGATCTGCTGGATCGGATCAGCCGCAGCATGCAGTCGTGGAATGTTTCGATTCCGGCGCAGATGGCAGGCCTTGCCGCCCTGAACGAGGATGCTTACGTCAAAGAAGCACGGGAACTGATCGGAAAAGAACGCGCCTGGATGAAAGCAGAACTGGAAAAAGCAGGTCTTACCGTATGGGATTCCTGTGCAAATTATCTGTTCTTTGAGGGACCGAAGGGACTTGCCGCACGGCTGGAAAAAGGCGGCATTCTGATCCGCGACTGTTCCAACTACCCGGGCCTTGCCGACGGATATTACCGTGCAGCCGTACGCACACATGAAGAAAACCAGATTCTGACAGAAGCCGTTTCACAGATTCTGCAGTGGTTTTAGGAGGAAAAACGATGGCGAAAGTAATTATGATACAGGGAACGATGTCAAATGCGGGAAAAAGTCTGCTTGCGGCGGGCTTATGCCGGATTTTCCATCAGGACGGATACCGTGTGGCGCCGTTCAAATCACAGAATATGGCGCTGAATTCGTTTATTACGAGAGAAGGCCTTGAGATGGGACGTGCACAGGTCATGCAGGCGGAAGCGGCCGGGATCGAACCGTCCGTTTTGATGAACCCGATTCTGTTAAAGCCGACGAATGACACCGGTTCGCAGGTGATTGTAAACGGTGAGGTACTGGGAAACATGAGTGCGCGGGAATATTTTTCCCACAAAAAAGAGCTGATCCCGGACATCATGAAAGCGTACCATGCACTGGAAGAACAGTATGATATCATTGTGATCGAGGGAGCCGGAAGTCCGGCGGAGATCAACCTGAAAGCCGATGATATCGTCAATATGGGAATGGCAAAGCTTGTGGATGCACCGGTGCTCCTTGTCGGAGATATTGACCGCGGCGGCGTTTTTGCTCAGCTTTACGGTACCGTAGAGCTTTTAGAGCCGGATGAGCGCGACCGCATCAAGGGTCTGATTATCAACAAATTCCGCGGGGACAAAACCATCCTGGACCCGGGCGTTGTGATGCTGGAAGAAAAAACACACATCCCGGTGGTCGGCGTGGCGCCGTATCTCCACATCGAAGTGGAAGACGAGGACAGTCTGACCGAGCGATTCACCAGAAAAGAGGAGATCGGTCTCATTGACCTTGCGGTCATCCGTCTCCCGCGTATTTCAAACTTCACCGATTTCAACCCGTTCGAGCGGATCGAAGGCGTATCACTCCGCTACGTAAGCTCTGTCTCCGAACTAAAAAATCCGGATATGATTCTGCTTCCGGGAACGAAAAACACGATGGAGGATCTGCTCTGGATGCGTCAGAATGGTCTGGAAGCGGCCGTACTGAAGGCGGCTGCGGCCGGAAAAGTAATTTTCGGTGTCTGCGGCGGCTTCCAGATGCTCGGAGATACGCTGAGCGATCCGCTGCATGTCGAAGCCGGCGGAACGATCAAAGGAATGGGACTCCTGCCGATGGATACCGTATTTGCCGGTGAGAAGACGAGAACCCGCGCGGAGGGCGCTTTTGGAAAAACAGAAGGCGTTCTTGCCGGGATCGAGGGAACCCGGATTGAGGGCTATGAAATCCATATGGGAGAAACGGTGCGGAAAGAAGAAACAGAAGCATTCACGTTCATCGATGATCAGAACCGTGCTGATTCGGATAAGCTGGACGGTGCACAGAAAGGAAATGTGTACGGTACGTATGTGCACGGCATTTTCGACAAAGAAGAAGTTGCCGAGCGGATCGTGGAAGCACTTGCAAAGAATAAGGGAATTGCCATGGAGCAGATTCACGGTGTCGATTACCAGACATTCAAAGAGACACAGTACGATATTCTCGCAGATGCGCTGCGCGAGCATCTCAACATGAAGAAGATTTATCAAATTCTGGAAGAAGGGGCATAAAGATGAAGATAGAACTGGAGCAGGTAAGCCCGCACGAGATTGAAAAGAGAAGCTTTGAAATTATCACGGAAGAATTAAACGGAAGAACGTTTCCAGAGGATCAGGAACTGGTTGTAAAGCGGTGTATCCACACAAGTGCGGATTTTGATTATGCGGATAATCTCTGCTTTTCGGAGCATGCGGTGGCAAAAGGCATCGAGGCGATCCGGGAGGGAGCCTGCATTGTGACGGATACGCAGATGGCAAGATCCGGCATCAACAAAAAGGTGCTTGCGCGCCACGGCGGTGAAGCGCTCTGCTTTATGTCAGACGAAGATGTTGCGGCAAGAGCAAAAGAAACCGGAAGCACCCGCGCGGCAGCCTGCATGGAAAAAGCGGCGGAGCTGGATAAAAAGCTGATTATTGCGGTTGGAAATGCGCCGACGGCACTGGTCCGCCTCTATGAACTGATCGGGGAAGGAAAAATAAAACCGGCGCTGATCATCGGAGTTCCGGTCGGCTTTGTCAATGTGGTACAGTCCAAAGAACTGATTATGCAGACCAATATCCCGTATATCGTGGCACGCGGACGAAAAGGCGGCAGCAATATCGCGGCGTGCATCTGCAACGCACTCCTGTATATGATGGATCAGGACCGCGGATATTAAAAATAGATGAAAAAACGGAAAGCAGAAGTCTTGACAGATTTCGAATCACCGTTTATACTATGGAACATGGAAAAAGGCTTGGAAGGGAACAAGTAGACGTACAAAAACGCGGACAGAAAGCAGCCGGCAGATGAGAGGCGCATGCAGGTTCTGTACGATTCGAATACATCCCGGAGTTGCGCACCGAATAAAACGGGCGGCAGAAGAACTATGATGCACGTTTTTAGTAGGCTGCGACGTAAGAGACGAACGTTACAGCGTCAGGGTATTCAGAGGTTTTGGATACCGACAAAGGCAGCTGCCGTGAGACAGCTGTGAAGTAAGGTGGTAACACGGGAGATACGGGCTCTCGTCCTTTGAATCGGAAAGGACGGGAGTCTTTTTGTATAAAAAACTTTGGTCCCAGACGGTAACACATACCCGAAAGTCAACCGAAAAAAGGAGAAAAACAAAATGCAGATTTATGACGAACTGATCGCCAGAGGCCTTCTGGCACAGGTAACCGACGAAGATGAAATCAGAGACCTGGTAAACAATGGAAAAGCAACGTTCTATATCGGATTCGACTGCACCGCAGACAGTTTGACTGCAGGTCACTTCATGGCACTGACCCTGATGAAACGGATGCAGATGGCAGGAAACAAACCGATCGCCCTGATCGGCGGCGGCACCACCATGATCGGTGACCCGTCCGGAAGAACCGATATGAGAAAAATGCTGACCCGCGAGGAGATCGACCACAACGCAGAGTGCTTCAAACGTCAGATGGAGCGTTTCATCGAGTTTGGCGAGGGAAAAGCTATGATGCTCAACAACGCAGACTGGCTGCTGAACCTGAACTATGTAGAACTGCTCCGTGAGGTAGGTGCATGCTTCAGCGTCAACAACATGCTCCGTGCAGAGTGCTACAAACAGCGTATGGAAAAAGGTCTTTCCTTCCTGGAGTTCAACTATATGATTATGCAGAGCTACGACTTCTATCACATGTTCCAGAAATACGGCTGCAATATGCAGTTCGGCGGCGATGACCAGTGGTCCAACATGCTGGGAGGAACCGAACTGATCCGCCGTAAACTTGGAAAAGATGCCTATGCAATGACCATCACCCTTCTGACCGACTCTCAGGGCAAGAAGATGGGTAAAACCGCAGGAAACGCTGTATGGCTTGACCCGAACAAGACCAGCCCGTTCGATTTCTACCAGTACTGGAGAAACGTGGACGATGCCGACGTCTTAAAATGTATCCGTATGCTGACCTTCCTGCCGCTGGAGCAGATCGACGAGATGGATTCCTGGGAAGGAAGCAAGCTGAACGAGGCAAAAGAGATCCTGGCCTATGAGCTGACCTCCATGGTACACGGCGAGGAAGAAGCAAAGAAAGCGCAGGAAGGCGCACGTGCCGTATTCTCTACCGGAAGCTCCGAGCATATGCCGACCAGTGAACTTTCTGCAGAGGATTTCACGGACGATAAAATCGATATCGTAACCCTTCTTGTCAAAGCAGAGCTTGCAAAGACCAGAAACGAAGGACGCCGTGCCGTAGAGCAGGGCGGTGTATCCGTAGACGGTGAGAAAATCACAGATCCGAAATATGCCGTAGAAAAAGCAGCCTTCGGCGAGGACGGTATCGTTCTGAAAAAAGGAAAGAAGAATTTCAAAAAAATTTGCGTTAAATAATTAAGTGTGCTATTATAAAAGAATGGATTCCCGGAAAAAATTCCGGGACACACTGAATTATTTGGAGGACAAACAGTCATGGAAAAATATGGCGTAAACGAATTACGAAAGATGTTTCTTGAGTTCTTCGAGAGCAAAGGACATCTTGCTATGAAGAGTTTTTCGTTGATTCCACACAACGATAAAAGTCTTTTACTGATCAACTCCGGTATGGCTCCGCTGAAACCTTACTTCACAGGCGCAGAGATTCCGCCGAGAAGAAGAGTAACAACATGCCAGAAATGTATCCGTACCGGCGATATTGAAAATGTAGGAAAAACAGCCCGTCACGGCACCTTCTTTGAGATGCTCGGAAACTTTTCCTTCGGTGATTATTTCAAACACGAAGCAATCGCATGGTCCTGGGAGTTTTTAACACAGGTAGTAGGGCTCGATCCGAATCGTCTGTACCCATCCATCTATCAGGACGATGATGAAGCATTTGATATCTGGAACAAAGAGATCGGCATCCCGGCAGACCGTATTTTCCGTTTTGGAAAAGAGGACAACTTCTGGGAGCATGGCGCAGGTCCGTGCGGTCCGTGTTCTGAGATTTATTATGACCGCGGAGAAAAATACGGCTGCGGCAAACCGGGATGTACCGTTGGCTGCGAGTGTGACCGTTACATGGAAGTATGGAACAACGTATTCAGCCAGTTCAACAACGACGGCGAGGGCCACTACACCGACCTGATCCAGAAGAACATTGATACCGGTATGGGACTTGAGCGTCTGGCCGTTGTCGTACAGGATGTAGATTCCATCTTCGATGTCGACACCATTCAGGCACTCCGCAACAAAGTATGCGAAATCTCCGGAAAAGAGTATGATAAAGATCATGAGACCGATGTTTCCATCCGCCTTATCACAGACCATATCCGTTCCGCAACATTCATGATTTCCGATGGAATCATGCCGACCAACGAAGGAAGAGGCTACGTACTGCGCCGTCTGATCCGCCGTGCAGCACGTCATGGCCGTCTGCTTGGCATTGACGGACTGTTCCTTGCCCGCCTTTCCGCAAGCGTAATCGAAGGCTCCAAAGACGGATATCCGGAACTTGAAGAGAAAAAAGATTTCATCTTCAACGTTCTGAACAACGAGGAGACCCAGTTCAACAAAACCATCGACCAGGGACTTCATATCCTCTCCGAGCTCGAAGAAAAAATGCAGAGCGAAGGCAAAAAAGTTCTGGACGGACAGGATGCATTCAAACTGTACGATACCTACGGATTCCCGCTGGATCTGACCAAAGAGATCCTCGAGGAGAAGGGCTACGGCATCGACGAGGACGGTTTCCATGCAGCAATGGAAGAGCAGAGAGAGCGTGCAAGATCGAGCCGTGAAGTAACAAACTACATGGGTGCTGATGCAACCGTTTACGATGAGATCGACCCGTCCGTAACAACTGAGTTTACCGGATACGATCATCTGGAGGATACCTCCAAAGTAACCGTTCTGACGACAGAGACTGAGATTGCAGAATCTCTGATGGAAGGCCAGAAGGGAACCATTTTCGTAGAGAAAACTCCGTTCTACGCTACCATGGGCGGTCAGGAAGGCGACTGCGGTATCATCAAAGGAGCAAATGGTGTATTCGAAGTAGAAGATACCATCAAACTCCGCGGCGGAAAATACGGCCACGTCGGTGTCATGAAATCCGGTATGATTTCAAACGGCGAGGAAGTTACACTTCAGGTCAACGAAGAGGCAAGAAAAAATATCGAGAAGAACCACAGCGCAACACACCTTCTGCAGAAGGCATTAAAGACTGTTCTCGGTGCACACGTAGAGCAGAAAGGTTCTCTCGTAACCCCGACCAGACTCCGTTTCGACTTTGCCCACTTCCAGGCTATGACACCGGAAGAACTGGAAAAAGTTGAGAATCTGGTAAATGAAAAAATTCAGGAGCAGATCCCGGTTGTAACCGACATCATGGATACTGAGGAAGCAAAGAAATCCGGCGCGATGGCTCTGTTCGGTGAGAAATACGGCGACAAAGTACGTGTCGTTTCCATGGGAGACTTCTCCAAAGAGCTCTGCGGTGGTACCCATGTAAAGAATACCGCTGAAATCGGACTGTTCAAACTTGTTTCTGAGGCAGGCGTCGCAGCAGGTGTCCGCAGAATCGAAGCTCTGACCGGACCGTCTGTTACTGCATACTATAAAGCACAGGAAGAGAAAATGCATGAGGCAGCAGCTCTCTTAAAGACAACACCGGCGGATCTCCTCGAGAAGATCGCTCATCTGCAGGCAGAGGCAAAGGCACTCCAGGCAGAGAATGAGTCCTTAAAGAGCAAACTGGCAAAAGAAGCGCTCGGCGATGTTATGGATAAAGTAACCGAAGTCAAAGGTGTAAAACTTCTCGCTGCATCCGTACCGGATGTCGATATGAACGGACTGCGTGACCTTGGCGACCAGCTGAAAGAAAAACTGGGAAGCGGCGTTGTTGTTCTGGCATCTGCAAAGGACGGCAAAGTAAGCCTTCTTGCCATGGTAACCGATGATGCGATGAAGAAAGGTGCACATGCCGGAAAACTGATCAAAGAAGTGGCAGCCGTTGTCGGCGGCGGCGGCGGTGGACGTCCGAACATGGCACAGGCCGGCGGAAAGAATCCGGAGAAGATTGACGAAGCAGTTGCAAAAGCTGCCGAGGTACTGGAAGGCCAGATCGCATAACAATAAGCAGGAAAAACAGCACAAAATCCTGCCGCCTGCAGGGCAGAAAAAGGAGCCAGGCAGGCGGCAGGGAAAAATTTTGCAAAAAAATGAAAAAACTTGTTGACGTACGAGATTTTTCTGGTATAATAAGAACAGTGCAAAAAATACCCATACAGTTGTATTATGCACAATCTACAACTGGAGGGAGGTTAGGTGTGAGACTATGTCAAATGTAATCGTTAAAGAAAACGAAACGTTGGACAGCGCTTTACGCAGATTTAAGCGTAGCTGTGCAAAAGCTGGCATTCAGCAGGAGATTCGTAAAAGAGAGCATTACGAGAAACCAAGTGTTCGTCGTAAAAAGAAATCTGAAGCTGCCAGAAAACGTAAGTATAATTAATGTGCAAAAAATCCCCGGCGATCTGTTTTGCCGGGGATTTTTATACTTGTAACTTAAAGTCGCAGGTTTTGACAAAACAGCAAGGCGGTGACAAATGAGAATTTTGTACAAAATAGCAAACAAGCTGTTTCGTATCGTGAAAAAGATTCTGAAGCTGCTTACCAGCCGTATGGTCATTATCGGTGTTGCACTTCTTCTGGAATTTTGCTGGCTGGCCGGAATTGTGATGCAGCTCAATGAAAAATCTGTCTACATCAACTATGCGGTCACGATCCTTTCCCTGATTGCAGTGCTTTCGATTATCAATAATCCGAAAATGAATCCCGGCTACAAACTGATGTGGGCAGTCTGTATCCTGGCGCTTCCGGTAACCGGAATCTGCCTGTACGGCATTCTCGGCCATTCCAGTGTGGCAAGAAAATTCCGTACACATTACGATACAGTTCTGCTTTCGCAGGGAGGCGTTCTTGGAGAGGAAGAAGAGACGCGTAAAAAGCTCGAGGAAGAAAATATCCTGGCAGCGGGGCAGTCTTCCTATCTGACCAATTATGCGCATTATCCTGTTTATGAAAACACAGAAACAGAGTATTACCCGCTGGGAGATGTATGGTTTGAGCACTTTATTGAGGAACTCAAAAAGGCAGAACACTACATTTTTATGGAATATTTCATCATCAGCGAGGGGTATCTGTGGGATACGGTGCTGGAGATTCTGAAGGAAAAAGCGGCCGCCGGTGTGGATGTGCGGCTGATTTACGATGATTTCGGCTGCGTGACGACGCTGCCGTATCAGTATTATAAATCGCTGCAGCAGATGGGCATCAAGTGTGCGGCGTTCAATCAGTTCCGACCGGTGCTGAATGTCATTTTAAATAACCGTGACCACCGGAAAATTGCCGTGATCGACGGTCATACGGCTTTCACGGGCGGCATTAATCTTGCGGACGAATACATTAACCGCAAGGAGCGGTTCGGCCACTGGAAGGATTCCGGAATCTGTCTGCATGGTGAGGCGGTATGGAGTTTTACGGTGATGTTTCTGCAGATGTGGAGCACAATCACCGGTATGGAATGCAATTTCGAATCATACCGGCCGGAGATCTATCACGAGGAAGCGTTTAAAAAAGACGGTTTTGTGCAGCCGTACGGCGATTCCCCGCTGGATGGAGAGACAGTAGGCGAGCATGTTTATCTGAACATTATTTCACAGGCGAAAAAATATCTTTATATTTTTACTCCGTATCTGATTCCGGACAACGAGACGCTGACCGCTCTCTGCATGGCGGCAAAGCGCGGAGTCGATGTGCGGATTGTAACGCCGGGCATCCCGGATAAGAAGATTGTCTATATTCTGACGCAGGCCAATTACGAGATCCTGCTGGAATCCGGCGTTCAGATGTACCAGTATACGCCGGGCTTTATCCATTCCAAGAGCTTTGTCTGTGATGATGAAGTTGCGACGGTCGGAACGATCAACATGGATTACCGGAGCATGTACCTGCATTTTGAGTGCGGTGTCTGGATGTACGGCAGCAGTGCGGTTGCCCAGGTAAAAGAGGATGCGCTGACCACGTTTGAACAGTGTGAGCAGATCAATATGGACTACTGCCGAAAGAAAAATTTTGCAGTCCGTGCACTCCGCGGTGCGCTGAAGTTTCTGGCACCGCTGCTGTAAACGGAACAGACAGCATAGTTCTGCGGTCGTCTGCATAGCCTGTAGGGAAGAAAGAGCAGATGTTTCGGGGGAATATGAAGAGAAGAACACGAAATATCGTCTGGAGCCTGCTGATGATCCTGGCGCTTCTTGCAGCGCCCTTGAAAGTGACTGCGGCAGAGCAGAATGGAGAATCTTCCGACAAGCAGCAGAACGAAACAACGGAACAGAAAACAGAAGAGACGGAGGAGACAGCACCGGAGATGACACCGGACCTTGGGCTGACTTCGCCGTCTGTTCTTTTGATGGAGGCACAGACCGGAACTGTTCTGTACGAGAAAAATGCGTCGGAACAGCGAAGCCCGGCGAGCATCACAAAAATCATGACGCTGCTGCTGATTTTTGAAGAGCTCGAAAAAGGGACGCTCCAGCTGACCGACGAAGTGACGACGAGTGCGCACGCCAGAAGTATGGGCGGGTCCCAGGTTTTTCTGGAAGAGGGCGAAAAGCAGACCGTTGAGACGATGATCAAGTGTATTGTCGTTGCTTCGGGAAACGATGCATCTGTAGCGATGGCAGAGCATATTGCGGGGACAGAAAGCGAGTTTGTCAGCCGGATGAACCAGAAAGCAAAAGAACTCGGCATGAACGACACGAAGTTTGAGGACTGCTGCGGCCTCACGGATTCCGACGGCCATTACACGACAGCGGCAGATGTGGCGAAAATGTCTCGGGAGCTGATCGAGCGCTTTCCGCAGATCCTGAACTATTCCTCTATCTGGATGGAAGAGATTACGCATGTCACACAGAAGGGAAGCAAACCATTCACCCTCACCAATACAAATAAGCTGATCCGCGGCTATGAGGGCTGTGTGGGACTGAAAACAGGAAGCACCTCGAAGGCGAAGTACTGCGTCTCGGCAGTGGCGAAGAAAAATGATCTGACAATGCTGGCAGTCGTGATGGGAGCACCGGACTACAAGGTGCGGTTTGCAGATGCGGCGTCACTGTTCCAGTATGGGTTTTCGTCCTGCAGCATCTACATAGACCGGGAACGCGATCCCCTGCCGGAACTTTCGGTTGTTTATGGAAAGCAGGATACGGCAGAACTGGAATATGCGGAAGAATTCCGCTATCTTGCGACGGGCGGGACGGTGATCGGTGAAGTGGAAAAAACGATAGAACTGCCGGAAGAGGTGCAGGCCCCTATCCAGAAAGGCGAGTGTGCCGGAAGAGTTGTTTACAAAGCAGACGGTGAGGAACTTGGTTCCGTTGCGATTTTATATGGAGCAGACGTGGCAAGAGCCGGCATGTGGGACCTGTTCGGATGTACGATGAAACAATATTTTCTTGGGACGGCATAAAGCCGGAGTATCATGCGCGAAAAGGAGAAAAACATGGCAAAGAAAAATTACTATGCGGTAAAACAGGGAAAGGTTCCGGGCATCTACCGGACATGGGATGCGTGCAAAGCGCAGGTACACGGTTATCCTGGCGCAATTTACAAGGGATTTGAGCGTCTGGAGGAGGCAGAGGCCTTTCTGGGCGGCGGTAAAATGCCGGAATCATTGCTGCGGGAAACAAAAGGAACGTATTCCGCTGCCCCGGAACGAAAGGCAGTACAGAGCACGGCAGCACCCGATCCTTCTTCTTGGGACTGGGAACACCTGATTCTGGCAGAAAAACCATGCGAAGACCCGGAATACGCCGGTGTCGGCAGGAGCGCCGTCGCATACGTGGATGGAAGCTATCAGCATGCGCTCGGAAAGTTCTCCTGCGGTGTGGTCCTCTTCCTGGACGGAAAAGAGTTGAATCTTGCAGAAGAATACAGCGACCCGGATCTCGTCTCCATGCGGAATGTGGCAGGCGAGATCAAGGGCGCAGAGCTGGCCATGGCTTACTGCCTGACACATGATATTCCGGAGCTGGCCATCTATCACGATTACCAGGGAATCGCAAGCTGGTGTACGAGAGAATGGCAGGCGAAAAAACAGGGAACCATCGATTACCGGAATTTTTACGATCTGGCATCGGCCAAAGTTGCGATCCGCTTCTGCAAAGTAAAGGGCCACACCGGCGTCACCTACAACGAAAAAGCCGATCAGCTGGCAAAACAGGCATTGGGCTTATAAACAGCAGGGAAAACGGGTTGTCATACACCGAAAAATCAAGTATAATGAACGGTATGAGAAAATTTACAACGACCTATTACAAACTTTCGTCAAATGGAAAATTTCTGGAAGGAAACGGTTTTCGTCTGGCGTTTATCAGTGATCTTCACAATATGGAGTTTGGCCCGGATAACACGGTGTTAAAGGCAGTCATCGATGAGGCGGCTCCGGATCTTGTCATCATCGGCGGGGACCAGATTGTGGCAAAGCCGGGGGAGAACCTCGACCCGGGTCTGAGTTTCGCGGAACGTCTTGCGGAGGAATACCAGGTAATCTATGGCTGCGGAAACCACGAATACCGTCTGAAGCTGTATCCGGAACAGTACGGCGATCTGTATGAAAAGCTCCGGGAGCGCCTGAAAAAGGCAGGAATCTGCTATCTGGAAAATGAGACGGCGGATCTTACCATCAGCGGCTGTCCGGTCCGGATCTACGGCTATGCCATGGACCGCACCTATTACAACCGCTTTTACCGCGGACCGCTGCCGGTTTCGGAACTGACGGACCACCTTGGAAAACCGGATCCGGCGCGCTACGGCATTCTGCTGGCGCATCACCCTGCCTACCGCAGCTCCTATGCATCATATGGAGCCGATCTGACGCTTTCCGGCCATTATCACGGCGGCGTGGTGGGCCTTGGCGCGCACCGGGGGCTTGTGACGCCGGATTTCCGCCTTTTTTCGAAAAACTGCCGCGGGCTGTTCCTGACGGGCGGCACCTGCCAGATCATCAGTGCAGGAACGGGCGAACACACCATTCCGGTCCGCATCTGGAACAGAAGAGAATTGATTATTACAGATATCGGGAAACCGTAAGGGAGAACAGAGCACATGGCGATACCAGTAAAGCTTCCGGTGTTTGAAGGACCGCTGGACCTTCTTCTTCACCTGATCGATAAAAATAAAATAGATATTTACGATATCCCCATTGTAGAGATTACGGACCAGTATCTGGAATACATTCATCAGATGGAGCGGGAAGACCTCAACATCATGAGTGAGTTCATGGTCATGGCGGCGACGCTTCTGGATATCAAATGCCGCATGCTGCTTCCGAAAGAAGTGAATGAGGAAGGCGAGGAAGAGGACCCGAGAGCCGAGCTGGTGCAGCAGCTTTTAGAGTACAAAATGTACAAGTACATGTCGTACGAGCTGCGTGACCGCATGAACGAGGCGAGCCGTTCCGTGTACAAGGAACCGACGCTTCCAAGAGAAGTGCTGGAGTACAGGACGCCGGTCGACACCTCCGAGCTCCTCTCGCAGATTTCTCTCGCGAAGCTCCATACGATCTATAAAATGATTTTAAAGCGCCAGGAGGACAAGATCGACCCGATCCGAAGCAAGTTCGGAAAGATCGAAAAAGAAGAGGTCAGCCTGCCGGACAAGATGACGTATGTCGAGCAGTTTGCTGTTAAAAAACGCCGCTTCAGCTTCCGCGACCTTTTGGAATCCCAGCCGGGCAAGGTGCATGTGATTGTCACCTTCCTTGCAATCCTGGAGCTGATGAAAACCGGCAAAATCCGGATCAGCCAGGAGGAGCTTTTCGGGGATATCCTGATTGAATCCCTGGAGGATGAAGACACCGTAGTTGTGCCGTATACAGACGAGACAGACAGTGAGGACAAGACAGATGGAAGAACAGAACAGGAATAAAGAAACTGCCCTGGGTGAGGCAAGACGCCCCTCTTCGGTCGAGGAGGCGGAAGCAGCCATCGAGGCAGTCCTTTTTGCGATGGGAGATTCCGTGGAGCTGGGAAGGATTGCAAAAGCGATCGGCCATGACACGGAGACGACCCGCAGGATTCTGAACCATATGATGGAAAAATATAATACGAAAGACCGCGGCATCCACATCGTGGAGCTTGAAAATGCGTATCAGATGTGCACGAAACAGGAATATTATGATTATCTTGTCAACATCGCCATGCAGCCGAAGAAGGCGGTTCTGACCGACGTCATGATGGAGACTCTCTCGATCATTGCCTACAAGCAGCCGGTCACGAAGCAGGAGATCGACAAGATCCGCGGCGTCAAGAGCGATCACGCGGTCAACAAACTGGTGGAGTACAATCTGGTGCAGGAGCTTGGCCGCCTCGACGCGCCGGGCCGCCCGATTGTGTTCGGCACGACCGAAGAATTCCTGCGGAACTTCGGCGTCGATTCCACCGACAATCTGCCGGAGATCAGTCCGGTCAAGATGGAGGACTTCCGCGCAGAAGTGGAAGAGGAAATGCAGATCAAGCTGGATGTCTGATCCGGCAGGAGAAAAAAGAAGGGAGATACCGATATGCCTACTACGTACGCACACGACAGGTTCGGAAGAGAAGTCTATGAACAGCTTCCGGCAAATTTGAAAAAGATCATTCGAGAAAACAAAAAATTGTATCTGATCGGACTGCACGGGCCGGATATCTTCTTTTATTACCATCCGTTCTCGAAAAACCGTGTGTCTGATTACGGAACGCTTCTGCATGAGCAGACGGCTTCCGTTCTGTTCGAGGATGAGGTGAAAAAGTATCAGCAGAGCCCGTCAGAGGCGATGGAAGCGTATCTGTTAGGCTTTGCCTGCCATTACCTTCTCGATTCGACGTGTCATCCGTATATCGGGAAATTTGTGGATCACACTGGAATTTCCCATGCAAAGATTGAGACGAGCCTTGACCAGTACTTCATGCTGGAGGACGGCCTCGATCCGCTCGTATACCGTCCGGCATCGCCGATCTGCCCGCACACCGACGGCAACAAGGTCATCCACCGCTGTTTTCCGGAAATCGGGGAAACAGAAATTGTCGAATGCCTGAAGGGCATGAAGCTCTGGACGAGAATCACGATCTGCCGCAGCAGTGCGGTAAGAAGCCTTCTTCTTGGAGCGATGAAACTGGTCGGCTGCTATGATTCGATGGGCGGCCGTGTGATGCCTGGAAGGCCTCAGAAGGAATGCGAAGCGGGCACACGGAATCTTGTCCACCTGTACGAAAGAGCGCTTGCAGAGGCGCCGCAGGAGCTTGTAAAGCTGGATGAAGTGCTCCATGGAAACGGAACGCTTTCCCCGCGCTTTGACCACAATTTTGATTAAAACAGACTTTTGAGAGCAACAGTAAGAATAGAAAAATCCCGGCAGGAATCTTTCCTAAGAATTCCTGACCGGGATCTTTTTTTGTCCGAAAGCAGATCTTTAATTTGATTTTACTTCACGCCACAGCTGGTTGTAAACCTCATCGGCATCATCGCCAAGATACGTAAAGGTTTCGCACCGTGCAAGCGTTTCCTCATCCGGGAAGGCGATTTCACTGTTTCGGATATCGTCATCCTCAATCAGTTCACGCGCCGCATCATTCGGCGTAGAGTAGGTAATATACTCAAAGTTTTTCAGTGCGATGTCCGGCCGGCAGAGGAAATTCAGGAATTTCTCTGCGTTCTCGACATGCTGCGCATCTTTTGGAATGCACCAGGAATCGATCCAGACGTTGGAGCCTTCTTTTGGAACAACGTATTCCAGATCCGGGTTTTCACGCTTCGTGTAGATAGCTTCACCGGAGTAAATAACGCCGATAGCCGCCTCATTTCCGATCATCTTGTCACGCACCTGATCCACAACGTACGCCTGCACGAGAGGTTTCTGTGTCACAAGCAGATCCTTCGCCTCCGTCAGCTCCTTGATATTGGTGGAGTTTAAGGAGTATCCCAGATCCTTTAAAGCAACAGCAAACGCATCGCGCACGCTGTCCTGCATCAGAATGCTGTCGCGGTAATTGGTATCCCACAGAACAGACCAGGAGTCGATCGGCTCGCTTACCATTTTTTTGTTGTACAGAATACCAACTGTTCCCCAGCAGTACGGGATCGAGTAGAGATTGCCCGGGTCGAACTGCTCGGAAGTCTCGTAGTACATATCTCCAATGTTGGAAGCGTTCGGAATATGGTCAAAGTTGATCGGCTGCAGCAGATCGTTCTGGATCATCTTCTGAATCATATAGTCGGACGGGCAGACAAGATCGTAGGAAATCGCACCGGATTTGATCTTCGGATACATGATTTCGTTCGTCTCATACTCCTCGTAAACAACGTGGATACCGGTTTCTTCCTCAAAGATATCGATGACATCAGAATCCATATATTCGCCCCAATTGTACACAATCAGCTGCTGGGAGCCGCCGGCTGAAGCATTCTGGCTTCCGTAGTAAATACCGCCGCCGCCGATGACAAGCACCATGGCGATCGGAAGAATCCGGCGGAAGACCACACGTTTCGTGATGCGGAAACGGATGCCCTTCTTCGCCATAGCCTCGCGCTCTTTTGCCTCCTCTTTTTCTTCCTTCGGAGAAGGATTCACATTCACAAGGAGCAGCAGAAGCAGTACGGTGACAAAAAGAATTGTGGAGAGCGAGTACATCTCCGGCTTGATTCCCTTGCGGACCTCGGCATAAATCTTTGTGGAGAGCGTATCAACGCCCGGTCCCTTGGTGAAGTAGGTGATAACGAAATCATCGAGGGACATGGTAAAGGAGAGCAGAAAGCCTGAAACAACACCCGGCATGATGTCCGGGAAGATGACTTTCCAAAACGCGTACAGAGGGGAAGCGCCAAGGTCGAGGGCTGCCTCGTACGTTGATTTGTTCGTCTGCTTTAATTTCGGCATAACGCTCAAAATAACATAAGGAACATTGAACGTGATATGCGCCATCAGAATCGTGCCGAATCCAAGCTGAATGCGGCAGATGATAAAGAGCAGCATCAGCGAGATTCCCATAACGATCTCACCGTTCAGCATCGGGATGTTCGTAATACCCATGAAAAGCGTCCGGCTTTTTTTTGACATGCTGTTGATGCCGATGCACGCAAGCGTTCCAAGGATGGTTGCAATCGCAGAGGCAAGAAGCGCAATGATTAACGTTGTATACAGCGCGTTCATGATCTCTGTATTGGCAAACAGTGAACGGTACCAGTGCAGCGTAAAGCCGCCCCATTTGGCACGCGTTTTTGATGCATTAAAGGAGAGCACCACAAGGGTGACAATCGGCGCATACAGAAGAATAAAGATGAGCGCCATGTAAATTTTTTCCAGTTTCTTTCTCAAAATGCCGTTCCCTCCCCGTCTTTATCGTATTTGTTCATCAGAACCATCGACAGGATGATGAAAATCATCAGGACTGTGGAGAGTGCACTTCCGGCATTCCAGTTGTTGGTCTGTTTGAACTCCTGCTCGATGACGTTTCCGATCAGAAGGATCTTGCTTCCGCCGAGCAGGTCGGAAATAACAAAGGTTGTAAGCGCCGGGATGAATACCATGGTAATACCGCTTACGATACCCGGCGTGGTGAGCGGCAGCGTTACTTTCAGAAACGTCTGCACACTGTTTGCTCCGAGGTCCCTTGCTGCGTTGATGACATCACGGTCGATCTTAATCAGAACATTGTAGATCGGCAGAACCATAAACGGCAGGAAGTTGTACACCATACCGAGAATGATCGCTCCCGGTGTATTGATGATAGAAATGCCGGGCAGATGGAAAAACGCGAGGATGCTGTTGATGACGCCGTTTTTCTCAAGCAGTGTCTGCCATGCAAGCGTACGGAGCAGAAAATTCATCCACATCGGGAGAATGAAGATCAGCACAATAAAGCTGGTCTGATTGACATTCCGGTTTGCCAGAATCATGGCAAGCGGATAGGCAAGCAAAAGACAGAGCGCGGTGCTAAGAAGCGACAGCCACAGCGCCAGGCCGAGTGCCTTGATGTTTTCCTTCGTCGCAACGTAGGCGAAATTCGAAAGGGTAAAGCCGCCTTCTTCCCCGGTGAACGCATAGTAGAGAATCAGGATCAGCGGGATGATGATGAAACCGGCAGCCCAGACGGCATACGGTGCTGCCAGCCATTTCTTTAATTTATTACTCTTCAATGGCTGCCGCCTCCTCATCTTCGGATTCCGGTTTGTTCATAATCTGGATATCGAACGGATCGACGTGAATGCCGACTTCCTGTCCGACCGGGAACAGATCGGTAGAGTGAACGAGAAGCTCAAAGCCGTTCACCGTAACCTCCATCTCATAGTGAACACCTTTGAAAATCAGATGGGTGACACGTCCGCGGATGGTACCTTCCTCCGGCTTCACAAGATCAATATCCTCCGGGCGGATCACAACGTCGATCGGTTTGTTTTTGCCGAATCCGACATCAACGCACTCGAACTTCGCACCGAGAATCTCGACGAGACGGTCCTCAATCATGATGCCGTCGAGAATGTTGCTGTCACCGATGAAGTCTGCAACGAATGCGTTCTGCGGCTCATTGTAGATGTCTTCCGGTGTGCCGATCTGCTGGATATAACCCTGGTTCATGACAACAATCGTGTCCGACATAGTAAGCGCCTCTTCCTGATCATGGGTGACATAGACAAAGGTGATACCAAGCTCGTTTTTCAGACGGATCAACTCGTACTGCATATCCTGACGGAGCTTTAAGTCAAGTGCGCCGAGCGGCTCATCCAGAAGCAGAACTTTTGGTTCGTTGACAATCGCGCGCGCAATGGCGATTCGCTGCTGCTGGCCGCCGGAGAGAAGCGCCGGGGAGCGGTTTTCGTAACCCTCAAGGTTAACAAGTTTTAATGCGTATTTGATTTTGTCATCGATATATGCTTTGGATTTTCCTTTGATTTTCAGCCCGAAAGCAATGTTTTCCGCAATTGTCATATGCGTGAAAAGAGCATATTTCTGGAACACCGTATTTAACTGGCGTTTGTTCGGCGGAAGCTGGGTGATATCCTGTCCGTTAAATAAAACCTTTCCGGCATCCGGTGTCTCAAAACCGCCGAGGATACGTAATGTGGTTGTTTTTCCGCAGCCGCTCGGGCCAAGGAGGGTAAGAAATTCGTTTTCACGGATATAAAGATTCAGATCATCCAGAATGGTAACTCCGTCGTACGATTTTGTGATGTTGACCAGATCAAGTAATTTGGTACTCATGTGTAATATGCTCCTTTCGGGTTGTGAAATTTGGAACACCGTTTCTCGTGAAAATCACGCGGTGTAAAAAATCTAAAAATAAGGCGGTGAACTGACCCAGAGAATGATGGCCGGTGTTTTACCCGGATTTTCCAGATAGTGATTACAGGAAGCGGGATAGTAGAAGCTTTCCCCTTTCTTCACTTTGTGGCATTCATCTCCAAGATGAAGGAGAATACGGCCGGAAAGTACATAGCCGAATTCCTCGCCTTCATGCGGTGAATCAATCTCGGTGCACGCGCCGCTTTGCAGCGTCAGCCGGATTGGCTCCATCCTGTTTTTCTGTGCATTCGGAACGATCCATGCGATCTCGTTGCCCTGCGCTTCAGCGGTCTTTACAAAGTAATCTTCTTCGCAAAAGACAACCTGATTGTCCTGCTCTTCGCCGAAAAACGTTTTTAGATCCGTTCCAAGGCAGGTAAGAACATCAACCAGCGTGGCGATCGAGGGAGAGGTCACATCGTTTTCAAGCTGGGAAATAAATCCCTTTGACAGCTCGCTCCGATCTGCCAGTTCCTCCTGCGTCAGCCCTTTCCACATCCGCAGTTCCCTGATTTTTTTTCCGATTTCCATAAAAAATCCTTTCTGCATCCAAAGTCTTTCCCGGGATCCTTTTGCTGAATACGGATTCTCAGGAAATCTCAGTAAAAATAAACAAAAAGTTTAGTAATTCTATACAAACACGGGGAATTATACATGATATGGATCGCAGTGTCAATAACTTTGTGAAATTTTACCATGATTTTGCAGGAAACCTCATATAATGAAGAAGAAGCAGACAAAAAGCCGGTCCCAAAAGAGCGTCCGGCTTTTCCATTTTTAAAGAGAAAAAACACAAGGGGGATCTGATTTTGAACAGAAAAAGAAGAAACAAGACAGGTTTTTTCCTGGGAATCCTGCTTCTGTTTTTGGGAAGTGTGTCCGTGACTGCGACAGAGCAGGAGAGCGAGCCGAATCAGCTGTTTGCAACGGCGGCATGCCTGATGGATGGCGATACCGGCCGTGTGCTGTTCGGAAAACGCGAGACAGATCCTATGGCAATGGCGAGCACAACGAAAATCATGACATGCATTCTGGCACTGGAAAACGGACAAGAGCAGACGGTCGCAACTGCATCGGCTAAAGCAGCCGCAGCGCCGAAAGTACATCTCGGTGTGCGGGAGGGAGAACAGTTTCTGCTTGGCGATCTTCTGTATTCCCTGATGCTGGAATCGCATAACGACGCGGCGGTAATGATTGCAGAGACCATCGGCGGAAGTGTAGAGGAATTTGCATCGCTTATGAATGAAAAAGCCGCAGCAATCGGCTGTACGGATACGCATTTTGTGACGCCGAACGGTCTCGATGCTTCTGACGCAGGCGGAGATCACCACACGACAGCAGCTGATCTGGCACGGATCATGCGATACTGTGTCTGGATTTCACCGAAAGCCGCCCAGTTTCTCGCAGTGACGCAGACGCGGTCCTATACCTTCTGGGATCTGGAAAAGAAAAACATGTTCAACTGCTATAATCACAACGCACTGCTGGATCAGATGGATGGAGCTGTTTCGGGAAAAACCGGCTTCACGGCAAAAGCCGGTTACTGTTATACCGGTGCGCTGGAGCGGGATGGAAAGCGTCTGATTGTGTCGTTGCTTGCATGCGGATGGCCCAGCCATAAAAACTATAAATGGGCGGATGCCGCAAAGCTTTTAAACTACGGGCTGGAATCGTATATGTATCGTGACGTGCTGGACCATAGCTGGAACCCAGGGCAGATTGAAGTAGCAGACGGTGTTTACGACGGGATGCTGCAGGTAAAAAGCAGCGCCCGCCTTACCCTTACAAGTCCGGCGCTTGATCCGGCGCGCTCGCTTCCCGCTCTTCTGAAAGAGACAGAAATACCGGAAAAAGACATTTTTTTACCGGAGCTTTTGAAAGCCCCGGTAAAGAAAGGAGAAAAGGTCGGTTCGGTTACGTATTCGATCGACGGGATTCTTCTCGCGGAATATCCCGTCTATGCAGCCGAAACGATCGAGAAAATTGATTATGGGTGGTGCATGGAAAAGGTCGCAGAGCGCCTCTTTTGTCACTCTTCGGTATGAGTTACTTTTGCAAGTGTTTCCGTTGAAAGAATTTTCCGGATATTGCAGAGAAACAGCGTAACGGCAGTGATAACAGAACATACATCAGCGATCGGTTCTGCATAGTAAACGCCCATGACACCGAAGAAATGCGGCAGAATGAGTGCAAGCGGAATCAGAAGGATGACTTTTCGAAGCAGTGCAATAAAAAGAGAAATCTTCGCCTGGCCAAGACCGAGGAAGGAACTCTGTACGCCGCTCTGCAGTCCGAAAATTGCCATGCCGGCAATGTAAACCGGAAGTACCTTCTCTACGATGACAATCAGTTCCGGGTCAGTCGTGAAAAGACCGGCAAAAAGAGCCGGACGAAGCATTGCGAATACAACGTAGACGAAAGCGGCAGTAAAAGTAATGGCGATCATGCGCCGGATTGTCTGGCGGACACGGTCAAACTGGCCTGCACCAAAGTTGTAGCTGATGATCGGCTGTACACCGTTCGTAAAGCCGTTGACCGGTACGAAAATCAGCTGCAGCACCGACTGGAGAATTGTCATCGAGCCGACATAGAGGTCGCCGCCGTACGTCTGCAGCCCGTGGTTCATGACGATTGTGATGGCACTTTCCGTTGCAGACATGATAAATGGTGAGATGCCGAGTGCCATGACAGAGCCTAAAATGGAAAAATCCGGTTTCATGGTGCGAAGAGAAAGGCGGACACCTGATTTTTTTGAGGTAAGAAACCGAAGAACCCATGCAGCACTTAAAGCCTGGGAGAGAATGGTAGCAAGTGCGGCCCCGGAAACACCCATATGAAGAACGAAGATGAAAACCGGGTCAAGACCAATGTTGATAACAGCGCCAATGAGAACGGAGCACATGGCCGTGCGTGCGTGTCCCTGACAGCTGATAAAAGTATTCAATCCGACAGCCAGCTCGACAAATACGGTTCCGACAAGATAAATGGAAATATACGTGGAAGCGTATCGGATTGTGTTGCTGCTTGCACCAAAGAGGTACAGAAGCGGTGTCTGAAAGAAAAAGAAAAACGCCATCAGACACACGGAGAAAAAGAGCAGCAGGGAAGTGGAGCTTCCAAGAATTTTTTCTGCGCGGTCCCGGTTTTTCTGTCCGAGTGCGATGGCGGCAAGAGGAGCACCGCCTCCACTTGCGAATCCGGCAAAGGCGGAGATGATTGTGATAATCGGAAACGTGACGCCGACACCGGTCAGTGCCAGGGAACCAACATCAGGAATCCGGCCGATATAAATGCGGTCTACAATGTTATATAGTACATTTACAATCTGTGCGAGGACAGAGGGAAGGGCCAGTTCGAGCATCAGTTTCCCGATTTTTTCGGTGCCGAGACGGCCATCTTGCTTGGTCTGCATGAAAAAAACCTCCAGTTTTTTTGTTGATGAAACGTATATTTTTCTGCGTCCTTTTCGTGGACATTGCTTCTATTATAGCTTTTTAAGGGCAATCCTGCAAGAAAAAAACGAAAAACTTTGCAATCCGTTGTGAAAGTCTACAGGCTTTTCCCGGAAACGCAAAACAGGGTGTACGGAAGAAAAAAAATATGGTACGCTATAGGACGAAGCGAAAGTGATTTCGTGAAAAACTTTTAGAAAGTAGTGGGAATAGATGGAGGAAAATCATATGCGAAATCTGTTAGTAGCGCAGTCTGGCGGCCCGACCGCGGCAATCAATGCAACGGTGGCAGGAGTTGTCTCCTGCGCAGTGCTGTCTGGAAAAGTAGATCATATTTATGGTGCAGTAAATGGAATTGAAGGCGTGCTTGCAGAAAAATTTCTTGATCTTGGAAAAAAACTGGATTCAGCAGAAAAAATCTCTCTTCTGATGCAGACCCCCGCAGCAGCGCTTGGCTCCTGTCGTTATAAACTGGGCGATCCGGAAGAAAACAAGGAGGATTTTGAAGAAATACTTCAAATTTTTCGCAGACATGAGATCCGTTATTTTATTTATATCGGCGGAAATGATTCGATGGATACCGTAGACAAGATGTCAAAGTACTGCAAAGAAAACGGTGTGGACGATGTGTTTGTTGTCGGGGCGCCAAAGACGATTGACAATGATCTTGTCGAAACGGATCACTGCCCGGGCTTTGGATCTGCGGCAAAATATCTGGCAGCAACCTTTGCAGAGCTGGAGAGAGACTGCCATGTATATGAAAAGAAGGCTGTGACCATCGTGGAGGTCATGGGAAGAAACGCAGGATGGCTGACGGCAGCGTCTGCACTGTCCCGTGTCAACGGCGGAGAAGGGCCGAGCCTGATCTATCTTTGCGAGCCGGTCTTTGACACCGAACAGTTTTTAAAGGATGTGCAGGAAAAACTGGAACAGAAGGACAGTGTTCTGGTTGCAATCAGCGAGGGCATCCATGACAGCGAGGGCCGCTATGTTTCTGAGCAGGTGCAGAGCGATACACAGGATCAGTTTGGGCACAGCTACATTGCAGGTTCTGCAAAAGTACTCGAAGAGCTGGTGCGTGACCGTATCGGCTGTAAGGTAAGATCGATTGAACTGAACCTGATGCAGCGGTGCGCGGCTCATCTTGCGAGTGCGACCGATCTTGAGGAGTCCCGTATGCTCGGCATGAAAGCCTGCCAGTGTGCACTGGAAAAACAGGGAGGACAGATGGCATCGATCCGAAGAATCTCCGCGGATCCTTACCGCGTGGAGTATACCTCCGTTCCGGTATCGGAAGTGGCAAATAAAGAAAAGAAAGTGCCGCTTTCCTGGATTACAGAAGATGGTCATGATGTGACCGAGGAGATGATGGCGTATCTTCGTCCGCTGATTCTTGGCGAACCGGCGATGCAGTATGAGAATGGAATTCCGGTTCACATTGAACTATATTAAACCGAAGGAAAAACGTGTAAGAAAAGCCGCCGCCGGGCGGCTTTTTTGTACGATGCGGAAAGAAAACAGGACTTTTTGAAAAAGGAAAGGCCGGGAAAAATCAAGTTTGACCTTCTATTTATAATAGGAAAAATCTGAAATTTTTCTGTCTATTTTCTGTCAAAAAGGTGAGAAAAAGTATTGAAAAAAAACGAAAAAACAGATATGATAGACTTGTATAAAATTTGTTTAAAATTTTATAATGAAAATAGAAAGATGGAGGTTTGAAGAATGAGTAACACAGCACAAAGTTTAGCGAGCACAAGAATCGCCTCTTTGCTGGATGAAAACAGCTTTGTGGAAATCGGCGGACAGGTTACTGCCAGAAGCACAGATTTCAACATGGCCGGCATGGAGACACCATCCGATGGTGTAATTACTGGTTACGGTGTGATCAACGGCAGCCTGGTATACGTATACAGCCAGGATGCGTCTGTGATGGGCGGTACCATCGGCGAAATGCATGCAAAAAAAATCGCGAGACTGTATGAGTTTGCACAGAAAACAGGTGCTCCGGTCATCGGACTGGTAGACTGTGCCGGTATGCGTCTGCAGGAGGCAACTGATGCTCTGAACGGTTTCGGCGAAATCTATATGGCGCAGGCAATGGCATCCGGCGTGATTCCACAGATCACAGCAGTATTTGGTACCTGCGGCGGCGGTATGGCACTCATCCCGGCTATGACAGACTTCACGTTCATGGAGTCTAAAAACGGAAAACTTTTCGTAAACTCCCCGAACGCACTGGACGGAAACCACGTATCCAAATGTGATACCGCATCCGCAGATTTCCAGGGCGAAGAAGCAGGTCTTGTTGACTTTGCTGGAACCGAGGAAGAAATCCTCGGACAGATCAGAAACCTGGTATCTATGCTTCCGGCAAACAACGAGGACGAAGCATACACCGAGTGCGAGGATGATCTGAACCGTGCATGTGCAGACCTTGCAAACTGCGCAGGCGATACCGGAATCCTTCTTTCCCAGCTCAGCGACAACGGCATCTATTTTGAGACCAAAGCCGCTTACGGAAAAGATGTTGTAACCGCATTCATCCAGTTAAACGGAGCAACCGTAGGAGCAGTTGCAAACCGCTCTGAAATCTACGGCGAGGACGGAACCGTAAAAGAAAAAATGGATGGAACCTTAAGCGCAAGAGGAGCCAAAAAAGCAGCAGATTTCGTAAACTTCTGCGATGCTTTCTGCATCCCGGTACTTACCATCACAAACGTAACCGGATTCAAGGCAACCAAATGCTCTGAGAGAACCATGGCTAAGAACGCAGCAGCCCTGACCGCAGCTTTCGCAAACGCAACCGTTCCGAAAGTAAACGTTGTTGTCGGCAAAGCATACGGAAGCGCATACGTTGTCATGAACAGCAAATCCATCGGAGCAGACATGGTATTTGCATGGCCGAACGCAGAAATCGGAATGATGGATGCAAAATCTGCGGCAAAGATCATGTACGAAGGATCTGACGCTGCTACCATCAACGAGAAAGCAGCTGAATATGCAACCCTTCAGAACAATGTAACTTCCGCAGCCAGAAGAGGCTATGTGGACACCATCATCGAGCCGGAAGACACCAGAAAATATGTTATCGGCGCATTCGAGATGCTGTATACCAAGAGAGAAGACAGACCGGACAGAAAACACGGAACAGTCTAAGGAAGGTGGCATACGATGAGAAAGAACTGGAAAAAATTAGTAAGTCTCGTCCTTACCGCAGCCTGCACCATGGTTGTGACCGTAGCTCCTGTTTTTGCGGATGCGGCATCTACACCGGCTTATTCACCGGTTGAGGCATCTACGGTAGATTCTCTGCTCTCCTCCAGTGTTCAGTGGGTAGGACAGAGCCTGATGACCTACAGCGATGACGATCTTGCCAATATGGAAGCTTCCGACCAGCAGTTCTATGCAAGAGCAGCTGAGGCATGGGAAGAGGCAAAGGCTGACCTCGGAGAGGTAAAAAGCCTGGAAGACGGTACTCTCGAAGTAGACGGAGATTTTGTAACCTGCACAATTCCGGGTGAATTTGAAAAAAATCCTGGTATTGTCCGCGTATTCTGGAACATCAGCACCGGAACACCAGTTCCGACCGACCTCACCATCACCGTTGAGGAGTCAAAGGGCGTTCTGATCGGCCAGGCCGGCATGAACACCATCATCGGAATCGGTACCGTATTTGTTATGCTGATTTTCCTGATTTTCGTTATTTCTTCGTTTGATTACATTTTGGGAGACAAGAAGAAGAAAAAAGCACCGGCAGCACCTGTACAGGAAGCACCGAAGGCTGTCGCAGCACCGGTTGTTGAAGAGACAGCACCGCAAGCAGACGATATGGAGCTGCAGGCTGTTATTACAGCTGCAATCGCCATGTATGAAGAAGATATGGCTTCTGCATCCGGAGATGCTTATGTTGCACGTCCGATCCGCAGAAAAGGCAAAAGAGCTTAAGGAGGAAATTTTCAATGAAAAACTACACCATTACCGTAAACGGAAATGTATATAACGTAACTGTAGAAGAAGGAACCACAGCAGGCGCAGCTCCAGTTGTCAGCGCAGCAAAAGCAGCTCCGGCACCAAAAGCAGCACCGGCAGCACCGAAAGCAGCAGCTCCGGCAGGCGCAGCAGGCAGCGTAGAGGTTACTGCTTCTGTACCTGGTAAAATCTGCAAAATCGAAGCAGCAGCAGGCACCGCTGTAAAAGCAGGAGATGCTGTTCTTGTACTGGAAGCCATGAAGATGGAAATCCCGGTTGTAGCACCGCAGGATGGCACAGTAGCAACCATCAATGTAGCAGTAGGCGATGCAGTAGAATCCGGTGACGTTCTTGCAACCATGAACTAATGCCCGTTGTAAGAAAAAACCGGAGGTGAAAAAATGATTACTGAAACTTTAAACAACCTGCTTCACCAGACGGCGTTTTTTAATCTGGACTGGGGCAATTACGTTATGATCGCAGTGGCTTGCTTCTTCTTGTATCTTGCGATTAAGCATGAATTTGAGCCGTTGCTTCTTGTACCGATCGCATTCGGTATGCTGCTTGTAAACATTTACCCGGACATCATGGCTGAGCCTTATACCGACGTACAGGGTCTTGAGCATGCGGGCGGTCTGTTCTACTATTTCTTTACTCTGGACGAGTGGAGTATCCTTCCGTCCCTGATCTTCATGGGTGTAGGTGCGATGACAGACTTCGGTCCGCTGATTGCAAACCCGATCAGCTTTATCATGGGTGCAGCAGCACAGCTTGGTATCTATCTGGCATACTTCTTCGCTATTTTCATGGGATTCAATGGAAGAGAGGCAGCTGCTATCTCCATCATCGGCGGTGCCGACGGCCCGACTTCTATTTTCCTTCTGAATAAACTCGGACAGCAGCATCTGATGGGACCGATCGCCGTAGCAGCATATTCCTATATGTCACTGGTGCCGATCATCCAGCCGCCGGTCATGAAGCTTCTGACTACAGAGAAAGAGCGTAAAATCAAAATGGAGCAGCTTCGTTCCGTATCCAAACTCGAGAAGATCCTGTTCCCGATTGTTATCACCATCGTTGTCTGCATGATCCTTCCATCTACCGCTCCGCTGGTAGGTATGCTGATGCTTGGTAACCTGTTCCGTGAGTGCGGCGTTGTAAAACAGCTCCAGGAGACAGCTTCCAATGCCATGATGTACATTGTAGTTATCCTTCTTGGTACTTCCGTTGGTGCATCCACAAGTGCTGAGGCATTCTTAAATGTCAGCACCTTAAAGATCGTTGCCCTGGGTCTGATCGCATTCGTATTCGGTACCGCAGGCGGTGTCCTGTTAGGAAAGGTACTGTGCAAGGCAACCCACGGAAGAATCAACCCGCTGATCGGTTCTGCAGGTGTATCTGCGGTACCTATGGCAGCCCGTGTATCCCAGAAAGTCGGTGCGGAGGCAGATCCGACGAACTTCCTGCTGATGCATGCAATGGGACCGAATGTAGCCGGTGTTATCGGTACAGCCGTAGCGGCCGGTACCTTCATGGCGATCTTTGGTGTATAACTTCTTGAGACAAACACAAGTGAAAAACACTTCATTTAGGAGGATAGAAATGGCAGTAGAAAAGAAACCTGTCAAGATTATGGAAACTGTTCTGCGTGATGCACATCAGTCCCTGATCGCGACGAGAATGACAACAGAACAGATGCTTCCGATCATCGATAAAATGGATAAAGTCGGATATCACGCAGTAGAGTGCTGGGGAGGTGCAACTTTCGATGCTTCCTTACGTTTTCTGCATGAAGATCCATGGATGAGACTGAGAAAACTCCGTGACGGATTCAAAAATACAAAACTGCAGATGCTGTTCCGTGGACAGAATATCCTGGGATATCGTCCGTACGCAGACGACGTAGTAGAGTATTTCGTACAGAAATCCATTGCAAACGGAATCGACATCATCCGTATTTTTGACTGTATGAACGATCTGCGCAACCTGCAGACCGCTGTCAGCGCAGCAAACAAAGAAAAAGGCCACGCACAGGTAGCACTTTCCTATACTTTAGGAGATGCTTACACCCTGGATTACTGGACCACCATGGCAAAGAGAATCGAAGAGATGGGTGCAGATTCCATCTGTATTAAAGATATGGCAGGCCTGCTCGTTCCGTACAAGGCAACTGAGCTGGTAACCGCGCTGAAAGAAGCAACCGATCTTCCGATTCAGCTGCACACCCACTATACTTCCGGTGTTGCATCCATGACGTACCTGAAAGCAGTAGAGGCTGGTGTTGATATCATCGATACCGCAATGTCTCCATTCGCTATGGGTACTTCACAGCCGGCAACTGAGGTTATGGTTGAAACCTTCAAAGGCACTCCATACGATACTGGTCTGGATCAGAACAAACTGGCTGAGATCGCAGATTACTTCCGTCCGATGAGAGACGAAGCGCTCGATACAGGCCTCTTAAATCCGAAGAACCTTGGCGTAAATATCAAGACTCTTCTGTATCAGGTACCGGGCGGTATGCTCTCCAACCTGACAAGCCAGTTAAAAGAGCAGCACGCAGAGGACAAATACTACGATGTACTCGAAGAAGTACCGCGCGTAAGAAAAGACCTCGGCGAGTGCCCGCTGGTTACTCCGTCTTCCCAGATCGTTGGTACCCAGGCTGTATTCAATGTCCTGATGGGCGAGCGTTACAAGATGGTAACGAAAGAGACAAAAGACGTTCTTGCCGGAAAATACGGTGCAACTGTAAAACCGTTCAATCCGGAAGTACAGAAGAAATGCATCGGCGATACCGAGCCGATCACCTGCCGCTACGCAGACCTGCTTGAGCCGGAGCTTCCGAAACTGGAGAAAGAGATCGAGCAGTGGAAACAGCAGGATGAGGATGTATTAACCTACGCTCTGTTCCCGCAGGTAGCTGTAGACTTCTTCAAATATCGTGAAGCGCAGCAGACAAAAGTAGATCCGGCAGCCGCTGACAAAAAAGACGGCGCATATCCGGTCTAAATAAAATCTGAGTAAAAAAATCAGCCGGTGTTCTGTGTTCCCCGTAAAAAGGGAATGCAGAACACCGGCTTTCCTTTTCAGCTTTTCAGCCATTGCGTCAGTAATTTATTCGTGTTATAATTCAAAAGATCGAGGTGTGTCCGAAAAAGAATCAGGATGCCCCCAAAAGAAAAAATGTGGATGCCGAACGGCATTTGCAGATCGGAAAAACAAATCAGGAAGAAAATAACATGAAAAAAGAAAAAGAACAGTCTTCTTCAGAAGAGCAGAAGGCAGCGAACGAGAATCTCCTCATTCGTCTGAATCAAAATTACGGAAAGTTGAGCAAAGGACAGAAGAGGCTGGCAGATTTTATTACGGCACATTATGACCAGGCCGTATCGATGACGGCAGCGCGCCTGGGACAGCAGGTCGGCGTCAGCGAATCGACAACGGTTCGCTTTGCGATGCAGCTTGGCTACGCGGGATATCCGGAGTTCCAGCGCGCACTGGAGGAGATGGTGATGAATCGTCTGAATTCAGTGCAGCGGATGCAGTTTACGTATGGCCGCGTGCCGCAGGGAGAAATTCTGGAGACCGTCCTGCAGTCGGATATTGAAAAAATCAAGATGACGCTGGAAGAAGTGGACCGGAGCGCCTTTGAGCGCGCTGCGGATACGATTCTTTCTGCGCGGACAATTTACATTGTCGGCATTCGGAGCTGCGCGCCGCTTGCGAGCTTTCTGGCGTTCTATTTCCATATGATTTTCCCGGATGTGCGCCAGGTACAGACAAACAGTTCCAGCGAGATTTTCGAGCAGATGATCCGCATCACGGAGGATGATGTGGTGATCGGCATCAGCTTCCCGCGGTATTCGATGCGTACGATGAAGGCACTGGAATTTGCGAACAGCCGCAAAGCGAAGGTGATTACGATCACAGACAGTGTGCATTCACCGATGAATGTTTATGCAGCCTGTACGCTGATTGCCAAGAGCGATATGGCATCGATCGTTGATTCTCTGGTGGCCCCTTTGAGTGTAATCAATGCGCTTGTCGTGGCGCTCTGCATGAAACGCCAGGCGGATGTGAAAAAGACACTTGAGAGCATGGAAAAACTGTGGGATGAGTACCAGGTTTACAGCAACGATGAAATCAACGGGCTGGACGATGCACGTCCCATGGGCGGAAAAAAGGCAGCTCTGCCGGTAAAGGAGAAAGCATGAGAAAAGCAGCAGTAATCGGCGGAGGCGCCGCCGGAATGATGACCGCCGTGCTTGCCGCCGGCGAAAAGACAGAGATTCATCTCTATGAAAAAAATGAAAAGCTGGGAAAGAAGCTGTTTATCACAGGAAAGGGCCGCTGCAATGTGACAAACGACTGCCCGACAGAAGAGTTCTTCACGAATGTGGTGACAAACCCGAAATTTCTGTACAGCTCCGCCTACAGCTTTGACAGCGCCCAGGTGCAGGAGTTTTTCGAAGCGGCAGGTGTCCGCTTAAAAGTGGAGCGCGGAAACCGTGTCTTCCCGGAGTCAGATCACTCCTCGGATATTATCCGCGCGCTGGAGACGGAACTGAAACGGAAAAATGTGCAGGTGCATAAGAATACAAAAGTAAAAGAGCTTCTTTTCGAAGGAGACCGCGTGAAAGGAATCCGCCTGGAAAACGGGAAAGAGCTTTTTTACAATGATGTCGTTGTCGCAACCGGCGGTATGTCGTACCAGACGACGGGGTCGGATGGAGACGGCTACCGTTTCGCAGAAAAGGCAGGACTTGCCGTCACTCCGCTCCGCCCGGCGCTGGTGCCGCTGGAAACAGAGGAAGCGTACATCCGTGAGCTGCAGGGACTCTCCCTGAAAAATGTGACGATGACGATTAAAAACGGCAAAAAGACGCTGTTCGATGGATTCGGCGAGATGCTGTTTACACATTTCGGAATTTCCGGCCCGCTGGGGCTTTCTGCGAGCTCCTACATCGGAAAAGCACTGGAACAGCAGCCGCTGAAAGGATATCTGAACCTGAAGCCGGCACTCACGGAAGAACAGCTGGATGCGCGGATCCTGCGTGAATTTGAGGAAAACCGGAACAAACAGTTCCGCAACGTGATCAACAGTCTGTTCCCGGCGAAACTGCTTCCGGTGATGCTCTCTCTTGGCGGGATCGACCCGTACAAACAGGTCAATGCCGTATCGAAAGCGGAGCGTCAGCACTTTGAAGAGCTGATCACGCATTTCCCGTTTACAGTAACCGGAACACGGGGTTTCCGTGAAGCAATTATCACACAGGGTGGTGTTTCCGTGAAAGAGATCCGTCCGGGCACGATGGAGGCAAAGAAAAAAGAAGGTCTGTACTTCGTAGGAGAAGTGCTCGATCTCGATGCACTGACCGGCGGCTTCAATCTGCAGATTGCCTGGGCAAGTGCCCACGCTGCAGCCGAAGAGATCCGGGCAAAGGAAGAACAGGAATAAAATATGGATCACAGATTTTAGAATTTTCAGGAGGAAGAGAGAAGATGAGATTTAATCTTGCAATTGACGGACCGGCAGGCGCTGGCAAAAGTACAATCGCAAAACGTGTGGCAAAGGAGCTTTCGTTTGTCTACGTTGATACAGGAGCAATGTACCGTGCCATGGGCATCTATTTTTCAGATCTTGGCATTGCACCGGAAGAGCAGGAAAAAATTGAGGCAGCCTGCAAAGATGTGAAAATTTCCATTTCCTACGAAAACGGAGAGCAGCAGGTTTATTTAAACGGCGTCAATGTCACCGGAAGACTGCGCACCGAGGAGGCTGGAAAGATGGCATCCGCGACAAGCGCCTATCTGGAAGTACGGAAAAAACTCGTGGAGCTGCAGCAGGAGATGGCGGAGAATACGGATCTTGTGATGGACGGCCGCGATATCGGAACTGCCGTTCTGCCGAACGCACCGTTGAAAGTCTATCTGACAGCAAGTGCCCATGTCCGCGCACTGCGCCGCTGGAAAGAGCTGACCGAAAAGGGACAGACAGCCGATCTTGCGAAAATCGAGGAAGATATCAATGAGCGTGATTATCAGGACATGCACAGAGAGCATTCCCCGCTGGTACAGGCAGAAGACGCCGTACTCGTTGACAGCTCTGAAATGACGATCGATGAGGTTGTGGAAAAGATCTTAAGCCTTGCCCGCGAGCGCATGTAAACGCGGCAGAGAAAAGAGGAGAAGAAAAACAGATGGAAGTAACTGTTGCAAAAAGTGCAGGCTTCTGCTTCGGCGTCAAACGGGCGGTCGATACGGTATACCGTGAAATTGAGAGCGGTGAAAAGCCGGTCTACACCTTCGGGCCGATTATTCACAACGAACAGGTTGTGGAGGATCTCGAAAACCGCGGCGTGCAGGTGATCCATTCGGAAGATGAACTAGAGGGGCTTTCCGGCGGAACCGTTGTGATCAGGTCGCATGGCGTGTCGCGGGATGTCTGTGAAAAGATCGAAGCGCGCGGCATGAAGATTGTAGATGCGACGTGCCCGTTTGTCAAGAAGATCCACCGGATTGTGGACGAGGAGGGCAGAAAAGGCCGCCACGTCGTCATCATCGGAAGCGCGGATCATCCGGAGGTACAGGGCATCATGGGATGGGCGAGCGGTCCGGTTACCGTGATGCATACCGCCGAAGAAGCGGAAAGTTTTGTGCCCGAAAATGGAAAACCAATATCTATTGTGGCACAGACGACATTTAATTACAACAAATTTAAAGATTTAGTTGAAATTTTTTTGAAAAAGAGTTATGATAGTACTGTTTTAAAGACTATCTGCAACGCTACCGAGGAAAGACAGACGGAAGCGAGAGCAATTGCCAGGAAGGTTGATGCCATGTTTGTCGTGGGAGGCAGACATAGTTCAAACACGCAAAAGCTGTATGAGATATGTAAAGAAGAATGTAAAAATACTTACTTTATAGAGACACTCGTTGATTTGGAATCTAAGCCTTTTCAATCATTTGGTCGCGTAGGTATTACAGCTGGGGCATCCACCCCGAATAAAATAATTGAGGAGGTTCAAAAAATGTCAGAAATGAGTTTTGAACAAATGCTGGATGAATCATTTAAAACAATCAGAAACGGAGAAGTCGTTGAGGGTACTGTAATCGATGTCAAAGACGATCAGATTATCCTGAATATCGGATACAAAGCCGATGGTATTCTTACCAAAAACGAATATTCCAACGATTCTTCCATCGATCTTCACACCGTTGCACAGCCAGGTGACAAAATGGAAGTCAAAGTTCTGAAAGTAAATGATGGAGAGGGACAGGTCCTTCTTACTTACAAGAGACTTGCTGCTGAAAAAGGCAACAAGAGACTCGAGGAAGCATTCGAGAATCATGAAGTTCTGAAAGCAAAAGTAACACAGGTACTGAACGGAGGATTATCCGTAGTTGTTGAGGAGACCAGAGTATTCATTCCGGCCAGCCTTGTATCTGATGTATATGAAAAAGATCTGTCTAAATATGCAGATCAGGAAATTGAATTCGTTATTACCGAGTTCAACCCGAGAAGAAGACGCATCATCGGTGACCGCAAACAGCTCATCGTTGCTGAGAAGAAGAAACTGCAGGAAGAACTGTTCGCACGCATCGCAGTTGGCGATGTTGTAGAGGGAACTGTTAAGAATGTTACCGATTTCGGCGCATTCATCGATCTGGGCGGAGCTGACGGACTGCTTCACATCTCTGAGATGTCCTGGGGCCGCGTAGAGAACCCGAAAAAAGTATTCAAAGTTGGTGAGACTGTAAAAGTTCTGATCAAAGACATCAACGGCGACAAGATCGCTCTTTCCTTAAAATTCCCGGAAGAGAATCCGTGGCTGAACGCTGCTGATAAATACGCTGTAGGCAATGTAGTAGAAGGCTGTGTTGCCCGTATGACTGACTTTGGTGCATTCGTTGAGCTTGAGCCGGGCGTAGATGCTCTGCTTCATGTTTCCCAGATTTCCAGAGAGCATGTTGAGAAACCGTCTGATGCACTGAAAATCGGACAGGAAATCACTGCAAAAGTAGTTGATTTCAACGAGGAAGACAAAAAAATCTCTCTGAGCATGAAAGCTCTGGAAAACGAAGAGCCAGTAGAAGAGTAAGAATAATTTAACTTGCAGGTGCTGCAGTTGGATGATTAGAATGCCGTAGACAACCGGGTTTCCTGAACAGACAGGAAACCTGTTGCCTGCGGTATTTTCTTATCATCCTGTTTTTAGCACCAGAAAAGAAAAAGGGGATGAAAGTTTATGTGGGAGATGAAGATTCTGGGTGTGGATCTGTACCACGTTCTAGCATGGTTCTGGCTGTACAGCTTCTGCGGATGGATCTGGGAGAGTTCCTATGTATCGATCCGGCAGAAAAAACTGGTCAACCGTGGTTTTGTCAATGGTCCGCTGCTGACACTGTACGGCACCGGCGCTGTTATGGTATACTTGATCCTGCGCCCGTTTGAAGCGAACGTCTGGGCACTGTATTTCGGAGGTGTCATTGTAGCGACGGTTCTGGAATATGTAACCGGCGTGCTGATGGAGACCATTTTTCATGCGCACTGGTGGGACTACAGCAATCAGAAGTTTAATTTTCAGGGAAAGATCTGCCTCAGCAGTTCGATTGCCTGGGGATTCTTTACACTGGGGCTGTTTTATATTCTGCAGCCGATTGCCGTGAAAGTAGTGAATCTTGTTTCGGATACTACAGGAGAGATCATTGTTTCCGTTGTTACCGTCTGCTATCTGGTAGATTTTGGATTTTCCGCAGCCGCAGCATTCCAGCTGGGACAGAAGATGCGCAGTCTGGAGAAAACGTGGGGAGAATTTCTGGAATATCTGCAGAAATCCCGCTTTAACCAGCTTGCCGAGGAGATGAATGCGAAAGTACAGCAGTATCGTGCAGAGTACTCCAGAGATAAGATGAAAGAATATCTGGCCGAGAAGCGCCGGACACTGTTTGAGGCAATGGAGCAGATGCAGAAGCTGGAGAAGGAGCGGAAAGAAGCCGAGGGAAGAAGAAATCCGCTTTCCGAGTCGAAGAACCGCCTGATGGAGTTCGGAGCAGAGCAGAAGGAGCGCCTGACCGAGTTTGGAGCAGAGCAGAAGGAACGGTTTGTGGCGCTTGGATTTGATGTGCGCAGCGATAAGATGCCGGATCTTAAAGGGTTGCTGGAGCGCTTTGACCAGATGACAAAACCGCAGCTTCCGACCAACTGGCTGATGCGCCTGACAACGAAACGTTATCTGCGCGCCTATCCGCATCTGCAGGGAACGCATCATGCTTCTCTGAAAAAGGAAGAAAAAAAGGTAGAAGAGAAAGAAGAGAAAAAATAAAGGACTGCTTGGAAAGGACAGTCCCGGAAAAACGGCCGTGCATGCAAAAACGTGTACGGCTGTTTTATTTTCTGGTTTTGCTATCGTATTTGAAAAAGAGCTGAAGCTCGGAACAGAGATACTCTTTCAGGAGATTTTCCTGCGAAAGAAAGGCATCGGACCACTCAAAATAGTAAGGGCGGCTTTTGAAATCCTCGCGGAAGGCCGGGGTGAAAAACTCTTTCTGCTGCGGAAGAAATGTACCGGTCCGCCGCTGATAGCAGTTGGCAGCCTTTGCTTTCTGACGGTGTTCCGGATCGACAAACGCGCCAACGCTCTTGTGAACAGCCTGATCCTCCAGCGGAAGATAATAGTAATTCTTATAGTCCGGGAAGAAATATTTCAGCTCCGCCGTATGCGTCTGCAGGGAGAGAGAAACCCGTGAACCAAAGGCTGTAAGAGAACCATCCGCGCAGACACGGGAGAGGAAAACCGGAACTTCCCGCTCGGGCTGCAGTGAAACTTCCAGTGTCTGTCCGGTAAAACGACACGACTGGACAGAAAAATCGCCGTGAAACAGGGCAGGAAGCGAGAGCAGTTCCAGAACAGAACCCATGCCGAGGACATCCTCATAATTGTGAAGGAAAAGCAGTTCCAGTTTCTTTTTATCCAGTGTCTGAAGATAGTCGTGGTAAACAGAAATCAACTGTTTTCCGTTAAGTTGATCCTTCCGTGGGAATGAGAGATACTGTTCCACATTTTTCTGTTTCATTGAAGAAAGTCCCAGGATTGACTGAAACGGGCGGAGTGCCTGATAAAGATCCAGGGATGCGATTGACGAAAGCGGATCTTCCATCTGATAAAACAGTGCTTTGTGTGTGAGGTAAGGAAGATCAAATGTCGTTCCATTAAAATGCACCAGCTGCTTCACGTCGGAAAGAAACGTGAAAAAAGAGACAAGCATCTCTTTTTCTTCGGTCGGTCGATCAAGAAACCACTGGCGCAGTGTGAAAGCATCCGCGGCCGGGTCAAAGAACAGCGCACCAATCAGATAGAGATGCGAGGTACGCCAGGAAAGGCCGGTCGTCTCAATATCGAAAAAGACATCGCCGTTTCTCAGATACATCTGAAGATTGGCAGAGAGAGCAGCGGGGGTAGAATCTATGATCTGCATAAGGTTTTTTGTCTCCTTTGAAAAACTTTTTTGAATCTAAAGATATTATAAGACGAAAAAATCTGACATGCAAGAAAGACAGCGACTAATCGTTGCGTGATGAGAAAAGTTCTGCTATAATAGAATGTGCGTTCGCTTTCGAAAAAAGAAAACGGCGCTTTGGAGGAAAAACATGATTGCATTTATCAAAGGAACTGTAGATTCTCTTTCGGAAGGAAAAATGATTCTCGAAAGCCATGGAATCGGCTATGAGCTGAATATTCCAGCGAGTATGTTCGACGCAGGCATCCGGGAGGGAGAAGAGTTAAAGATATATACCCATATGAGTGTGCGGGAAGACGGAATTTCCCTATTCGGCTTTCTGTCCCGTGAAGATCTTGAAATATACCGTATGCTGATCGGCGTAAGCGGCATCGGACCAAAAGCGGCGCTTGCGGTGCTGTCCACGCTTACTGCAGACAATCTGCGCTTTGCCGTCCTCTCGGAAGATGTCCAGGCGATTGCCAAAACACCGGGCATCGGAAAGAAGACCGCGCAGAAGCTGATTCTGGAATTAAAAGACAAATTCGACCTGCAGGAAGCGTTCGAGCAGAAGCTGGCAGGAAATCAGGCGGCTGCGGCGGTACGGCAGACAGGCGAACCGGATGCCTTCCAGGATGCGGTACAGGCGCTGACTGCGCTTGGCTACTCCGGAACGGAAGCACTGCAGGCAGTAAAGAAAGTCGAAATCACCGAAGGCATGGACAGCGAGGCTGTGCTGAAAGCGGCATTGAAGCATATGTTTTAGCAGATGGTCCTAAATTGTGGAAGAAGGAAACCTTATAACGATGGAAAGAAGAATTATCACAACTGACGTTCTCGAGGAGGACGTGAAAATCGAAGGTTCGCTCCGTCCCCAGCACCTGGACGACTACATCGGACAGGAAAAGACGAAAAAGAACCTGAAAGTATATATTGAAGCAGCAAAACAGCGAAGTGATGTTCTCGATCATGTGCTGTTTTACGGCCCTCCGGGACTTGGAAAAACAACGCTGGCGGGCATCATTGCAAATGAGATGGGAACCCATATGAAGGTAACGAGCGGCCCGGCGATCGAAAAACCGGGTGAGATGGCAGCGATCCTCAACAATCTGCAGGAGGGCGACGTCCTGTTTGTTGATGAGATCCACCGCCTGAACCGCCAGGTCGAGGAGGTTCTTTACCCAGCGATGGAGGATTTTGCGATTGATATCATGATCGGAAAAGGCTCTTCGGCGCGCTCGATCCGCCTGGATCTGCCGAAGTTTACGCTGGTCGGCGCAACAACGCGTGCAGGTCTTTTGACTGCCCCGCTCCGCGACCGGTTCGGTGTCATCCACCATCTGGAATTTTACACGGAGGAAGAATTGGCCAACATTATCCTGCACTCCTCAAAAGTACTGAATGTGGAGGTGGACCCGCAGGGAGCGCTTGAGATGGCGCGCCGTTCCAGGGGAACACCGCGTCTGGCAAACCGGATTTTAAAGCGTGTCCGCGACTTTGCCCAGGTGAAATACGATGGAAGAATCACAAAAGAGGTCGCATCATTTGCTCTCGATCTGCTGGAAGTAGACCGTTACGGACTGGATCAGACTGACCGGCTGCTTCTTACCACCATTATGGAAAAGTTCCAGGGCGGTCCGGTGGGACTCGATACCCTGGCAGCATCGATTGGAGAAGATGCCGGCACCATCGAAGATGTCTACGAGCCGTTCCTGATCAAATCCGGATTTATCAACCGCACTCCGCGCGGAAGAGTGGCAACGGAATTTGCCTGGCACCACCTGGGGCTGGAGGCACCGCGTAAGATCGAAGAGTAAAAGCCCTGAATCTTTCATTTTCTGTCGCTTTTTGCAGAAAAAGGTTGTTTTTCTTCCATTTTCGGTATATGATAGGTTATATTAGCCGGAAGTTTGGTCCGGTTAAATTCAGTGGAGGAAAAGCAAAAGAATGGCTGTAAAAAATACAACACAGGTTTTAATAGATGGAAAAATTATCACACTGGGAGGCTATGAGAGCCCGGAATATCTGCAGAAAGTAGCTGCTTATCTGAATCAGAAGATCAGCGAACTTTCCCAGTCAGCCGGATACAACCGCCTGTCGGTGGATACGAAGCACACACTGCTTGCACTGAACATTGCAGACGACTATTTCAAAGCAAAAAGCCAGGTAGATACCCTCGAAGAGGATATGGAAGCCAAAGACCGGGAAACCTACGATATGAAGCACGATCTGATCGCAGCGGAAATCCAGGCCGGCGATCTGAAAAAAGAGCTGGAAGAGAAACGAATCGAGCTGGAACATGTGCGCGGCGAGATGGAAGAACTGCAGCGGCAGCTTGATAAGGCAAATAAGGATCTGGAAGATTTATTAAAAGCGTAAAAGAAGGAAAAACGGGGGATTGCGGAACAGGTAATCGCCCGTTTTTAGGAGATAAAGATGAAGACAGAATTATTAGCACCAGCCGGTTCGATGGAAGCGTTAAAAGCGGCGGTTTCCGCCGGTGCGGATGCCGTCTATCTCGGCGGAGCCGCATTCGGCGCAAGAGCGTATGCAAAAAATCTGGATGAGCAGGAGATTCTCTCAGCCATCGATTACGTCCATCTGCGGAACCGGAAACTGTATCTGACGGTCAACACCCTCTTAAAAGAGGAGGAACTGGAAGAGAAACTGTATCCGTATCTGCGTCCGTACTATGAGCAGGGACTGGATGCCGTGATTGTCCAGGATATGGGCGTTTTAAAGGCGGTCCGCTCCTGGTTCCCGGATCTCGACATTCATGCGAGCACACAGATGACAGTGACAGGATCTGCGGGAGCGCGTTTCCTGGAAAGCCTTGGCGCGACGCGTGTGGTACCAGCCCGTGAGCTTTCGTTTGCGGAGATCCAGAAAATCCACCGGACGACCAACCTTGAAATTGAATGCTTCGTCCACGGGGCGCTCTGCTACTGCTATTCGGGACAGTGCCTTTTTTCCAGCCTGATCGGCGGGAGAAGCGGAAACCGCGGAAGATGCGCGCAGCCGTGCCGTCTGCCGTACGAAGCGTACGATAAAGACAACCACCGCATGGGGGAGCCGGGCGACCGCTATCCGTTAAGCCCGAAGGATATGTGTACGGTAGAACTGCTGCCGGAGATTGTAAAATCCGGGATTATGTCCCTCAAAATCGAAGGCAGAATGAAAAAGCCGGAGTATACAGCGGGCGTTGTCAGCATTTACCGCAAATACCTCGATCTGTACGAAAAAAAGCCGTCCCGTTTCCACGTTCTGCCGGAGGACATGAAAAAGCTGTATGAGCTGTATAACCGTGACGGTTTCAACAAAAGCTATTATACCGTAAGAAACGGACGCGATATGATGGCGCTGAAGAACGAAAAAGAGCAGGAAAATAAAAAGAAACAGCGCAGAAATGAGCAGCTCTTTTATGAGATCCAGAGAGATTATATCGAGACTGAGGCAAAAGAGCCGATTTCCGGCTTTCTGACCCTGTATCCGGGCCAGCCGGCGTTCTTAAGTGCAGAAAGCGGAAAATACAGCGTAACAGCAGAGGCGGGCATGGTAGAACCGGCAAAGAAGCAGCCGCTGACAGAGGAACGCGTAAAAACACAGCTGGAAAAGACAGGCGAGACACCATTCTATTTCAAAGAACTCGATGTCTGTATGGATGACAACTGTTTCGTGCCGATGCAGACGTTAAACGAGCTGCGGAGAGGCGTTTCGGACCAGCTGGTGAAAGAGATGACAGAGCCATACCGCAGAAAAGCAGCGGAAAAGCCGGAACAGGAAGCAAAAGCATCTGGAAAACCGGACCAGGAGAACAGGGCAGAAAAGAAAATGGAGCTGACCGCATCTGCCGAGACGAGAGCCCAGTGGAATGCGCTGCTCGAGATTCCGGAGATCACGACGATCTACGCCGGCATGGGATGCTTCAAACGGGAAATCTTCGAAGAACAGGCGGAAAAAGGAATCCTGCAGGCGAAAGAACTGGGAAAACAGGTTTATCTGATGCTGCCGCACGTTGTGCGTGAAGGCGATCTGAAGGAATACCGCGACACGTTCCGCTGTCTGAAGGAGATCGGTCTTGGCGGTTTCCTGATCCGCAATCTCGAAAGCTTTTCATTTTTGAAAGAGATGGGAATGGAAAAGGATATCCGGCTCGATTACAGCGTTTACACGTACAACAGCCGTGCGCAGGCATTCTGGCAGGAGCAGGGCGTGCAGCGTGATACCGTTCCGTATGAGCTGAACGAGCGGGAAATCGGAAAACGTGACAATACGAACAGCGAAATGGTGGTCTACGGCTACCTTCCGATGATGGTTTCCGCCCAGTGTGTCCAGAAGAACCTGAACGGCTGCAATCACAGTTATTCTCTGGTACGCTTAAAAGACCGGATGGGAAAATACTTCCCGGTGAAGAGTTACTGCACCTCGTGCTACAGTGTGATCTACAACAGCCTTCCGCTCGGCCTGGTAAAAGAAGCCGATGAGATCCGGTCCATGCATCCGGCTGCGGTGCGGCTGAATTTTACCATCGAGACACTGGAGGAGACAAAAGAAATCGCCGCTGCGTTTGCTGGAACGTACTGTAAAGGAATCGCAGTTCCGGCCGAACAGGAATATACCAAAGGCCATTTCCGCCGGAAAGTAGAGTAAACGGTGAGAAAAAATAAGGGGAATTTATGGAAAATACCATTGTTCAGTTATCAAAATATGTGATTACCTTCCTCATGATCTGTTTTACCGTGCAGTCGTTTGCTGCACTCAAAGAGCGGGATGAGGATGAGCGCCATTACATTCTGATGCGGCAGATCATCATGATCATTCTGATGAATTTCATCTGTTTCTTCGTGATGTTCCTGCAGGAAGGCGAAGTATCAACGATTCAGATGTTTCTGCTCACGATGGCGTATATCCTGGGCGTACAGATCCTGTACCGCCTGATTTACCGGAAGGCATCGATGATCCTGGTAAACAACATGTGTATGCTGCTCTCGATCAGCATGATTATTCTGACGAGACTGAGCGTGTCAAAGGCGATGTCCCAGTACAAAATTCTGGCGGCATCCACACTGCTCTGCTTCATCATTCCGGTCATTGTCCGAAAGGGCAAGTTTCTGAAAAATCTGACCTGGATTTACGCTGTGCTCGGAATTGCCATGCTTTCCGTCGTTATGGTGCTTGGCTTTACTTCCGGCGGTGCGAAGCTGTCGATCGAAATCCACGGCATTACGTTCCAGCTCTCCGAGATTGCCAAGATCACACTCGTGTTCTTTATGGCAGGCATGCTGCGCGAGGATAATTCCTTTGGAAACGTTGTGAAAGCAACGGTCGTTGCGGCAGTTCATGTGCTGATCCTTGTTGCATCCACCGACCTTGGAACTGCGTTCGTCTTCTTTATGGCGTACGTGGTTGTAATCTATGTGGCAACGAGAAAAGCCAGATATCCGCTTTTGGGACTTGCGGGAATGAGTGCCGCCTGCGTTGTGGCGTATTTCCTGTTTTCCCATGTACGGAACCGTGTGGCACTCTGGCAGGATCCGATCGGAAACTGGGATATCAGCAGCCAGTTAGCACAGGGACTCTTCGGCATGTGCTCCGGCGGATGGTTCGGAACCGGCCTTTTCGAGGGACGGCCTGACATTATCCCGGTTGCAACGAAAGACTTTATTTTCTGTGCGATCTGTGAGGAGATGGGCATTATCTTCGGAATCTGCCTGATTCTGCTGTGCATGTCCACATTCCTTCTGATTATCAATATTTCCATGAAGATGAGCAAACGGTTCTACAAACTGATTGCCATGGGTCTTGGAACGGAATATGCGACACAGGTGTTCCTCACCATCGGAGGAACCATTAAATTTATTCCTATGACAGGTATCACGCTGCCGCTGGTCAGCTATGGAGGAAGCTCTATGTTCTCCACGGTGCTGATGCTGTCGATCATTCAGGGATTGTACATCTTAAGGGAAGACGAAGGTGAGGAGCTTGAGAAAAGACAAAACAAGAAGAAACGAAACCAGCAGAAAAACGACCCAGGCGCCAAGAAAAAACGACGCCCGGACGAAGAGACCGAAAGACGAAAGAAGAGCGGCAGCCGGAACGACGGACAGGGAACCCGCCAGAAGTACCGCGAGCAGCCGGATGAATTCGAACGGCGGATCGAAGAGCAGACCGAGAACAGCCTCCACTGGTAAGGCGGCAAACAACGGCGCAGGGCCGTATCTGATCGTTTCGTTCCTGTTCGTGGCCATGTTTCTTGGGCTGATCGCGTATCTCGTTTACTTTAATGTCGTGCGGAAAGAAGAATTTCTGAATAGTTCTTACAATACGAGACAGAATAACTATGCAGAGCGCGTGATCCGCGGAACAATCTATTCTGCGGACGGCCAGGAACTGGCAAAGACGACGACAGATGAAAACGGGGATGAGGTAAGAACGTATCCGTTCGGCAGCCTGTTTGCGCAGGTGGTTGGCTACACGGGAAAAGGAAACAGCGGCCTCGAATCTTCCTACAACTATATGCTGATGGAGTCCCATACAAGTAAGTTAAAGCAGGTAAAGAATGAATTCAGCGATGCGAAGAACCCGGGAGACAGTCTCTATACAACGCTGAATACAACACTCCAGCAGGCCGCGGCCGATGCACTGGACGGATACCGCGGTGCAGTTGTCGTGCTGGAGGCAAAAACGGGCCGTGTACTTGCCAATGTGAGCAATCCGGTTTTTAATCCTAATACGATTGATGAGGACTGGGAGGCACTGAACGCAGACGATGAGAGCGGCGTGTTTCTGAACCGCGGTCTGCAGGGAAGATATCCGCCGGGATCTACGTTCAAGATTGTTACTTCGCTTGCGTATCTCCGTCAGAACGGCACACTGGACGGTTTTTCGTTCGACTGTGACGGTGAGCTGACAGCAGGAAACTATACGATTCACTGCTCCGGCGGTGAAGTGCATGGACCGGAAGATTTTGCAGGTGCGTTTGCACATTCGTGCAACTCTGCCTTTGCACAGATTGGCCTTGGGCTGGATAAAGATGCCTTCCGCTCGCTGGCGGATTCCCTGTATCTGAACAGCCGTCTGGATCTGGAGCTTCCGACCAGCAAAAGTTCTTTCGACCTTGATTCGACAACGGCGGATGCTCTTGTGATGCAGACCTCCATTGGCCAGGGTGATACGCTGGTAACACCGATGGAGATGGCACTGATCGCCTCCGCGGTTGCAAATGACGGAGAAATGATCAAACCGCGTTATGTGGACAACATTGTGTCTGCGGACGGACAGGCAGTCAAAACCTTTTACAAAGAGTCTCTTGGCACGGTAATGTCCGAGAGCGAAGCCAATACGCTGACAGAGCTGATGAAAGGCGTTGTCCAGAGCGGAACTGCAGTTTCACTTTCGGATCTGCCGTACAATATCGCCGGTAAAACAGGAACCGCAGAACACGGAAGCGACGGAGAGACACCGCATTCCTGGTTTGTCGGATTCTCCAATGCGGATGATCCTGATATTGTCATTGCTGTTGTGGCAGAAAACGGCGGATATTCGAGTGAAGTCGCTGTACCGATTGCAAGACAGGTAATTGAAGCATATTATGCACAGCAGTAAACGATGAAAAAAACGCGTTCGAACCGGAAAGGATGGGTTCGGGCGCGTTTTCTGAATTTTTAGAAAAATGTTAGAAAAAGGATGCGGTTTTAAGGTTGCGCGGGGGCGGGAAAAGAGGTATACTTTTTAACAGAAGATCTGGCGGCAAGCGGGAAGAAAAGAGCTGTCAGGGAATGGAAAAAGCCAGAAGGAGCTTAAAACGTATGATCGAAGCAGTAAGCTGCGGAGGTATCGTAATCTACCGTGGAAAAATATTGACGCTTTACAAAAGCTACCGCAACAAATATGAAGGCTGGGTTCTGCCGAAAGGAACCGTTGAGCCGGGAGAAACCCATGAACAGACTGCTGTCCGCGAGGTATATGAGGAGTCCGGCGTACACGGCACCATCATCAAGTACGTGGGAAAAAGCCAGTACAGCTTCAGCATTCCGGAGGACACCGTGGAAAAAGAGGTGCACTGGTATCTGATGGTCTCATCCGGCTACTACAGCCGTCCACAGAGAGAAGAATACTTTGTGGATTCGGGCTATTACAAGTATCACGAAGCATATCATCTGCTGAAGTTTTCCAATGAACGGCAGATTCTGGAAAAGGCCTATCAGGAGTATCTGGAACTGAAGAGAGCAAATTTATGGAAGGTTCAGCCACAGGCTCAGGGAAAATATGGTAAACTGGTATAAAAATCTGTACGTCGGGGATACTGCAAAAAAGAAACAGAAAAAATGGATGCGCCGGATTGAGAACAAAAAAGCAGTTCCGGGAGTCTGGCTCCTCACACTGCCTTCCAATCAGCAGAACAATCTGGATGTAATTCCGGCGGATCTGCTTTTGCAGCCGGCCGTGCGGAGAAACTGTCCGATGATTGTCGGACTTGCCGTGTCGCGCGAGGAAGCTTTTGAGCTTGTGGAGGCGATCGCATTGGAAACTTATCGGGAAACCGGAGAAGTAAAAATCCGGGAATGGCTGCTGAACCGGATTGAGGGATGTGAATGATACATATACTATTCATGATTTTGAAGGCACTGGGGATTTTACTCCTTGTTTTACTGTTTCTCGTGCTTCTTATCGTCTGCACCGTCCTGTTTCTTCCTTTTTGCTACCGGGCGCAGGTTCTGAAAGAAGAAGAGGGATTTGCCTGCGTAAAAGCGAGCGGAAGAGTATCGTGGCTTTTCGGAGCTGTCGCGCTGACGGCCTCGTATGAGGAACAGAAGCCGGAGGCGCAGATTCTGCTTTTCGGGGCATCACTGGAAACATGGAAACGGCGGCTGAAAAAGATCCGCCGGGGAGAAGCGTCCGTGCCCCGGACGGAGGAAAATGAGACAGAAAATGCGCCGGAAGCAGAAAAAACAGCAGAGCAGAAAGAACCGGACCAGACAGAAAAACAGCAGAAGGTGACAGCACAGAAGGAGCAGCCAGAGCAAGAGCAGGAACCGGATGCGCCGAAAAAAAGCATTCTGGAACGGTTTTTCGGAAGGATCGAATATCTTCCGGAAAAACTGCTGAATCTTGCCAGCCGTCTGCTGCAGACAGCTTTCCGGCTGTTGGAACTTCCGTTCCGTCTGCTTGAAAAACTGGAGCAGAAAATCCAGGCAGGCAGACGGTTAAAAAGAAAGTGGGAGAGTGTGAAAAAATTCTTCCGTTCGAAGATGTTCCGTGAGGCGCTGCTCCATGCAAAGAAAGAAGTGCTTTATTTCCTGAAGAAAGCAGCACCGAAAAAAGTAACCGGCACAGTCCGGTTCGGATTTGACGATCCGGCACTGACCGGAGAGACACTCGGCATTCTGGGTATGATTTATGGAAAACTGCCGAAAGACCTTTCCATCCAGCCGGATTTCGAACAGGAAATTCTCCAGGGCGATGTCCGGATGAAAGGAAGTTTTCAGGCTGTGACAGCAGCCGGCATTGCACTTCGATTATTCCGGGATCAGAATCTTCGGAAAACCATACGACATTTCAAACACAAGGAGGCCTAAAAGATGGCAGAAAAGGACAACACATTTCAGAATACCGTAGAAGCACTGTTCCGTGGAATGGACAGCTTTATCACAACAAAGACGGTCGTAGGTGAGGCGATCCACATTGATGATACGATTCTTCTGCCGCTGGTAGACGTTTCCTTCGGCGTGGGAGCGGGTGCATTCGCAGAAAATGCAAAGAACAATGCAGGAGGCGGTATGGGCGGAAAAATTTCTCCGAGCGCCGTTCTTGTCATCAGCAAAAACGGAACGCGTCTGGTCAACATCAAAAACCAGGATGCTGTCACCAAAATCATTGACATGGCTCCGGATCTGATCAGCCGCTTTACCGGCAAAAAGGAAGAGGACGGGTATACCGCAGAGAAAGTAGAGCATATAATAAACCAAGAGGCGGATAAGGAGTAAGCTCGTTTGTGCAGAATTTTAGGTTTTCTGCTGTTTTGGATGGGGGTCGGGCTTCTCATCAGCCTGATGATCCGCAGCTCATTTCTTACGGTTCTTGCGGCCGCTCTGCTGCTGTGCGTGGGATATCATCTGTTCTGCAATACAGGGGAATAGTGAAAGATGCACAAAAAGATCGGAAATGAACTGGCTGATTTGTACAGAGAAATACTTGCAAAATGAAGAAAGCTGCGCTATAATAAGTCCATCTTAAATGAATCAGCCAACTATACTAATATCATAGATCAAGACGAGGGCGTCTTACCAGAACGAAAGTTTCGGTAGGATGCTCTTTTTCTTTTGCTAAGCATATGGATCGTTGGCAGGTTCAGCTTAAGAGACCACGCTATTTTTTTCTCCCTTTTAAAATATAAAAAATAGAGCACAACAGGGCATAAGCGAAAACTTATGTCCTGTTTGCTCTTACCAGAACTTTTTTTAAAATCTTAATTCTATTTTTGAACAGCAAAAAAGCCTTCCCGGACTGGAAAGGCCTTTTAACCATTCAACTTATGCACGCTCTACTTTTCCGGATCTTAAGCAGGAAGTACATACGTACATTTTCTGCGGTACACCGTCAACTTTAACTTTGACAGATTTTACGTTAGATTTCCACATTTTATTGCTTCTTCTATGTGAATGACTTACGTTGTTTCCGAAATGAGCACCCTTCTCACAAATTGCACACTTTGCCATGATTGCACCTCCTTGACATACGTACTTGAGTCAAAACGCATTTTAGACTCACAACATAAGTCATTCTAACAGATCTATACCGGTTTTGCAAGTAAAAAATGAAAAAATTATATGAATTTTGAAGGTTTTTCATTTTAAACTTTCTTTTTTGCGGAAAAGCGGTTATAATGTATCGTAGAGTGGAGTCAGTTATTCCTGTCTCCATGTGTTTTGAATAGTATGATGGAATTGGAGGATACAAGGCATGAAAGGTCGTATGAATACAGGCTTGGGAGAAATCGTAATCAATCCGGATGTAATCGCCCTGTATGCGGGCAGCGTTGCTGTGGAGTGCTTCGGCATTGTCGGAATGGCAGCGGTAAACATGAAAGATGGACTGGTCAAACTTCTGAAAAAAGAGAGTCTGACACACGGAATCAATGTATCGATTTCGGAAAATAAAATTTCCCTGGATTTCCACGTGATTGTTTCTTACGGAGTCAGTATTTCTGCCGTAACAGATAACCTGATCAATAATGTGAAATACAAGGTGGAAGAGTTCACCGGAATGGAAATTGAAAAAATCAACATCCTGGTTGAAGGCGTTCGCGTCATCGACTGATGGTAATAGGAGGAAATGAAGAAAGTGGCTACAAATACAATTGATGCCGGCTTACTGGCAAAAATGTTTCTGGCTGGTGCAAAAAATCTGGAAGTAAAGAAAGAGTGGATCAATGAGCTGAACGTGTTCCCGGTACCGGACGGCGACACAGGTACCAACATGACGCTGACGATCATGTCCGCAGTCAAGGAAGTAAACTCGCTCACAGAAGTGAACATGTACAACCTTTCCAAGGCAATCTCTTCCGGTTCTCTGCGCGGTGCCAGAGGTAACTCTGGCGTTATTCTTTCCCAGCTCCTTCGTGGCTTTACCAAGAAGATCCGCGACTATCAAGAGCTGAATGCAGAGATTCTTGCAGAGGCAATGGAAAAAGCAGTCGAGACTGCATACAAAGCCGTTATGAAGCCAAAAGAAGGTACCATCCTGACCGTGGCAAAGGGAGCAGCAGAGAAAGCAGCAGAGCTTGCACCGGAAAGCGAAGATCTGAACGCATTCATCGAGGACGTTCTCGCGCATGCAGAGTACGTGCTCTCCCAGACACCAGAGATGCTGCCGGTATTAAAAGAGGCAGGCGTTGTGGATTCCGGCGGACAGGGTCTCTTAACCGTACTGCAGGGCGCATATGACGCGTTCCTCGGGAAAGAGATTGATCTGAATTTCGAGATGCCGGAAGCAAAGACAGAATTTGTCAGACCGTCCAAAGAGACAGAAAAAGAAATCAAATTCGGCTACTGCACCGAGTTTATCATTATGCTGGAAAACCCGCTTCCGGATGAAGCGGTTTATGCATTCAAAGATTTCCTGAATGGAATCGGAGATTCGATCGTTCTCGTTGCAGACGATGAGCTGGTTAAGGTACACGTACATACCAACGATCCTGGAAAAGCAATTTCCAAGGCGCTGACGTACGGACAGCTGACCAGAATGAAGATCGACAACATGCGTGAGGAGCATCAGGAGCGCCTGATCAAGAACGCAGAAAAGATCGCAGCACAGCAGGCAGAGGAAGATAAGAAGAGAAAAGAAGCAGCAAAACAGCCGCCGAAGGAGAACGGATTCATTGCCGTGTCCATCGGAGAGGGAATCAAAGAGATCTTCCAGGGACTCGGTGTTGATTACCTGATCGAGGGCGGTCAGACCATGAACCCGAGCACCGAGGATATGCTGACTGCAATTGAGAAGGTCAATGCAAAGAATATCTTTATTCTGCCGAACAACAAAAATATCATCCTCGCAGCAAATCAGGCAAAAGCCATGACTGAGGACAAAAATATCATCGTTGTTCCGACCAAAACCGTTCCGCAGGGCATCACAGCCATGATCAGCTATGTGCCGGAGAAATCTGCAGAAGAGAACGAGGAGGCCATGACAGAGGGCATCCAGATGGTGAAAACCGGTCAGGTAACGTACGCGGTACGTGATACCCACATCGATGAGAAAGAGATCCATCAGGGCGACATCATGGGACTTGGCGATCACGGACTTCTCGCTGTCGGACAGGATATTCTTACCGTTGCAGAAGAAACCATCCGCGCCATGGTCGATGAGGACAGCGAGCTGATCAGCATCTACTACGGTGAAGATATGAGTGAGGAAGATGCCGAAAGCCTTGGCGAAAAAATCGAGCAGGCATATCCGGACTGCGATGTGGAAGTAAACTATGGCGGACAGCCGATTTACTACTGTGTCGTTTCGGTTGAATAAGAGTAAGGAAAGAAAAATATGAATACGGAACCCCTGACAACACTGAAGGGGATCGGTGAAAAAACGGAGAAGCTGTTTGCAAAAGTAGGAATCTACAATTTGCAGCAGCTTCTGCATTATTATCCAAGAGATTATGACTGCTATGCAGAGCCGGTTCCCCTTCGCGAATGCAGACAAGAGGAAAAGAATGCGGTATACGGAAGAATTGTCCACAGTCCGTCGGTAAAAGGAAACCAGAGAAAGAGCGTCGTTGTCCTGGAACTCTACGAGGAGCCGGTGCGGCTGCAGCTTACCTGGTTTAATATGCCGTTTCTGCGGAGCACGCTGAAGAAAGGCAGTGTTTTTATCTTCCGCGGAAAGATACAGGAAAAATCAGGCCGTCTCGTGATGGAGCAGCCGGAAATCTTCACTCCTGCCGCATACCATGAGCTTCTGGCAAGTCTTCAGCCGGTTTATGGGCTGACAGCCGGTCTCACGAACAAGATGGTGAGCAAGGCCGTCGCACAGGTGCTGGAACGATGCGCACCTGCGCAGGACTATCTGCCGGAGAAAATCCGTGCCCGGTATGAACTCTGTGAAATCAATTATGCCCTCCATGAGGTTCATTTTCCAAAAGACCAGGAGCATCTGGCAACGGCGCGGCGCAGAATTGTGTTCGAAGAGTTTTTTCTCTTCATCCTGTCCCTGCGGCAGTTAAAAGAGCAGACGGAGGGAATTACCAATGTGTTCCCGATCCGCGCCGTCTGGAAGACAGAGGAAGTCATCGAAAATATGCCGTACCGTCTCACGAATGCACAGATGCGCGTGTGGGGCGAACTGGAGCGGGACTTAAAAGGCCATACCCGCATGGCGCGGCTGGTACAGGGAGATGTCGGAAGCGGAAAGACGATTCTGGCATTCCTTGCAATGATTATGACAGCTGAGAACGGCTACCAATCGGCGCTGATGGTTCCGACGGAGGTTCTGGCGCGGCAGCATTATGAATCGCTCTGCACTCTGTTGAAAGAAAACAATCTGACGGAATACAATCCCCGCCTTCTGACTGGATCCACGAAAGCAAAAGAACGCCGGGAAATCTATGCCAGTCTGGAAGACGGAAGCTGCAAAATGGTGATCGGCACACATGCACTGATTCAGGAAAAGGTACAGTACAAAAATCTGGCGCTTGTCATCACAGACGAACAGCACCGCTTCGGTGTCCGGCAGAGAACGGCACTTGCTGAAAAAGGGGAACCGCCGAATGTTCTCGTTATGAGTGCAACGCCGATTCCAAGAACCCTGGCTATCATTCTGTACGGAGATCTTTCGATTTCTGTGATTGATGAACTTCCGGCGAAGCGTCTGCCGATCAAAAACTGTGTGGTGGATACGTCTTACCGTCCAAAAGCTTACCGCTTTATCACGCGTCAGGTCGAACTGGGCCGTCAGGCGTATGTGATCTGCCCGATGGTGGAGGAGAGCGAGGGTCTGGAAGCGGAAAACGTCACCGACTATACACAGCTCCTGAAAAAAGAGCTGCCGGGCATCACAGTAGAGATGCTGCACGGACAGATGAAGGCGGCGCAGAAAAACGAGATCATGGAGCGGTTCGCCAGCGGAGAAATCCAGGTACTCGTCTCGACGACAGTCGTGGAGGTCGGTGTCAACGTGCCGAATGCGACGGTGATGATGGTGGAAAATGCCGAACGGTTCGGCCTTGCACAGCTCCATCAGCTCCGCGGACGTGTCGGAAGAGGAGAGCATCAGTCCTACTGTATTTTCATCCGCGGAAACAAAGATCAGGAGACCGCCAAACGTCTGGAAATCCTGAACCATTCGAACGACGGGTTTTATATTGCTTCGGAAGATTTGAAACTGCGCGGCAGCGGCGATCTGCTGGGAACGCGCCAGAGCGGGGATATGGAATTCCAGATGGCAGATATTTTCCGGGATGCCGATATCCTGCAGAAAGCGAGTGAGGCGGCTTCAGAACTGCTTGCCGACGATCCTTATTTTGAAAAACCGGAGCATGAACTGCTGAAAAAGGTAATGAAATCGTATCTTGATCTGGAAAACCACGACATTGGATTGTGAAAAATTACAAAAAAATCCGGCTTTAAAATGCAAAATCGGATAAAAGTAACAGCCTGATTGGATAGTATGGAAAATGACTGTACAATTTCGTGGAAAATTCGTGCGAAATCAGATATTACTTGAAATGCCAAAAAAATTCATGTATCATAAACAAGGAATCAAAAAATGTGCGGACCGTGAGTGTCAAGCGTTCGCCTGAATGATAGTTCGCAGGACGGCTCTTCCAAAATATACCGGGCCGGTCCAAATGGGAGGAAACAGATATGGTAAAGAAAAAACCAGCTGCCCAGGCTAAGACAGCAGAGAACGAGACAGTAAAAGTAGAGACCAAAGCAGCAGAAAAAACAACCGCAGCAGAGAAAGAAGCTGTAAAAGAAGTTGCAAAAGAAGTTGTAAAGGAAACTGCAGCAGCAGAGGAAGCACCTGCAAAAGCAGAAGAAAAACCGGCAGCAAAAGCTGCAAAAACAACCCGCACAACAGCAAAGAAAACAACGACAAAGAAAGCGGCTGCACCGAAAAAACCAGCAGCAGCGAAAAAGCCGGCAGAGAAAAAATCACCTGCAAAAGCAGCAAAGAAAGAAGCGGAGCAGGAGATGATTCTGCAGTTCGGCGGAAGAGAAATCAAGGAGAAAGATCTGTACGAGAGAATCCAGCAGATCTGGATCGAAGGATATGGCAAGAAAGCAGAAGAATTAAAGAGCCTGAAGGTTTATGTAAAACCGGAGGAATTTACTGCTTACTACGTAATCAATGATGATGTAACCGGAAGCATTGATCTGTAAGTATTATGTACCAGCTCTGCAGGAGCAAGAAAAAAGCGTGAGCTTTTCCGAAAAGAAAAGAGCTCACGCTTTTTGATGCCTGTTCCGGCATCAGGATGTTATACCGGGATGATTAGTACTGGCCAGAAGAACCGCCGGACATCTGGCGTTCCTGCTGCTCAATCATCTTTTTGACCATATAACCTCCGACAGAACCATTCTGTTTGGAAGTCAGGTTACCGTTGTAGCCATCACTGAGCGGCACGCCGAGTTCGCTTGCCACCTCAAATTTGAATTTGTCCAGAGCGCCTTTTGCTTCTGGTACTGCTGCGGTATTCGATGAACGATTCGCCATGTTCATTCCCTCCTTTATCTTTGTGCTTGTTAAAAGCTGCTGTGAAGCAGATCCGGATGTGTTTTTCATCTGTTCTGCTACGGTCATAGTATGTGGAAAGAAAACAAAAATAAACTTCCAGATTCTGTATTTTTTCCGGAAAAGCGGAGAAAGTAAAAGAAGAAGGAAAAATGGAACGGCAGAAAAAAATATAAAAACTGTGTAAAAAATTCACAAAAAGAATTGCGTATTGAAAATAAATTTGTTATAATTGCTGTACATGGTAGTAAAAACAGGAGAAGGGGCGGTTTGCAGTAATGAATATTGGAATCATAGCACACAACAGCAAGAAGAGTCTGATCGAGGATTTCTGTATTGCATACAAGGGAATCCTCATGAAACATGAGGTGTACGCCACCGGAACCACCGGACGGCGGATTGAAGAGGTGACGAACCTTCATGTACACAAGTTTCTGCCTGGAAGCGTAGGCGGAGACAAACAGTTTACCGAGATGATTGAACGCGGCGATATGGATATGGTAATTTTCTTTTACAATCCGACGATGATCAATCCGAAAGAGCCGGATGTCTACAAAATTATCCGTACCTGCGACCAGTACAATATCCCGATTGCAACAAATATCGGAACCGCGGAGTCTCTGATTTTGGGACTTGCAAGAGGAGATCTGGACTGGAGAGAGCAGTTGAAAGCCGACTGATCCATCAAACAAAAACAGTAAGGACGAAAATAAGACCAACATGAGAGTAATAGCAGGAAAATGCCGGAGTCTTCCATTAAAGACGGTTCCCGGCAGACAGACCCGGCCGACGACGGACCGGATCAAAGAAACCTTATTTAACATGCTTCAGCCGTATCTGCCGGATGCGCGTTTTCTCGATCTGTTCGCCGGAAGCGGGGCGATCGGAATCGAGGCGTTGAGCCGCGGCGCCGAGCGCGCGTGGTTCGTAGAGCAGAACAAAGCTGCAGCAGACTGTATCCGGCAGAATTTAAAATTTACGAAGCTGGAACAGCAGGCAGTGCTCCTGCCCATGGAAGCGCATGCAGCTCTGCAGTCGCTTCAGGGACAGGAGCCTTTTGACTGCATTTTTATGGACCCGCCATACGATAAGGGACTGGAAAAGGACGTGCTGTATGCGTTCCGCGACGCCTCTTTTATCGGTGAGGATACCTTAATTATTGTAGAAGCATCGCTGAATACTGATTTCGACTGGGCGGAGGATGCCGGATACGAAATTCTGAAGAAAAAAATCTATAAGACAAATGTCCATGTATTCCTTACCCCGAAAAGCAAACACGAAGGAGTAAAAGAATCATGAAGACAGCCGTATACCCGGGAACTTTTGACCCTGTAACGTATGGTCATCTGGATGTCATTCTGCGTGCATCCAAGCTTTTTGACTGCGTAATCGTGGGAGTTTTACATAATTCCTCAAAATCTCCGTTGTTTTCTGTGGAAGAACGTGTTAATATACTAAAGAAAGCGACCCAGGACATTCCAAATGTCGAAGTCCGTTCTTTCAGCGGGCTCGCTGTTGATTTTGCGAAGGAATGCCAGGCGCATACGATCGTCCGCGGACTCCGCGCGATCACAGACTTTGAATATGAACTGCAGATGGCACAGACGAACCGCGTTCTGGAACCGGAAGTAGATACCACGTTTCTGATTACCTCGCTGGAGTATGCGTACCTCAGCTCCACGGTAGTAAAAGAAGTAGCTGCTTTTGGCGGCGACATTCACAAATTTGTTCCGGATTTTGTGGAAAAAGAAATCCGCGCAAAATATGCCGCCCGAAATTCAGAAGGAATGCCGCAGGATAAAAGATAAGGAGAATTAAAATGAGCAGCAGAATTGAACAGATCATCGAAGAAATTGAGGAGTATGTAGAGAGCTGTAAATATCAGCCGCTGTCTACCACCAAAATCGTTGTAAATAAAGAAGAATTAGAAGAGCTTCTCCGTGAGCTCCGTCTGAAAACACCGGACGAGATCAAACGGTACCAGAAGATCATCAGCAACAAAGATGCGATTCTGGCAGACGCACAGAACAAGGCAGATGCCATCATTGCAGAGGCACAGGCAAAGGCAAGAGAGATGGTAGAGCAGAGTGAAGTGATGCAGACAGCATACGCACAGGCAAATGAGACCGTCAACAATGCAAACCAGCAGGCACAGGAAATCCTGGATGCTGCAACCAACGATGCCAACAGCATCCGTCTCGGTGCCATCGGATATACCGATGATATGCTTGCCAACTTAAGCAATATTATGACGACTGCATTAAACGATGCAGGAGAGAAATACAACAGCTTTGTAGAATCCCTGACAAGCTGCTACAATACCGTTGTTCAGAACAGAAGTGAGCTCTCCCCGCAGGGTGCTCCGGAAGAAGAGCAGCCAGAGGAAGAAGTTGTCGTACCGGAATATGATCCGGCATCAGAAGAGGAAAGCGAAGAGGAATAAACCAAGCGTTCCTGCGAAAGCAGCACAGCAGAGCTTCCCGGCAAGATAAGGCCAGAGGGGCAGACCGCTGTTATGGATCATACAGTTTGTCTGGGCAGCGACAGAGAGACCGCCGAAGGCGGCGCAGGTAAGGATAGCAGAGACTTTTCCGGCGTAAGGAAGAGAGGACGCGGCAAGCTGTGCGATTCCCGTCGTGATTTCCAGCACGCCGCAGAGCAGGGGCGAGGCGGAACCAAACGGATGCAGATCCATCAGAAGTCCGGACAGAATGGAAAACAGGATGATGTATCCGCCAAGCTGTGTAATGATTTCAAATCCGTTCATGATAGAGGTGTCCAGCAGGTTTCCTTTGGAAGTCTGTTTTGACATCTCTTTTTTTTCCACGGAATGTGTCCGATGGGCGGTGTGCCGGTGCAGGCGGAAGCGGCGGAAAACAAGCCGGAACAGAAAACCAGTTAGAAAATTGGAACCGTAGAGCACGCCGAAGACGAACCCGGGATGGATCTGTCCGGAAAACGCAGTTAAGATAACATAGGAAGACAGAAAAGCAGGACTCGGACTGCTGCAGAAGGTTAAAAGATAGCACGCTTCGTTCCGGTCAATTTCTTCTGCCTCATAGAGCTGGGCAGTGATGCGCGCTCCCATGGGAAAACCGCAGAAAAGACCGAGAAAAAGTGCATAAAACCCAGCCGGGGAAAGACCGAAAACCGTTTGAAAAAAAACTTCTGCACGGGCAGAGATCCGCCGCGCGGCTCCTGTTTCCAGAAGAAGAGATGTCAGAATCAGAAACGGCAGAAGTGACGGAAGAATGGTATGAAACCAGAGATTGACACCCTCGCAGGCATAGAAAAAAGTCCGCGCGGGAAAGATAAGAAGACAGAAAAAAAGAAGCAGGGAAGAGAGAAATAAAAGTGATTTTTTCATGACGTTCGAACCTCCTCCCGCTTTCTAAAATAGAGTATGATGAAGCTTTGAAAAAAAGAAGATGGGAGAAGAAAAAATGAGCGTATTAGCAGGATTAAAACCGGAACGGGTATTTTATTATTTTGAAGAGCTCTGCCGCATTCCGCACGGCTCCGGAAACACAAAAGAAGTGAGCGACTATCTGGTTCAGTTTGCAAGGGACCATGAATTATCCTGGTATCAGGATGCGTCCAACAACGTGGTCATCCGCCGCCCGGCATCGAAGGGATGTGAATTGGCTCCGACCGTGATTCTGCAGGGCCACTGCGATATGGTCTGCGAGAAGAAGCCGGGCAGCAGCCACGATTTTACGAAGGACGGCCTTGAGCTTCACATCGACGGCGATGAGATTTATGCCAGGGACACGACGCTTGGCGGAGACGACGGAATTGCCGTTGCCTATATGCTGGCTGTGCTGGAATCGGATGATCTGCAGCTTCCGGCCATCGAGGCACTGATTACGACGGATGAAGAGATCGGACTGCTCGGCGCAGCAGCATTAAACGGGAATGAATTAAAGGGAAGAACACTGTTAAATATGGATTCTGAAGAGGAAGGCATTCTCACCGTATCATGCGCAGGCGGTATGACAGCCATGATGGATCTGCCGGTGCGCAGAAGCGAAGTGATGGGTGAGCAGATGGAAGTGACGATTTCCGGTCTTGCCGGTGGCCATTCCGGTACGGAAATCCACAAAAACCGTGCCAACTCCAACATTCTGGCGGGCCGTTTCCTGTACGAACTGGCAGGAAAGATGGATTATGCCCTGATCGAGCTGGAGGGCGGTTTAAAAGACAACGCCATTCCGCGGACAACCCGCATGCTTCTTGCCATCGACGGCGGAGAGAAAGAGATCTTAAAAGAGGAAGCATCACGCTTCACCGAAAATCTTTGCAGAGAGTACAGCGGAACAGATGACGGTATTACCGTTACGGTAGAGAAAACAGGCGAGGGCGCTGCACCGGCGCTTCATCCGGTCAGCCTGCAGAAAACCGTCTTTTTCCTGATGAATCTTCCGAACGGGGTACAGAAGATGAGCGGCCAGATCCCGGGACTGGTGGAAACATCCCTGAACCTCGGTATTCTGAAATTAGAGCCGGATCACCTGCATGCGTGTGCAAGTGTGCGGAGCTCCGTGGGAAGTGCAAAGGAAGCCCTTTCCGACAAGCTGGAGTATCTGATCGGTTTCCTGGGCGGTGAGTTCCACGTAGAGGGCGCGTACCCGGCATGGGAGTATAAAGAGGATTCTGCCCTCCGCGATCTGATGGTGGCGGAATATGAAGCCATGTATGGACAGAAACCGGCAGTGGAAGCGATTCATGCCGGACTGGAATGCGGTCTGTTCTATGAAAAGCTTTCCGGTCTTGACTGTGTATCTTTCGGCCCGAACATGAAAGCAATTCACACGACCGAGGAGCGGCTTTCGATTTCCTCCGTGGAGAGAACGTATCAGTACCTGTGCCGCGTTCTGGAGCAGCTTTCGAAACGGCAGGCATAAAAAACTGCCCGTGTCTATTTCAAAAAAGTTTCTGAAAAACAGTCATAAAACAGAAAAGACAGGCATAAAGTAACAGGGTGGGGATTGAATTTCCAAAGCGTTTACCATCCGATAAGAAAAATGGCTGAAAGCAGGAGCAAAAAAGGAGATTAGGGGACATGGATATACTGTTATGGCATGAGATTCTGGAACCATACGAGCTGGCTGTCAAGGAATTACAGGTGAAATTCCGGCATCTGATCAAGGAGCACCACGGAAAAGGGCTGTACTCACCGATCGAGAGCGTGAGCGGCCGTGTGAAGAGTGTTTCCAGTATTCTGGAAAAAATGCAGAGAAAGGGCATTGTGCCCGAAGAGATGGAGGAGCAGGTGGAGGATATCGCGGGCATCCGCATCATCTGCCAGTTCGTTGAAGATATCGAAAAGGTTGCCGACCTGATCCAGAAGCGGTCGGATATTGAGATTAAGAGCGAGAAAGACTACATCCGCCACATGAAGGACAGCGGTTACCGGAGCTATCACCTCATTGTTTACTATACCGTGGAGACGATGAACGGCCCGAAGCGCATCCAGGTGGAAATCCAGATCCGCACGATGGCGATGGATTTCTGGGCGACGATTGAGCACTCGCTGCAGTACAAATATAAGGCAAACATTCCGGATCACATCCGGGAGCGCTTAAGCGCAGCTGCAAAGGCGATTATTGTGCTGGATAATGAGATGTCCTCTGTGCGGAGTGAGATTATGGATGCACAGAATTCCTCCCAGATACAGCGGAATCTGATCACGGATATCCTGAATAATATCGAGAATCTTTACAAGGTGACGAACAAACGCGAAGTAGAAAAAATTCAGGATGAGTTTTATCACATCTATGCGCAGAACGATCTGCAGGAGTTAAAACGGTTCCACAAAGAACTGGATCTGATTGCAGAGGGATACCGCGCACAGGCAATTACAGACGAACTTTAGAACAAAAGGGGATAAACGGATATGATCACACTGCCGGAAGCCTTTGAGCAGGAGATGAAACAGCTGCTCGGTGAGGAAGAATATGAGGCATACCGCAAGACATTTGACGAGGCGGTACATAGAGGACTGCGGGTAAACAACGGAAAAATTTCGACAGAAGAGTTTCTTAGGCGGACCGATATTCCGCTTAAGAAGGTTCCGTGGATCCCAAATGGATTTTATTACGATGAAGAGAGCTGCAATCCGGCAAAGGATGCCGATTACTATGCGGGCCTGTATTATCTGCAGGAGCCGAGTGCGATGACACCGGCATCCCGCCTTCCAATTGAGCCGGATGACCGTGTGCTCGATCTCTGTGCGGCACCGGGCGGAAAGGCAACGGAGCTGGGAAGCCGGATTGGTGAGGGCGGCATGCTGCTGGCAAACGATATCAGCAATTCGCGGGCGAAGGCGCTGCTGCGCAACCTGGAAATCCAGGGAGTTGGACGTCTTCTCGTGACGAGCGAGGATCCGGAAAAACTAGTAACCTTGTATCCGGCCTTTTTTGACAAGATCCTTCTTGACGCGCCGTGCTCTGGGGAGGGCATGTTCCGAAAAGAGAGCTCAATGCTGCGCTACTACAGTGAAAATGGGCCGGAGCATTATGTGCCGATCCAGAAAAAACTGATCGAGCAGGCGTATCAGATGCTTGCAGAGGGCGGAGAGCTGCTGTACTCTACCTGTACGTTTTCTGTAAAGGAGAACGAAGAGGTCATCGCAGGGCTGCTGGATGCGCATCCGGATATGGAAGTGCAGGAAATTACCCCGGGTTACGAAGGGTTTGCGCCGGGAGTATCCGTGAATGGCCGCGATCTTTCCCGGTGCGTTCATATTTTCCCGCAGCGGATGGAGGGAGAAGGCCATTTCGTGGCGCTCCTGAAAAAGCAGGGAGAGAGCCGGAAACGGCAGCCTTCCCGCCTTTTGGAAACGACAAAGAAGCTGCCGAAAGAGGCGGAAGAGTTTCTTGCTGGCGTGCGCATGGACTGGAAGAATGGTTCGTTTGCCCTTGTGAAAGACCAGCTCTATTTTCTGCCGGAAGGTGTCTGTGCGGCAAAGGGTCTGCGCTATCTGCGGACCGGACTTTCGCTTGGCACCGTTAAGAAAAACCGCTTCGAGCCGTCCCAGGCGCTGGCGGCGTATCTGAAAAAAGAAGAATACGTTTCGTGTTTGACCATTCCCAAGGGAGATGACCGTGTCATGCGCTACTTAAAGGGTGAGACACTCTCGTTTTCCGAGGAAGAGTGTCAGGGGAAAAAGGACTGGGTGCTTGTGTGCCTGGATGATTTCCCACTTGGCTGGGGAAAAATAAACAACGGAACGTTAAAGAATAAATATTATGCAGGATGGCGGATGGTATGAGTAAATTACGACTCGATAAATATCTGGCGGACATGGGTGTGGGAACACGCCAGGAAGTAAAGGCCCTGGTCCGGAAGGGACGGGTGGCCGTAGACGGAATTACGGCAAAAGCCCCGGAACTGAAAGTCGACCCGGATGAAGCGCAGGTGACTGTGGACGGAAACAGCATTTCCTATGTGAAAATGGAATACTGGATGCTCCACAAACCGGCGGGTGTCGTCTCTGCGACGGAGGACCGCCGTGACCGGACCGTACTCGATCTTTTAAGTGGTGCGGCAAGAAAAGACCTCTTTCCGGTCGGACGGCTCGACAAGGACACCGAAGGGCTGCTGCTGATTACGAACGACGGAGCCCTTTCCCACCGGCTGCTCTCTCCGAAATCGCATGTCTCGAAAGTGTATGAGGCCGTGATTGACGGAAAAGTGACAGAAGAAGATCGGCAGGCATTTGCCGAAGGGCTCGACATTGGGGACGACAAACCGACACTTCCGGCCGAGCTTACCATTCTGGAAACGACAGAAAAAGAGCCTGGCATTTTTGAAAGCCGGATCCGCATTACCATCTGTGAGGGCCGCTTCCACCAGATCAAGCGCATGTTTGAGAAGGTCGGAAAAACGGTCGTCTATTTGAAACGGCTGTCGATGGGGAGCCTGGAACTTGATCCGGCGCTGCAAAAGGGCAGTGCCCGTCTCCTGACGCAGAAAGAAAAAGCGGCGCTTGGCATAGCGGACGCCGAAACACAGAAAGGAAAGTAAAGCATGCCTTTTTTACCAATTACAAGAGAAGAGATGAAGGAACGGGGAATCGAACAGTTTGACTTTGTCTATGTCATCGGAGATGCCTACGTGGACCATTCCTCGTTCGGCCCGGCAATCATCAGCCGTGTGCTCGAGGCGAACGGCTATTCCGTCGGCATCATCTCACAGCCGGACTGGAAGGACGAGAACAGCATTTCGATTTTCGGTGAACCGCGTCTTGGCTTTCTTGTCTCTTCCGGAAATATGGATTCCATGGTCAACCATTATACCGTGGCGAAAAAGCACCGAAAAACAGATGCCTTTACGCCGGGCGGTGTCATGGGAAAACGGCCGGACCGCGCGGTTACCGTGTACGGCAATCTGATCCGGAGAACGTATAAACATACACCGATGATCCTCGGCGGCATCGAGGCATCGCTCCGGCGCCTTTCGCATTACGATTACTGGTCTGACCAGGTGCGCCGCTCCGTCCTTCTCGATTCCGGTGCGGATCTGATTTCGTACGGAATGGGAGAACTTTCGATCGTAGCGATTGCAGATGCACTTGCGGCCGGCATTGACGTTCATGATGTCACCTTTATTCCGGGAACCGTTTATCGGAGCAAAACGCTGGATCACCTGATTGACCCGGTGGTGCTGCCGTCATTCGAGGAGGTGCGGGAGAGCAAGCGGACGTATGCGGAGAGCTTTGCGATTCAGTATAAAAATACCGATGCCATCAATGCGAAGCCGATGGCAGAGCCGTATGAGGGCCAGGGCTACATTGTACAGAATCCGCCTTCCCGTCCTTTGACAGAGCAGGAGATGGATGATGTCTATGCGCTTCCATACATGCGCGCCTATCACCCAAGCTATGAAAAAGACGGCGGTGTGCCGGCGCTTGGAGAAATCAAATACAGTCTGACGAGCAACCGCGGCTGCTTTGGATCCTGCAGTTTCTGCGCGCTGACGTTCCACGAGGGACGCGTTGTGCAGACAAGAAGCCACGAATCCATTCTGGCGGAAGCGCGGCAGATGGTTCAGGAAAAAGAATTTAAAGGCTATATTCACGATGTCGGCGGCCCGACGGCGGATTTCCGCGGTCCGGCATGCAAAAAGCAGCTCACCAAAGGCGCCTGCCCGAACCGGAACTGTCTCTTCCCGGAGCCGTGTAAAAATATGGTGGCAGATCACAGAGATTATGTGAAGCTGCTGCGGGAATTAAAAGACATTCCGGGCGTGAAGAAAGTCTTTATCCGCTCCGGCATCCGTTTTGACTATGTCCTGGCCGATAAAGACCAGACGTTCCTTTCCGAGCTGGTAAAGGATCACGTCAGCGGTCAGCTCCGCGTTGCGCCGGAGCACGTTTCGAACCGTGTGCTTTCCTATATGGGAAAACCGCGCCACGAAGTATATCAGGAATTTATCCGCCGCTTCGATGCGTGCAACAAAAAGACGGGGAAGCAGCAGTACGCACTTCCGTATTTTATGTCGTCCCATCCGGGGTGTGACTTGGAGGATGCGGTGGAGCTTGCCGAGTACATCCGCGATATGGGATTTATCCCGGAGCAGGCACAGGACTTCTATCCGACGCCTTCCACACTTTCCACCTGTATGTACTATACCGGTCTTGACCCGCGGACGATGGATCCGGTTTACGTGCCGAAATCGCCGCATGAGAAGGCGATGCAGCGTGCGCTGATTCAGTACCGGAATCCGGAGAACTATGAGCTCGTCTGCGAGGCACTGCGCCGGACACACCGGGAGGATCTGATCGGATTCGGACCGAAATGTCTCGTACGGCCGAGAAAGATGGCCGGGGAGGCAGGAAAACCGTCAAGAGGAAAAGGGTCCAACGGAAAAGGCTTTGGCCAGAAGACGGCGAATGACCGTTCCGGACAGGGAAAAGCCAAAACAGGCGGACGGCCGAAAAAGACGCTCCGCAACGTGCACAAAAAGAAATAAACACGCAGAAGATGAGCGGGGATCTTATCGAAGAAGGGAAATGACAGAAGAATGAAGATCAGAAAAGGGGATTACGGCTATATCCGCCGGGAAAAGAAAAAAAGACTGCTTGTGACACTGGGACTGTTCGTCCTTCCGGCCATCGTTTTTATTGTCGGGCTTGTGCTTGCAGACGGAAACAAGAGCAACATTTTTACGGTTGTCGCCGTAGTAGGCTGTCTGCCGGGCTGCCGCGCCGCCGTCGGTTTTATCATGATGGTTATGCAAAAGCCAGTGGACAAAGCAGTGTACGATGCCATTGAGGCAAAAAAAGGAAAACTGCTGATGGGATATGAAATGTATATCACACAGGAAAAATCGAGTCTGATGATCGAAGCAGCGGCGTTCTGCGGTGAGGAGATCGCCTGCTACACCACGCGCGCCAAAGACCAGAAACAGATCGAGGACTGCACTACGTATCTGAACAAGATCATCCGTGCCAACGGCTACAAATGCCATGTGAAGATTTTTGATCGGGAAAAAGCATTTCTGGAGCGCCTCGATTCCCTGAACCGCAACTACGATGAGCTGGAAAAGAGCGCCAGTGAAAACTTCAAACCGGATGAGCGGTACCCGGATCTGTCCCGCACGGAACTGGTGAAACACACGATGCTGGCGCTGGCACTGTAGGAGACCATTGCTATGAGAGAACTGACCGTGACAGAAAAAGACTGCGCGCAGCAGCTCATCAAATATCTGTCCAAATATATGGAGGAGGCGCCAAAGAGTTTCTTCTATAAAATGCTGCGAAAGAAAAACATTGTGCTGAACCAGAAAAAGGCGGACGGCAGTGAAAAGCTGAAAACAGGCGATACGATCCGGCTGTATCTGGCGGAAGAGACCATCGAAAAATTTCGGAAAACACCGGAAAAACCGGCGGCTGGAAAACAGGTAAAGTATCCGAAGCTGGATATCGTCTATGAAGACGAAAAAGTAATTTTCCTGAACAAGCCGGCAGGTGTCCTCTCACAGAAGGCGAAAGAGACGGATGTGAGCCTTACCGAAGCGCTCGGCGCCTATCTTTCGGAAAAAAATGCCGGGGAGGAGACCATGTTCCGCGCCGGACTCTGCAATCGTCTGGACCGGAACACCAGCGGTCTGATTCTTGCCGGAAAAACCGTTGCGGCGACGCAGCAGCTTTCAGAACTGATCGCAGAGCGGGCTGTTGGAAAATACTATCTGACGGTTGTAAAAGGAACCGTGACAGAGACAGAGCGGATACGCGGATATCTCACAAAAAATGAGAGGACAAACCGTGTTTCGATTCAGAGAGAGCAGCAGGGAGATGCTGTTTACATAGAAACCGCATACCGGCCGCTCTGTGCCGGAAGAGGCTGTACGCTGCTGGAGGTTGAGCTGGTGACCGGAAAGAGCCATCAGATCCGCAGCCATCTCGCGAGCATCGGTCATCCGCTTGCGGGAGATACGAAATACGGGGATGCGGAGTTTAACCGCCGCTTCCGGGAAAAATACGGACTGAAATACCAACTTCTCCATTCGTGGAAGGCGGTATTTCCAGAGCTTACGGGCACCTTATCGGATCTGTCCGGAAAAACCTTTACAGCGCCCCTGCCATCATCCGTGCGCCGGATTTTACAGGGAGAACATTTGACGGGAGAAGGATTATGAGCCGAAAAGACAACGAAAAGAAAGAAACAAAACCAAGAAAAACGGAGGAGACGAGCATCGGACGGGAAATCTGGGAATATGTAAAAATGATCGCTATTGTCGTGGCAGTCGTTGTTTTTGTGGAGCAGGTCATTGTCATCAACGCAAGAATCCCATCTCCTTCCATGGAAAACACGATTATGACCGGAGACCAGATCTTCGGTAACCGCCTTGCTTATGTAAAGAGCGATCCGCAGCGGTATGACATCGTTATTTTCTATTATCCGGACGACGAGAAGCAGAAGTTTATCAAGCGCGTCATCGGACTGCCGGGAGAGACGGTTACGATCCGCGACGGAAAGGTGTATATCAACGATTCCACCGATCCGCTGCGCGATGATTTCTGCCCGGAAACACCGGTCGGCGATTTCGGACCGTATGAGGTGCCGGAGGGCTGCTACTTTATGCTCGGCGACAACCGGAACGTATCAAAGGATTCCCGCTACTGGCTGAATCCGTACGTAGAGAAAGACAAGATCATCGGCAAGGCCTTTCTGCGCTACTGGCCGCTGAACAAAATTTCTCTGATTGAATAAGAACAGAACAAAGACGAGGACAGGAATTATGGCATGGACATCGAGGGGACTCCGCGGATCAACGCTGGAGGAAATGATCAACCGCACAAACGAGCAGTACCGTGACAAGCATCTGGCACTGATCCAGAAGGTGCCGACGCCGATCACCCCGATCAAAATAGATAAGGAGAGCAGACACATCACGCTGGCTTATTTTGAAAAGAAGAGTACCGTTGATTACATCGGCGCTGTACAGGGCATTCCCGTCTGCTTCGATGCCAAAGAGTGCAAAACGGATTCCTTTCCGCTCGCAAACATCCACGAGCACCAGGTCACGTTTATGAAAGATTTCGAGCAGCAGGGGGGGATTTCCTTCCTGCTGCTGTATTTTACGGCGCGGGACGAATATTATTACCTGCGGTATGAGACGATGAAAACCTTCTGGGACCGCGGACAGAACGGCGGAAAGAAGCATTTTTCCTACACCGAGCTTGAAACGTCATTCTTCCTTCCCAGAACGGGAAGCAGCGTTCTCGTCCCGTACCTGAACGGAATCCAGAAGGATCTGGAGATACGGGATTCGAAAGCGGATTAAAATTTTGAGTTGACAGGGAAAATGTTTTCCGATATACTAACCATAGTTTTAAATTCAATATGGTAATATGGTAGTGGACTAAAGCGAAAAAGTGAGGACAACAAAACATGGATCGATTAATTCATACCCCGGAAGGCGTCCGGGATGTCTACAATCAGGAATGTACGAAAAAATTATACATGGAGAATCAGATTGAGCAGGTATTTCATGCGTTTGGATATCAGGATATTGAAACACCGACGTTCGAGTTTTTTGATGTATTCGGAAGAGAAGTGGGAACAACACCGTCCCGCGAGCTCTACAAATTCTTTGACCGCGACGGCAACACCCTTGTGCTCCGTCCGGACTTTACCCCGTCGATTGCACGCGCAGCCTCCATGTATTTCATGGAAGAGACGATGCCGATCCGCCTTTGCTACAGAGGAAGCAGCTTCGTCAACAGCAGCAGCTATCAGGGCCGCTTAAAAGAGTCCACCCAGATGGGCGTCGAGCTCTTAAACGATGATTCCGCAATGGCAGACGCAGAGATCATTGCGATGACCGTAAAAGTTATGCTGGATGCCGGTCTTACCGATTTCCAGATCAGCATCGGCCACGTAGGTTTCTTCCAGGCGCTCGCCGAGGAAGCTGCGCTCGCCGAGGATGTTCTGAACGAATTAAAAGAACTGATTTCCATTAAAAATCATTTTGGCGCCGAGGAGCTGCTGGCAAAACAGAACCTTCGAAGTGATCTGTTTGAAGCACTCCGTGATGTTCCGCAACTGTTCGGAAATGCAGAGATTCTCGAAAAGGCAAAAGGCCTTACAAGAAATCCGGCGGCAAGAGAGGCACTCGATCGTCTGGCTACGATCTATGAGATCGTTAAAGATTACGGCTATGAAAAATACGTCTTCTTCGATCTCGGCCTTTTAAGCAAATTCCATTACTACACCGGTATTATTTTCCAGGCCTACACCTACGGCACCGGCGAGCCGATCGTAAAAGGCGGCCGCTACGATGCACTGCTGCAGCACTTCGGAAAGAAAGCGCCGGCGATCGGATTCTGTACTGTCATGGAATCTCTGATGAATGCACTGGAGCGCCAGAAAATTTCTCTTCCGATTGCCAATACGAAAACGATGCTACTCTACCCGGATTTTCTTCAGCCGCTGGCCGTAAAACTTGCTAACGAGCACAGAAGCAAGGGCATGGATGTCGCGCTGGTCTGCTTTGCAAGGGACAAGGTTCTTGCAGATTATGAAGAATACGGCAGAAAGAACCAGTTCGGCGGCATTGTCTATATTCAGAAGAGCGATTCGGTGCTTGCTATCGATTTGTCGACAGGAGAAGTACAGCCGGTGGAGCTGTAGGAGAGGAAGGGTACGAAAAAGATGAGATATTTGACCATTGCACTGACAAAAGGACGCCTGGCGTACCAGACGCTGGAGCTGCTGGAAAAAGTCGGCATCACCTGCGATGAAATGAAAAATAAAGATACGAGAAAGCTGATTTTCACGGACGAAGAGCATAAGCTCCGTTTCTTCCTCGCCAAAGGTCCGGATGTGCCGACCTATGTGGAGTACGGCGCAGCGGATATCGGAATCGTCGGAAAGGACACGATTCTGGAGGAAGGAAGACGCCTCTACGAGGTATTGGACCTTGGCTACGGCAAGTGCCGCATGTGTGTCTGCGGACCGGAATCCGCGCGTGAGCTGCTGCAGCACAACCAGCAGATCCGTGTGGCAACGAAGTACCCAAACATTGCCAAGGATTACTTCTACAACCGCAAGCACCAGACCGTTGAGATGATCAAGCTGAACGGCTCGATCGAGCTGGCACCGATTGTCGGACTTTCCGAAGTGATTGTGGATATTGTAGAGACAGGAAGCACTTTACGGGAAAACGGCCTGACCGTTCTCGAGGAGGTCTGCCCGCTGTCTGCGCGCATGGTTGTCAACCAGGTGAGCATGCGGATGGAAAATGAGAGAATTACCAAATTAATTCAGGATCTGAAAGGAGCACTGGTATGAGAATCGTAAAACTGACAAAAGAGACCACAGAAAATATTCTGGAGAATATGCTGAAACGAAGCCCGACACAGTACGGAACGTACGAGGCTTCCGTGCAGGAGATCATTGAGAATGTAAAAACAAGAAAAGACGCAGCCGTTTTCGAATATACCGAGAAATTCGACCACGCGGTACTCGATGCTTCTACCGTAGAAGTAACACAGGAAGAGATTGATGAGGCGTACAACATCGTAGATCCAGAGCTGATCGGTGTCATCCGCAGATCCATGAAAAATATCCGTGAGTTCCACGAAAAACAGAAACAGAACAGCTGGTTCACCTCTACCGAGAACGGAACGATGCTTGGCCAGAAGCTGACCGCCCTGAACCGTGTCGGCGTATACGTTCCGGGAGGAAAGGCAGCGTATCCGTCCTCTGTTCTGATGAACATTCTTCCGGCAAAAGTGGCAGGAGTCAAAGAAATCTGCATGACAACGCCGTGCGGCAGAGACGGAAAAGTCAACCCGGTTGTCCTTGCAGCAGCAAAAGAAGCCGGTGCGGACCGCGTCTTTAAAATCGGCGGTGCACAGGCAATTGCAGCCCTTGCTTACGGAACCGAGAGCATTCCAAAAGTCGATAAAATCGTAGGACCTGGAAACATCTACGTTGCCCTTGCAAAGAAAGCCGTATACGGAAATGTCAGCATCGACTCCATCGCAGGCCCAAGTGAGATTCTTGTCCTTGCTGATGAGACTGCAAATCCGCGGTTCGTGGCAGCCGATCTCTTAAGCCAGGCTGAGCATGATGAGCTTGCAAGTGCGATCCTCATTACCACCTCCCAGGAACTGGCAGAGAAGGTAAGTGAAGAGGTAGACGGTTTCTTAAAAGTCCTCTCCAGAAGCGACATCATCTCCAAATCACTGGACAACTTCGGCTACATCCTTGTCACCGATTCGCATCAGGAAGCGATCGACACCGTAGATGCCATCGCACCGGAGCACCTCGAGATCGTGACGAAGAACCCGTTTGAGGATATGATGAAGGTACATAACGCCGGTGCTATTTTCCTCGGCGAGAACTCCAGCGAGCCTCTCGGTGACTATTTTGCCGGCCCGAACCATATCCTGCCGACGAACGGAACCGCAAAATTCTTCTCCCCGCTGTCCGTAGACGATTTCGTGAAGAAATCCAGCATCATCTATTATTCCAGAGAAGCCCTTTCCGAGATCCACGAGGATATCGAGAGCTTTGCAAAATCAGAGAGCCTGACGGCACACGCCAATTCGATTGCCGTCCGTTTTGAGGGGGAAGAGTAAGTGGAGAACAGAACAGCCAGCGTAGAACGCGTGACAAAAGAAACAAAGATCCGCATGACATTAAATCTGGATGGAACGGGAAAGAGCGACATCCACACCGGCATCGGCTTTTTTGACCATATGCTCGACGGCTTTGCCCGCCACGGTCTTTTCGACCTTTCCGTTTCTGTAGATGGAGACCTTGATATAGACGGCCACCACACGATCGAGGACACCGGTATCGTGCTCGGAACTGCAATCCGCGAGGCAGTCGGCGACAAACAGGGCATCCGCCGCTACGGCGACAAAATCCTTCCGATGGACGAGACACTGGTGCTCTCGGCCGTTGACCTCTGCGGCAGACCGTATCTCTCTTTCCAGGCAGAATTTACGCGGGAGAAAGTAGGAGAGATGGAGACCGAGATGGTAAAAGAATTCTTCTACGCCGTTTCCTATGCGGCGCAGATGAATCTGCATATCAAAGTGCTTGACGGCGGAAATAACCACCACATCATCGAGGCGATGTTCAAAGCATTTGCGAAGGCACTCGATGAGGCAACTTCCTTCGATCCGAGAATTGCCGGCGTGCTCTCGACCAAGGGCAGCCTGTAAGAGCAGAAAAAGAGGAGAACAAGAGATGAAACAAGCATTAAAATGTGATTTTACCTGGGCGGATTTTAAGACAAACAGCGACGGCATGGTTCCGGTTGTTGTACAGGATGCGGAAAATGACGAAGTGCTGATGCTCGCCTACATGAATGAAGAAGCGTTTGAGACGACACTGCGCCTTGGAAAAATGACGTACTGGAGCAGAAGCCGCAATGAGCTCTGGACGAAAGGACTGAGCTCCGGCCATGTGCAGTATGTAAAACAGCTTCTGATCGACTGCGACAACGATACAATTCTTGCCAAAGTAGAACAGGTCGGCGCAGCGTGCCACACCGGAAACCGCACCTGCTTTTACCGGACCCTGGCAGAATAAAAATTTTTGATTCAGAGCATAAAAAGGGCTCCTGTTTCACAGAATAAAATCTGTGGGACAGGAGCCTTTTTATGCAGTTCTGTATCGTTAAAAAGCCATTACAGAAGAAGGTATTTTAAGATAAACAGAACAGCCAGGATGTACATGATCACGCTGATCTTTTTTTCTTTTGCTTTTCCGCTCAGGATCTGGATTGCAACGTAGGAGATAACTCCCATGGCAATACCTTCGGAAATGCTGTAGAAGAATGGCATTGCTCCGATGCAGATGTAGCACGGAATCGCCTCGGAAAGATCGCTGAAATCAATGTTGACTACGTTGGTCAGCATGTAGAAGCCTACCACGATCAGTGCCGGAGCCGTTGCAAAGGACGGGATGGCAAGGAAGATCGGGGAGAGGAACAGAGCGAGGCCGAAGAGGATTGCAGTGGTAACAGCGGTAAGACCGGTACGGCCGCCTTCGGAAACGCCGGAAGCACTCTCAACGAAAGTCGTTGTGGTAGAAGTACCAAGAACAGCACCTGCGCAGGTAGCAACAGCATCTGCCATCAGCGCGCCCTTGATGCGCGGAAGTTTTCCGTTTTTGTCGAGCATGTTTGCCTTGGAAGATACACCGATCAGAGTTCCGATGGTATCAAACATATCGACAAACAGGAATGCAAACATGATCACGAAGAACTCGCCTGTTTTCAGAATGGAGAAATCCAGTTTTCCGAAAATCGGGGCAAGGCTTGGAATGGAAAGTCCGTTGGAAAAATCCGGGAACAGGCTGTAGAAGCCGTTTGCCGGGTTCGGAACGTAGAGACCGCATGCCTGGCAGATCATGCCGAGGATCCAGGTTGCAAGAATTCCCCAGAGGATGTTTCCTTTTACATTGCGTACGACAAGAACAGCGGTGAGGATAACACCGATGACTGCGAGCAGAACGGTGATTCCGACATCGTTAAACGTTCCTGCCACATACTCCGTTCCGTTTAATGTGGCTGCAGACTGCAGGTTGGCATTGTAGGAAGACAGGGAATAGAGGCCTGCCACGGTTGAAGAGTTCGGCAGTACAATTTTTGCATTCTGAAGTCCGATGAATGCGATGAACAGACCGATGCCGACGCTGACTGCAGATTTCAGGCTGACCGGAATGGAGTTGAAGATCGCCTCACGGACGTTGGTCAGAGAAAGTACAATAAAGATGATACCTTCTGCAAAAACGGCGGTCAGGGCTGCCTGCCAGCTATATCCGTATCCGAGAACAACGGTGTAGGCGAAATAGGCGTTGAGGCCCATTCCAGGTGCCAGAGCGAATGGATAATTGGCAAAAAGTGCCATGAGCAGGGTGCCAAGGAAGGCTGCCAGAGCCGTTGCGGTAAAGACAGCGCCGTGGTCCATGCCGGTGGAGGAAAGGATGTTCGGGTTGACGGCAAGAATGTACGCCATCGTCATGAACGTGGTGACACCGGCGATGATCTCGGTTTTGACCGTTGTTCCATTTTCCCGCAGCTTGAATGTGTTTTCCATCAGCTTGCTAAACTTTTCCATAGTTTTCTCTCCTTTTGAATTTTGTAGGCGGAAATGTCGCCTCATAATATGGAAACATCCTAAATGTTACAATATTATCAAGTAGAATGCAAGAAAGAAACGAAAAGAATCTGAAAATTTCTTGTCGAAATTTTTAATTTTTCTATAGACAAATGTCATGATTTCTTTTATGATAAAAAAGGTGTCTTGTAAAATCTGCGTTAAGGAAATGTAAAATATTGAGACCAAAACATGAAAATGCTTTGACAGGGATTTTGAAAAGACATCAGAAAAAGACAAGGAAGAAAAAAGAATATGAGTGTAATAGTGTCTTTGATGGGCGGTCTGGGCTTCTTCTTATATGGAATGAAGCTGATGAGTGAAGGACTGCAGAAGGTTGCCGGATCCAAGATGAGAAGCATTCTGGAGGTATTTACGAAGAACCGTGTGATCGGTCTTCTGGTCGGTATTTTCTTTACCGCGCTGATTCAGTCCTCCAACGCTACAACCGTTATGGTGGTCAGCTTCGTAAACTCCGGTCTGATGAAACTGGCACAGGCTCCTGGAATTATCCTCGGAGCAAACATCGGTACGACAGTTACCGGACAGCTGATTGCGTTTGACCTTGCGGATATCGCGCCGCTGTTTGTCATCATCGGTGTTCTGATGGTTATGTTCGTAAAGAACAATCTGACGATCAGCCGTCTCGGCGAGGTTATCTTGGGATTTGGTATTCTGTTTATGGGTATCTCCGGTATCTCAGGAGCCCTGAACGAAGCAAAAGAGATCCCGGCAGTCGTTAACGCCCTCGGATCCCTGACGAATCCGTTTCTTGCGTTCTTAGTCGGCTGGGTGGCTACCGCGATTCTGCAGAGTAACTCTGCAACGGTCGGAATCATCATGCTTCTTGCAAGAGAGGGCTTGATGGGACTTCCGATCTGTCTGTTTATGATGCTTGGATGCAACATCGGATGTACGATGTCCGCTATTCTTGCCAGCTTCGGCTGCAAAAAAGATGCAAAACGTGCGGCATGTGTCCACCTGCTGTTCAACATCTCCGGAACGATTGTCTGCTCCATTATTTTCCTGCTGTTTGGAAATCAGGTAGTTGACTTCTTTATGGGTATTTCCGGAAACGAAGCAGGCCGTATGATCGCAAATGCAAACTCGATCATCAAAGTATGCCAGGTACTCCTGATGCTGCCGTTTACCCCGCTTCTGGTGAAGGCAACGTACTTTATCATCCGCGGAAATGACGAGGAAGACAAAAAGTTCGAGCTTGCCTACATCAGCTCGAAACACGCGATGTCCCCGACGACTGCAGTTCTGCAGGCTGTCCGTGAGATGGAGCGTATGGCACAGATGGCAGAGACCAACCTGATTCGCGCGATGAATACGCTGGTGACCCGCGATCAGAAAGAAATCGATGAGGTCTACCGTGTCGAGGAAAATATTAATTTCCTGAACAAAGAGATTACGAACTATCTGGTTCACTTAAATCAGGCATCGCTGCCGACATCAGACGTTATGCGCATCGGAGCGCTGTTCCATGTGGTCAATGATATCGAGCGGATTGGTGATCATGCCGAGAATGTCGCAGATTCTGCTGTGCAGATGACGAATGACAATGTGACCTTCAGCAAACAGGGCGAACTGGATCTTTCCGAGATGCTGGATATGGTATTAAAAATTCTCGATGAGTCGATCGAAATGTTTGCAAAGAATGATCTGCAGCACCTGCAGGAGATCATTGATATTGAAAATTCCATTGATCAGGAGGAGCGGGATCTGCAGCAGAAGCATGTAGAGCGTCTGACCCGCAACGAATGTACGCCGGAAGCCGGCATGATCTTCTCCGATCTTGTATCCGGACTCGAGCGTGTCGCGGACCATGCAACCAATATTGCATTCTCCATTCTGGATGAAGATCCGGAAGAGAAAGCAGCCCGCGAGGCAGTTGCAGGAGCAGAAAAATAAGAAATGGATTAAGAGAATAGGAGAAAGGCCCCGAAACATTGGAGTTATGTTTCGGGGCCTTTCTTTCATGCTTATGATGTTTTTTATTTATGGATTTCTTTCACGGGAGAGCGGGCAGTCAGATCGAAGGAGTAGCGGAGGTCAGGGTATTTCCACCCTCTGCAGAGCGGGATGAACCCGCATTCTGCTGGGAATCGCTCTGCTGATCATCTGAAGAGCTGGTGCTCGTTCCGAGGGTCAGTGAGAAGGTCTTTGTCTCATAGGATCCGTTGTCTGGAACCTGTACTTCCACCTCAACGGTTTCGCCGGCAGAGTAATACTGCAGCAGGGATTTCAGCTCGCTGGTGGAGGTGATGGAATGTCCGTCAAAGCTGGTCAGAACGTATCCGGATTTCAGACCTGCATTTTCAGCGGCACCGCCGGAGGTTACTTCGGAGATATAGATGCCGGCCGGCATATTGTATGCCTGCTGGATCTGGCTGCTGACATCGAGGCATTTGATGCCGATCGTTCCCTGATCTTCTGCGGCAACCTTTGTTCTGGTCTGCTCATTCATCAGATTTTCAATGATATCGGAAACACGGGAGACCGGGATTGCATAGCCCATGCCCTCTACCTCTGTAGAAGCAAGTTTTGCGGAGTTGATACCGATGACCTCTCCGTTCATGTTCAGAAGAGCGCCGCCGCTGTTGCCAGGGTTGATGGCTGCATCGGTCTGTAAGTAGGTCTTTCCGGTTGTATCAGTGGAAGAAGTATCTGCCGTTGTTCCATCGGAGCTTCCGTCAGAAGAGGAATCGCTGTCGATCACACGGTTTGCAGCACTGATGATACCGGTCGTAACGGACTGGCCGTAGCCGAGTGCGTTGCCGATCGCAACGACCTGCTCGCCGACCTCAACGGAATCAGAATCGCCCATCGTGGCAACAGCGATGCTGCTCATCGTGTCATCCGGGATCTCGGAGAGCGGAACGGCGATGACGGCAAGATCGTTATCGGCATCGGTACCTTTGATATTTGCCTTGCAGACCTGATTGTTTACAAAACTAACAGAAAGAGTATCGGCATCTTCTACTACATGGTTATTGGTGACGATCAGAAGCTCGGTGTCATTCTTTCCGATGATGATACCGGAACCGCAGCTTGTGGTCTCCTCGGTCTGCGGAGTCTGGGCACCGTAACCGAACATGCTGAAGTAGTTCTGTACTTCCTGTACGGACTGGTTTGTGATGGAGACGATCGACGGCATTGCGTTTTTCGCAATCGTGGAAACATCCATCGTTCCGGTGGAAGTGGAGCTTGAGGATGTGGCAGCGGCTTTTAAGAGGCTGCTGTTGGAAGTCGTCTGCTGTGCAGTGGTTGTTGTTGCAGTGGCTGTCGTGCTTCCGGCAAAGTGGTTGACTGCCTGGAAGGTACCGCCGGCAACACCGCCGAACAGAACTGCGCTTAAGGCGATGGCTCCGATTTTTTTTGCAAGCTTAGCAGCTTTTTTGTTTTTGGAAGAAGGTTTCTTTCCGTTGAAGCTGTTCTGCTCTGCTGCCATCATGTTCTCATTATTGGTTTCGTTTTCGTTATTGTAGTTGTTTCTGTAGTCCATCATAATAAATGCTTCCTTTCTGGTATCTGTATTTTAAACTGTGTTCCGGAATCGGCTTCCGGTTTTGTTTGCTTCCTTTTTTGTTTCTATGCTTTGCAGTATAATGGGAATCTGTGATGGAAATGTAGTAAAAATGTGAAAAAAATAAGTTCTCTGGAAAAGAGAAAAGTGCTACAATAAGAAACAGAAAAATGATCAGGAAATGAGGAAGTAATAATGAATAGAGGAATAACACAGAAACAGTATCTGGGGTTGGTCCCGCCGACGGAGGAGGACGCCCGCTCCAGCCAGATGCGGATACTGGATGCATTAAAAGAGAAAGGAATCACCGCATCATTTACCCTTCCAGCGCTGCAGAAACTGTATCCCATCTGCGATGAGGCAGACTATAACATAACGGTTTCCCTCGCATGGAATGGAAGCATCTGGCAGGTGGTTGATCTGGAAGCGGGCGATACAGCAGCAGAGCATTACGGCTATGCCGCTGATCTTGGAAGTACGACCGTCGTTGTGCGCCTGGTAAACTGCAGCGACGGTACTGTGCTTGCCGAGGAGAGCGAATACAACCGCCAGACTGCCTATGGAACCGATATTCTGACGAGAATCTTTGCCTGTAAGGATAAACCGGAGGTACTGCAGGACATCCGTGCGTGTACGATGGAGACATTTACACTGCTCTTTGAAAAACTTCGCCAAAAGACAGGAATTGCGCCGTCGGATGTTCTCTCAATGGTCGTATCCGGCAACACAACGATGATCCATTTCCTGCTGGGACTGGATCCGTTCTGCGTCTTTTCATCCCCGTACGCCGTGCGCGCAGACCGCGTCGGATTCCTTCCGGCGAAAGAGATGGGATTTCCCATGAAGGGATGTGTCTACTGCGTGCCGGGAAAATCCAATTACCTGGGCGGTGATATATTAAGCGGTATGATCGCAACGGAACTCTATAAAAAAGAAACGATCAGCGTTTTTTTTGATATCGGAACGAACGGCGAGCTTGTCGTCGGAAACCGGGAATTTCTGCTCTGCGGCGCAGGCGCTGCCGGTCCGGCGCTCGAGGGCGGCGTGGTCAAAACCGGCATGCGAGCTGCAGAAGGCGCTGTTGATACGGTAAAAATAGAAGACGGGAAAATCCAGTGCCATGTAATCGGAGAGGGTAAGCCAAAGGGCATCTGCGGTTCCGGCATTATCGATCTGCTCGCGGAATTATTCCTAAATGGCTGGATCAACCTGTTCGGTACCCTGCAGCCGGAGCGGTCCGAAAAGATCAAGGAAGACCCGGAGACGGGAGAGTGGTGCGTTGAATATAGTGAAGGGCTGTGCTTCTATCAGAGTGATATCGCCGAATTCCTTCGTACAAAGTCAGCGGCCTACACGATGGTTGAGTACATGATGCGTGAATCCGGCATTTCCATGGAAGAAATTGACCGGTTTTACGCGGCTGGTGCATTTGGAAAGCACGTTTCAAAGGAATCCGCCATCACGATCGGCATGTACCCGGATATGGACCGCAGCCGCCTGATCTGCGCCGGAAATACGTCGCTTGCGGGAGCAGAAAAAATCCTGCTGGATCGGACCTGCATCGACGATATTGACCGCATTCTGGACGAGATGGTCTACATCCAGTTCGGCCAGGTCGCCGCTTTCATCTCTATGATGAAAGCGGCCCAGGCAATCCCACACACGGATCTGGAGCTGTTTCCGAGTGTACAGAAGAAGCTCGAAGAAAAACAAAAAGAGAAATAATGGCAATTGCTTGACCGCAGTCGAATTGTGTCATATACTTACTATTGATAATGAGAATCAATAAGGAGTGAAATATATGACACTGAAAGAACTGCCGATCGGCAAAACAGCGACCGTCCGCACGGTAGGAGGAGAGGGCGCGCTGCGGCAGCACTTCCTAGATATGGGAATCATTCCGGGGGCGGAAGTGACGATGGTAAAGTATGCACCGATGGGAGACCCTGTGGAAGTGCGGATTCACAGCTATGAACTGACACTCCGCCTCGCCGATGCCGGACGGATTGCCATTGATGAGATGCGGGACGCTGTAAAAGAAAAAGAGCAGCCGGATGCGAAAGCAATTCCGCATCCCGGCTTTGGAGAGGGCGGAAAGTACCACAATAAGGCAGAGGAGCATCCGCTGCCGGAAGGAGAGCTGTTGTCCTTTGCGCTGGCCGGAAACCAGAACTGCGGCAAGACCACCCTGTTCAACCAATTAACGGGATCCAACCAGCACGTCGGAAACTTCCCCGGCGTGACCGTAGACCGGAAGGACGGTGAAATCCGCGGCCAGAAAAACACGCTGGTCACCGATCTTCCCGGCATTTATTCGATGTCGCCGTATTCAAGCGAAGAGATCGTCACCCGGAATTTCGTTCTGAACGAGCATCCGCGCGGCATCATCAATATTGTAGATGCGACAAATATCGAACGAAACCTGTATCTGACGATGCAGCTGATGGAACTCGACGTTCCGATGGTACTGGCCCTCAACATGATGGATGAGGTACGCGAAAACGGCGGTTCTGTGCTCGTGAACCAGATGGAAGAGAGACTTGGCATCCCGGTTATCCCGATTTCCGCTGCAAAAAACGAGGGAATCGATGAACTGGTTGCCCATGCTGTCCATGTGGCCAAATACCAGGAAAAACCGGGCAGAAAGGACTTCTGTGAGGCGAATGACCACGGCGGTGCCGTCCACCGTGCGTTGCATGCGATCATGCATCTGATCGAGGATCACGCCGCAAGGGCGGATATTCCGGTGCGGTTTGCGGCGAGCAAGCTGGCAGAGGGCGATGCGCTGATCCTGGAGCAGCTGGCCCTCGATGAAAACGAGAAAGAGATGCTCGAGCATATCGTCTGTCAGATGGAGACGGAGCGCGGCCTGGACCGCGCGGCGGCGATTGCGGATATGCGTTTTAATTTTATTGAAAAAGTCTGCCGTGAGACCGTGGTAAAACCAAAAGAGAGCCGCGAGCATGTGCGGAGCACAAAAATTGACCGTGTGCTGACCGGAAAATATACGGCTCTGCCATGTTTTGCCGGGATTATGGCGGCTGTCTTTTTCCTGACCTTCCATGTGATCGGAGCATCGCTGCAGAGTGTGCTGGAGGTTCTGATCGGAAAACTGACCGAGCTCGTGGACAGCGCCATGACAGCATGGGGCGTCAATCCGGTGCTTCATTCCCTTGTGATTGACGGTATTTTTAACGGCGTCGGAAGTGTCTTAAGCTTCCTTCCGATCATCGTCACCCTGTTTTTCTTCCTGTCCATTCTGGAAGACAGCGGCTATATGGCGCGCGTGGCATTTGTGATGGATAAGCTGCTCCGGAAAATCGGCCTCTCCGGCCGCAGTATCGTGCCGATGCTGGTCGGTTTTGGCTGTACCGTGCCGGGCGTCATGGCGAGCCGCACCCTGCCTTCCGAGCGTGACCGGAAAATGACGATCCTATTAACTCCGTTTATGAGCTGTTCGGCAAAACTTCCGATTTACGCGTTCTTTACCGCCGCATTCTTCCCGAAATACAGTGCCCTTGTGATGGTTCTTCTGTATTTCGGTGGTATCTTCATGGCTGTCCTGATGGCGATGCTGATGCAGGGAACTTTATTCCAGGGGGAAGCCGTTCCGTTTGTCATGGAGCTTCCAAACTACCGCATGCCGGGGGCAAAAAATGTCGGACAGCTTTTGTGGGATAAGGCAAAAGACTTCCTGCAGCGGGCATTCACCGTCATTTTTGTTGCCACGATTGTGATCTGGTTTTTACAGACCTTTGGAACGCATCTCAATGTCGTGGAGGACTCCAAGGACAGCATTCTCGCCGTTGTCTCCGGCCGTCTCGCCCCGGTTTTTCGGCCGCTTGGATTTGGAGACTGGAGAGTATCGACCGCCCTTCTAACCGGATTTATGGCAAAGGAGAGTGTCGTCTCCACACTTTCCGTACTGTTCGGCACGACCGCGCAGCTGACCGAAATTCTGACACCGGTTTCCGCATTAAGCCTTCTGGTTTTCTGCCTCCTCTATACGCCGTGTGTGGCGGCAGTCGCTTCCATCAAGCGGGAGCTTGGCGGCAGATGGGCAGCCGGTGTTGTCGTTTCCCAGTGTGTGATCGCCTGGCTGGCAGCTTTTGTCGTACATGGCTTTGCACTGCTGTTTGGCATGTAAAAAAGAACATTAAATAAGAAAAGCTCTGCAGAACAGAAAATGCAAAATTCTGATCTGCAGAGCTTTTGATATATGGCTGGTAAAAAAATGCCGGTTTTAAATTTTTCGTATCACATGCTTTAAAATTCCTGTCTTGTGGAGCAGAAAGATCGAGCAGTCCATAAACAGATGGGCAAGAAAGGTGCTCAAAATGACGCCATTTGATTTCAGCAGAAAGCCAACATGGAACCCATACCAGCACACGAAACCGGAGTAGGCGCTCATGATGACAAGAAGCGGTAGATTTTCCAACACGCCCCGCATCGTTTCAAGAAAACTCTTGACCGTAAAGTCGAAATACAGGAAGCGGCCGACCGTCAGCGTCAGGAAATAGAGAATCAGCCCGTCATAATTCGTGTCCTCGTAGATAAAGCGGATGTACAGGAGAATCAGTACAATATAGAAGACCGAAATCAGCCGCACCGATGCTTTCTGCTCCGGCTCAAGATGCGTGAGCTTTACGAGAACCACATCGAGCCAGCTTGTCAGAAAGACGGAGAGCACGATAAAGACAAGAAGCACCACATCCTGATACTTCTCCCAGTACATCGAAATCTGCGGCAGACGCTCGTCGATAATGTAGTAGAGGGAGAGGAAGAGAAGAATCGAAGTGCCGGAGAAAACCAGCTCATAAAAGCTTTCCACAATCTGATACTGCCTGCGCTGGTGTTTCTTCCGGCGTATTTTTTTCGCTTTTTCCTCTGTCTCCTCTTTTAGCTGCCGCTGAATCTGCAATTTTGCAATCAGAAGCACAAGGGCAAGCACCAGAATCAGGCCGAGCAGTGAGACAAGCAGAAAACTGCCCACATTGGCGGGATCAAAATAGTGAAGAATATAGTATCGTTTCAAATAAAATCACCTCTTCTGGAAATTCTTTTTTTGATTTCTCTTCACTTTAGTACCAAATCCGGAAAAAGTAAAGTACAAAAATGAGAACAGAAAGAAAGTGTCTGATAAAAAATGACCGAAATGGAGAGAATAAAGTGATCAATGCGTGACAGGGAAGAAAAGATGACGATCAGTCAAAGTCGGTCAAAACAGGGCGATAAACCGGGAAAATCCGTCACAAAACTCTAAACTTATGCAAATGTGATAAAAAGAGAAGGGAAAATTCATGAAATATTAATGAATGATTTTGAATGAATATGACGATATGATAATCTTATCAAAGCAAACACGATCAAAATAAAGCAGGAGGGAAATATGATTTACACAGTGACATTCAATCCGTCTCTGGACTACATTGTATCGGTGGAAGACTTCAAGCTCGGCCTTACCAACCGCACAAGCTCCGAGCTGATGCTTCCGGGCGGAAAAGGAATCAACGTATCGACCGTACTTGGAAACCTTGGAATTGAGAGCACAGCGCTCGGATTTCTGGCAGGCTTTACCGGAAAAGAAATCGCGGGACGGCTCGACCAGATGGGAATTAAAAACGGCTGCATCTGGCTGGAAGAAGGATATTCCCGCATCAACGTCAAATTAAAGAGCATTGACGGAACTGAGATCAACGGACAGGGACCCGAAATCCCGGAGAAAAAAGTGGAAGAGCTGATGAAACAGCTTTCCGCACTCGGCGAGGGCGACGTTCTCTTCCTCGCAGGCAGCATCCCGTCATCCATGGCAGATGATGCCTATCAGAAAATTATGGAAATGCTCGACAGCAAGGGCATCCGCATCGTCGTAGACGCGACCCGTGATCTGCTGATGAAGGTTCTGCCGTACCACCCGTTCCTCATCAAACCGAACAATCACGAACTCGGCGAGATTTTCGGTGTGGAATTAAAGACAAGAGAGTCGGTTGTTCCGTATGCAAAACAGCTGCAGAAAAAGGGCGCACAGAACGTTCTGGTTTCCATGGCAGGCGAAGGAGCCGTTCTCGTTGCCGCATCCGGTGAGGTCTTTGAAGCTCCGGCCCCGAAAGGAAAGCTTATCAACGGCGTCGGCGCAGGAGACTCGATGGTAGCCGGATTCATGGCAGGCTACATGGAAAAAGAAGATTACCTCCATGCGTTCCATATGGGAATCGCAGCGGGAAGTGCAAGTGCTTTTTCTGAAAACCTTGCAACCCGGGAGGAAATTGCATCTGTCTACGAACAGATTACAAAATAAAAGGGAGGACGTCTCATGAGAATCACAGAGTTGCTGGACATCCGCAGTATTGCGCTGGATGCCGCACCGAAAAGCAAACAGGAAACGCTTGATGCAGCCGTAGCGCTGATGGTCAAAAGCGGAAAGATCACAGACGAAGATGCGTACCGTGCACAGGTTTACGCAAGAGAAGAAGAGAGCACCACAGGAATCGGAGAGGGAATTGCGATTCCGCACGGAAAATGTGATGCAGTAAACAAACCGGGCCTTGCAGCCATGGTGATCCCGAACGGCGTTGATTTTGATTCTCTCGATGGAGAGCCGGTCACCCTGCTGTTCCTCATCGCAGCGCCGAACACAAAAGACAACGTTCACCTCGATGTCTTAAGTAAACTTTCCATGATGCTGATGGATGAAGAGTTCACCAAGAGCCTTCGAAACGCAAGGACACCGGAAGAGTTCCTTGCCATTATCGACCGCGCCGATGAAGAGAAAAAGAGCGTAGATGAGCGTCTTGCAGAGCCGGTGGAAGCAAAAGAAAATCAGGTGAAGATTCTCGCCGTTACTTCCTGCCCGACCGGTATTGCCCACACTTACATGGCAGCCGAGGGAATCGAGAAAGCAGCGAAAGCAAAAGGATGCTTCGTAAAAGTCGAGACACGAGGCTCCGGCGGAGCGAAAAACGTGCTGACTGCACAGGAAATCGCCGATGCGGACTGCATCATCGTTGCAGCCGACGCACAGGTTCCGATGGATCGTTTCGACGGAAAGAAAGTCATTCAGCGCCAGGTATCCGACGGTATCAGCAAAGCAGATGAGCTGATCGAGCTTGCGATGTCCGGAAACGCACCGGTTTACAAGAGCGGCAATGCGCAGACAGCCGCAGCAAGCACGAAGAAGAACAGCGGCGGTATCGGCCACCAGCTGTACACCCAGCTGATGAATGGTGTTTCCCATATGCTTCCGTTCGTTGTCGGCGGCGGTATTCTGATCGCAATCGCATTCCTGATCGACGGACTTCTTGTTGATATGAACTCCCTTGATGCCGCAGCCAGATCAAACTTCGGTACGATTACCCCGGCTGCAGCGATGTTCAAACAGATCGGCGGCGTGGCATTCGGCTTCATGCTCCCGGTTCTTGCAGGCTACATCGCCATGGCAATCGGCGACCGGCCGGCACTTGCCCTTGGTTTTGTCGGCGGTATGATGGCATCGAGCGGAACCTCCGGTTTCCTTGGAGCACTCGTTGCCGGTTTTGCAGCAGGCTACATTATCCTTGGCCTCCGCAAAGCATGTGAGAAACTTCCGGAAGCACTCGAAAAGATTGCGCCGGTTCTGATTTACCCGGTAGTCGGCATCCTTGCGATGGGACTTCTGATACTCTTCATTGTAGAGCCGATCATGGGAACCGTCAACACGGTACTGAACAATGGTCTTGCTTCCATGGGCGGATCCAGCAAGCTGATCCTTGGCATGATCCTCGGCGGCATGATGGCCATCGACATGGGCGGCCCGTTCAACAAAGCAGCTTACGTATTCGGAACAGCAGCCATCGCAGCAGGAAACTACGACATTATGGCATCCGTTATGATCGGCGGTATGGTTCCTCCGTGTGCGATTGCACTTGCAACCCTGCTGTTCAAAGATAAATTTACAAAAGAAGAAAGAGAATCCGGTCCGACCAACTTCATCATGGGACTCGCCTTCATCACTGAGGGTGCGATTCCATTCGCAGCAGCAGACCCGATCCACGTTCTTCCGGCCTGCATCATCGGCTCTGGCCTCGCAGGTGCGCTCTCCATGGCATTTGGCTGTACCTTAATGGCACCGCACGGCGGCATCTTCGTTGTACCGGTTATGGGAAATGCGCTGCTTTATCTGGTGGCAGTTGTCATCGGAACAGTGGTATCCGCAGTTCTGCTTGGAGTTTTAAAGAAAAAAGTTGCATAAAAGAGTAGAAAAAAGGCAGAAAACAAAGTAAAATAAAAATATCAAAGATCCTATGGGAGGAAAAAATCATGAAAGAATTTAAGTATGTTGTAACAGATCCAGAAGGAATCCACGCTCGTCCGGCAGGAATGCTGGTAAAAGCAGTCAAAGAATTTTCCTGTGATATCAAGATCGCAAAAGACGGAAAAGCCATGAACTGCAAAGCCATCTTCGGCATCATGGGACTGGCTGTAAAACAGGGCGAAGAAGTTACCCTGACCTTCGATGGAGCAGATGAAGATGCTGCATACGAAGCAATCAGCAATTTCATGAAAGAGAACTTGTAATTCTACAGAGCCATGCGGAATGGAAGAAAAAAGTGCGAATCATGCTTGCATGAATGAGTGCTTTTTTCTGGAATTCCATATGGCGAGAAGCCACATCGAAATGGAGCGTAAGCGGAATTGAGATGGGGCTCTGGAGAATTACAATATAGTAATCGGCAGGAGCGTGTTTGAAAAACTTTCTGAAACTAAGAAATCCTTTTTAAACACGCTCCGGCTGTCTGGACAGAAAATTCGGATATCGAGAACAAAGGTGGAGAAAACTTATGCAGATTTATCAGGGAAAAAGCGTATTTTCCGGCATTGCGATCGGAAAGATCCGCGTATACAAAAAGAATGAGCGTCAGGTAAAACGTGTGAAAGTAGAAAATCCGGATGCGGAGATGGCACGGTTTGAGGAAGCAAAGGCAAAAGGAATCGCACAGCTTGGCGTTCTGTATGAAAAAGCATGCAAAGAGGTTGGCGAGGCCAATGCAGCGATCTTCGAGGTACATCAGATGATGATGGAGGACGACGGCTACAACGAGTCCGTCGAGAATATTATCAAGAGCCAGGGCGTCAACGCTGAGTATGCCGTTGCAACGACAGGCGACAACTTTGCGCAGATGTTTTCTGCCATGGACGATGATTACATGAGAGAGCGCGCGGCAGACGTAAAGGATATTTCCGAGCGTCTGATCTCCATCTTAAACGGAGACGACACCGACGCATCCTTAAACGACGAACCGGCGATCATCGTGGCAGATGACCTTGCGCCGTCTGAGACGGTACAGATGGATAAGGACAAAGTTCTTTCTTTTGTTACCGTACACGGTTCTTTAAATTCCCACACCGCTATCCTTGCAAGAACCATGGCGATTCCGGCACTGGTCGGAACACCGCTTCCGCTGGATGAGAGCGTAGACGGAAAGCTCGGCATCGTGGACGGATCCGATGGAACCATCTATGTTGATCCGGACGAGGAGACTCTTGCTGCCATGCAGAAGCGTCGCACCGAGGAGGAGGAAAAGAAAAAACTGCTCCTCACCTTAAAGGGAAAAGAAAATATTACACTGGACGGACAGAAAATTCTGCTGTATGCTAATATTGGAAACATCAAAGACCTTGCGGCTGTCATGCAGAACGACGCGGGCGGCATCGGCCTGTTCCGAAGCGAGTTTATCTATCTTGAGCAGGATCACTATCCAACAGAGGAGGAGCAGTTCCGTATCTACAAACAGGCAGCAGAGACGATGGCGGGAAAACGCGTCATCATCCGTACCCTCGATATCGGTGCCGATAAACAGTGCGATTATTTCGAGATGGAAAAAGAGGAGAATCCGGCACTTGGCTGCCGTGCGATCCGCATCTGCCTGACGCGGCCGGAGATCTTCAAGACACAGCTTCGCGCGCTGTTCCGCGCAAGCGCATATGGAAAAATTGCCATTATGTATCCAATGATCACAAGTGTCGGCGAGGTTCGCCAGATCAAAGCGATTGTGGAGGAAGTAAAAGCTTCTCTTGCTGAGCAGGGCATTGAGTACGGAAATCCAGAGCAGGGTATCATGATCGAGACCCCGGCGGCTGCCATCATCAGCGATGAGCTGGCAAAAGAGGTTGATTTCTTCAGTATCGGAACGAACGACCTCAGTCAGTACACCCTCGCGATCGACCGCCAGAACACAAAGCTGGATCCGTTCTTTGATCCGCATCACCCGGCGATCCTGCGCATGATTCAGATGGTTGTGGAGAATGCACACAAAGCCGGCATCTGGGCCGGTATCTGCGGCGAACTCGGCGCTGACCAGGAGCTGACAAAAGAGTTCCTTGCGATGGGCGTAGATGAACTTTCCGTTTCTCCGGGAAGCATCCTTCCGCTCCGCAAGATCATTCTGGAAACAAACGTGGCAGAATATAAGGCAGGAAAGAAATGTTAACACAGCAGAGACATGAGATAATTTTGAAACTGTTAAAAGAAAAGGGAAGCATCACCGTGACGGAAGTCCGGGATCTTCTCGATACATCGGAGTCCACGGTACGCCGCGATATCACAGCGCTCGACAAGGAGGGCAAGCTGGAAAAGGTATTCGGCGGCGCCGTGGAAGCCGGCCAGAAGGTGACGGCACACGAGTACACCGTTGCACAGAAAAATGAGCTGAACTGCGATGCCAAACGGAAAATCGCAGAATATGCGGCATCCCTCATCGAGCCGGACGATTTCGTCTTTCTCGACGCGGGAACGACAACGGCGCATATGATCGATTTCATCCGGGCAACCTCCGCCGTTTTCGTGACAAACGCCGTTGCCCACGCACAGCGGCTGGCATCACGCGGGTTTAAGGTCATTCTGGTAGGCGGCGAGCTCAAAAGCTCCACAGAAGCCGTCGTCGGAAACCAGGCAATCCGCACGATCCAGGAGTATCATTTCACCAAAGGCTTTTTCGGCACCAACGGTGTCACAAGAAGAAGCGGCTGCACAACGCCGGATGTCAATGAAGCAGTAATCAAAAAGACCGCCATGGAGCAGTGCCGCCAGTGCTACGTCCTCTGTGACGCAAGCAAATTTAACAGCATCAGTTCCGTTACCTTCGCAGACTTTGAAAAACCGATTTTTATCACGGACCGGAAAGTTCCCGGGTATGAGAAGAGCAAACATATCATCGTATGCGAGACGGAGCGAAAATAAAAAGCCAACATCTTACACGCACATAAATTGCAAAGCGCCCCGGCCCTGCAGATCATTTGGATGCAGGACCGGGGCGCCGTTTACAGACTTATTCTTTGATTTCCGCCAGCGTTACATCTGGATGATGATACTGCGGACGATGTTTCAAAAATGGAACTTTAAGCAGGGTAGCATTCTTGGGACACCAGTGAAGACAGGCATAACAGGCTGCACAGGAATGTCCTCCATAAAAATACGATGCAGTAACAAAATCTTCTTTTGGCAGACTTCCGTCAGATGTAAAGTTTGTTTTTTGTTCTTTTATAAAAGATATGATAGATTTTAACCGTTCCGGTGCTTTTTTCAGTCGTTCCAGATTTTCCTGCTCTGAGCTGATTAAACAGTTGCCTGGCATCTGCAGATCAAAGACAGCCGACAGGTTTGCACCGCTGCGGGAAAGTGCCTGACTTAGGCTGACAAAAGAATTTCCGCTTTTTCCATTGTTAGAAGTCATGACGACAAAAGTATAGCAGTCAGGATTGACCGTTAACTTCAATAAAAATTCTTTTACAATCCATGGCAGATCGCTCATGTAGGTGGGAAAGACAAAACCGATTATATCGTTTTTGCAGAAAAAATTGCTTTCTGTTTTATAATATTCTCAACAGGCTGATTCAGCTCTTTTCCAATTTCTTTTGCAGCCCAAAGCGAATTACCAGTTCCGGTAAAATAAAAAATCATAAGTTTTTCCCTCTCTTTTTGAAGTTTATGACGGAGAAAATATTTTTATCCGTTTGCTTTATATTATTTTAAAACTATGATGTTGGGGTCAAAAGCCCCTCTATAGTACCTTGAAAAGTTCATATATTTTGTAGTAAATACAAGCCTAAATGGTTTACTTGCTGTATAATAGAGATATCTTAGTAGGAAAGAAGGCAATCTCTATGTCATTCAAAGAAAATACTTACCAGCAAATGTCATTTACAGATAGTTTTTCTGGATTAACTGCCAGAGAACAAAAAGCATTGGAAAAATCCTGGGCAAAAGTCTTTGCCGATGAAATATTTCCTGCCATTGATGAAAAGCGTTTTTCTGTCTTATACAGCGATAAGGCATCCAGACCGAATACTCCGGTCAACGTGATTGTTGGTGCGCTCATTATCAAAGAGCTTTTTGATTATTCCGATGACGAGATGGTCGAAAATCTTATGCTGGATTTTCGAATTCAGTACGCACTGCACACAACAAGTTTTGAAGAACAGCCTTTGAGTGACAAGACCTTAAGCCGTTTCCGCAAGAGGTGCTATGATTATGAAACACTTCACAACAAGGATCTTTACCATGATTGTGTGAAAGATTTAAGTGCTTCCATTGCAAAACTGATGGGAATCAGCGGTAAAGTCAGACGTATGGATTCCATGATGATCGAATCCAACGTCCGCAGGCTCAGCCGAATGGAACTGATATACACCTGCATTGTAAAGCTGGCGATGTATGTGAATAAAATCAATGGTTCCGTTCTGTCTGACGATTTAAAACATTATATCGATCCTAACGATTTTAACAGAGTGATTTATCATCAGCGCAGTACCGATGCAGATGAGCGCATGAAGCAACTCTTAACGGATGCGGATAAACTTCTTGCCCTGTGTGAGTCTGATTACAATGATTCAACAGAGTATGATCTGTTTGTCAGATGCCTGTCAGAACAGACCATTGTTGAAAATGAAAACCGAAGACTCCGCACGAAAGAAGACGGCGGCATGAAATCAACCATGCTGCAGAATCCTTCTGACCCTGAAGCGACATTCCGGAATAAAGCAGGAAAAGAGCATCGAGGATATGCTGCTAATCTTGAAGAATCCGTTGGAGCCGATGGTTCTGTTGTAACAGAGTACCAGTATGAGCAAAACAACCATAGTGACAGTCAGTTTATCCAGGAGCACCTTGCGCAGATGGATAACCAGGAAGAACGGACTGTTATAGTCACGGATGGAGCATATAGTGGAACAGAAAACACACAACTTGCAGCTCATAAAAACGTAGAACTGATTACCACAAGTCTGACGGGGAAACCGGCTCCGTATATCCTTGCTGATTTTGAATTCAACGAAGAGGGAACAAAAGTCCTCCGATGTCCAGCCGGCCATGCACCGAAAAGCTGTTCTTATATGAAACCAAGCAATCAGTGTGCCGTTTCCTCTCTGCATGAGCAGTGTGCCAACTGTCCGTAGCAGGATCAATGCAAGCCGAAGATCTTTAAGAAGGTTGCAAAAATAGTAACATCCAAAGCAGCGCATGAACGTGCGAAAATCCAACGGAACATGAATAGCAAAGAATTCAAAAATTATGCAAGGCTGCGTAATGGAGTGGAAACTGTTCCATCGAATATACGCAAGAATTACCACTTGGAAAAGATACCTCGTGGGAAACAGCGGGGCAAGTTCTTTTTCGGTTCCAAGATAGCAGCATTGAATTTCAGAAAACTCTTTATAGAAATAGAGGACAAAGTTATTTATGGTTTTGACCCCAACATCAAAACTATTGTAGTATAACATAGAAAGAAAAACTTACGGTAAACGACGCAGATAAATCAATTTTTATATATTGTACGAGGAGCACGAATATGGAAAAAGAAACCGTCATTTTGACTTGCAGTTCGCTGGAACGTTATGTGAAACGGGCACAGGAGAAGATGCATACCAATTATCCGATTATAGTCATTGACCGGATCTATCACGTAGAGCCGGCGACTATGAAAACGGTGATCTGGCAGGAACTGGAAAAAAGAAAAAGGAAGCCGGATACGATTCTGGCTGCCATGGGATTTTGCGGAGGAGTTTGGGACCAGGTGCGGGCACAGGTAAGGACTGTGATTCCAAGAGTAGATGATTGTGTGTCCCTGCTTTTAGCCACAGATGACCGGTACATCCCCAACCGCAAGGAGAGCGGGCATCTGTATCTTTATGAGGATGAGCCCGAAAAATTTTCTGTGTTATCACTATTGAAAGATTATCGGAAAGCATCCAAGGAATTTCAGGGACTAGATGAAGAAACGTTGTTCCACATGTGGTTTGACCAGTATTATTTTCTGGATATCATTGATACCGGGTATAATGATTGTTATGAACTTGCGTATGCGGAGCAGGCGCAGAAAAATGCAGATATGATTCATGCAGCGTTGGACTATGTGCAGGGAAGTAACCGAATCCTGGAAAAACTGGTGTCGGGAGAATGGGATGAGCAGTTTCTGGTAGCTGAACCCGGGCATTTGATCCGGCATGGGGATTTTTTCTGAGTGGAAAAGGATGTTCCAGCCCAGAGATCTGGCATTTTTGGAAGGTCTTGTACTATTTTTATGTAAAATGGAAAGATGCTGAGAAATTAGTTTGGCATTGACAGATCAGCAAATCTGTGATATTGTCCAACTATGCATAGAGCATATTTGAAAAATGCTTTTCGAAGACGCTTTAAAGCATGAATAGAAAAAAGAAAGAACATGAACGTGTAAAGGTGAGGGAATGTATCTGAAATAATTTAAGCTGGAAAACACAATTGTATTTTGGTAAGACCTGTTTGAAACGGGTTATTTTGTGTACGCTTAAATTAGATACTTAGACGATTCGTTATGTTCCGACACCAGTGCCATGCACGCTGTGTCTGTTTAGGATGCGGGTCTGTTTTGCGTACGCAAAGCGGGCTCGCTTTTTAAATACTCTAGGCAGAATTTTTTATGCCGTGAGAAAAAGAAAAACAGGCAGAAGGGAGTTTTTATGGCACAGATCAATGTCAGTAATCTAACCTTTGGGTATGAAGGAAGTTATGATACAATCTTTGAAAATGTATCGTTTTCAATCGACACTAGCTGGAAGCTTGGTTTTGTGGGAAGAAACGGAAAGGGAAAGACAACGTTTCTTCAGTTACTCCTGGGAAAATACGAATACCAGGGAGCGATCACCCGATCGGTTGTCTTCGATTATTTTCCGTATCCGGTGAAACAAAAAGATCTGGAACGGACAGCAGCGGAGCTGATGGAAGACTGGAAAGCGGGAGTAGAGAGCTGGAGAGTTCTTTGTGAATTGGAAAAAGTGGATATGGACGCAGAACTTTTGTACAGACCATTTGGTACGTTAAGCTTTGGGGAGCGGACCAGGGTCATGCTTGCAGTCCTTTTTTCCGGTGAAAATGATTTTCTGCTGATCGATGAACCCACCAACCATTTGGATCAGGACGCCAGAGAGATTATCAAAAAATATCTGGCGTCAAAAAAAGGATTTATTCTGGTATCCCACGACAGGGATCTGCTGGACGCCTGTATCGATCATGTGCTGGTTTTAAACCGGGCCTCGATCGAAGTGCAGAGCGGCAATTTTTCCAGCTGGTGGGAAAATAAGGAAAAAGCAGACAACTTCGCCAGAATGGAACATGAAAAACATGTAAAAGAAATTGGAAAACTAAAGGCAGCCGCCGACCGTTCTTCGCGCTGGGCAGAAAAAAATGAAAATACCAAGATTGGGTATGATCCAGCCAAAGAACATGACAGATCGATATCGACACGATCGTATATCGGAGCAAAGACGAAGAAAATGCAGTCGCGCGTCAAAGCGTACGAGGAGAGAATGGACCGGGAGATCGAGAAAAAGGAAGGGCTGTTAAAAGATATCGAAACGGTAAAAGATTTAAAGATTATGCCGCTTTCCCATTACAAAGAACGGCTGATCGAATGCAGGGATTTTTCCTTAAAATATCGGGATGGAAAAGAACATGTGATCACCGGATTGAATTTTGAACTGAAACAAGGAGACCGTGTTTTTCTGAAAGGAAAAAATGGCTGTGGAAAATCCAGCCTGATCAAGTATATTCTGACGCAGAACCTGCAAAATTCTTCCAATGGCGGAATCGAAAAGCGGAAAATTACGATGTCCGGATGCGAAAATCTTTCCGGCGAAAATATAATGGCAACGGGTACCTGTTCGATTGCCTCAAATCTCGTTATTTCCTATATCAACCAGGATACCTCGCATCTGTCCGGAACGCTGAAAGAATTTGCCAAAAAGCAGGAAATTGATGAGCCAATGCTCCTTTCCATGTTGCGCAGCCTGGATCTGGACAGAGAACAGTTTGTAAAAAACATGGAGGAATTTTCCGAGGGACAGAAGAAAAAAGTATTGATTGCTGCCAGCCTTTTAACACCTGCGTATCTCTATCTGTGGGATGAACCGCTGAATTATATTGATGTATTTTCACGGATGCAGATTGAGAAACTGATTGCGCAGTTCCAGCCAACGATGCTGATCGTGGAGCATGATGCAAGGTTTGCCAAAAAGCTGGCAACGAAAGTGGTAGAGCTTTGACCAGAAGAATAAACGGAAAGGTTATGACTGAAAAAAAACGAGACTTCTTATGGAGGTCTCGTTTTGCTATGATTAAAAATAGTAAAAAAAGGAGGAATTCACATTATGACAAAAAGAAAAATAATGCTGATTACGGTTTGCTTTGCTATTTTTGCTATATCGCTTCTGCTATCCAGACAGTTTTTTAAAAGCGCTGGAAAAAGGAATATGGATGTTCCGGCAGCGGGATCTGAACAGATAGAGGATTCAAAGGATACAGAAGAAATGACAGAGCTGGAAGAAACAGAAAGAACAGCAGCATCAGAAGGGGCAGCAGAACCGGAAAAAGTGGAAAATGTTACCATAGGAAGTGAGAAATACCGGGGATTTATCCTGGATTGTGTCCTGCATTCGGAGCAGGAGGGGGATATTCATTATAATGTATATATTCCGGATTCTTATGACGGAACAAAAGAATATGCATTATATGTAACACTGCCCGGCTATCAGGGACTGTACTTTCAAGGTGTGGGGGAAAATATCAGGACAGAGGATTTTGGTTTTGAGGCACAAAAATACAATTCGGAGATAATTATCGTAGCACCGCAGTTAAATGACTGGGGTGAGACATCCGCGGATCAGGCAATCGAGCTGACGTAGTATCTTCTTGAGAATTATAAGATCAATCCGGAAAAGTATATAGTAACGGCTATTCCGGCGGAGGAGAAACGCTGGCGCTGATCCTGGGAAAAAAGCCGGAACTGTTTACTGCAGCGCTCATGTGCAGCTCCAAATGGGATGGAGTATATGAACCGGTGACAGAGGCAAAAACACCGGTCTATTTTGTGATTGGCGAAAGTGATGAATATTATGGATCAGAACCGTTTAAAGAAGCGTATCAGATTTTATATGAGCTGTATGCAGAGCAGGGTTTAGCAAAATCCGAAATAGACAATTTGCTGGTACTGGATATAAAAGAGAAAAATTACTTTGCAGGAACGAAAGTGACTTATCAGCACGGAGGCGGTTATCTGTTCTGTCGGGATGAAAAAATTATGGGATGGCTGTTTGGACATTAAGAGTCATGGAAAAATATATTGCAAAATTCCAAAGAAGTCTATAGTATGATAGTAGAGCGCGTTTGAAAAATCATTTCCGCATTCTGTGCGTTCCATTTTGCGGTATGTTTCACTCTTTTGCCGGCATGATGGCAGCAAAAAGATAAAATAAAAAAGGAGTCGACATGGAAAGAAAAAATCGTGGCATCTTAAAAAACAAGTTATTTTTGTATCTGACAGAATTTTTTTCCGGAATGTCTGTGATGGCGGTAGAACTTGGTGCGAGCAGGCTGCTTGCCCCGTATTTTAGTTCTTCACAGATTGTATGGACGATCATCATCGGAACCATCATGATTGCTATGGCACTGGGAAATATCTATGGAGGCAGAACGGCGGACAAGTCGCCCAATCCGGACAAGCTCTATGGACGTATCATCGTAGCTGCTTTATGGATTGCGTTAATTCCCGTGGTCGGAAAATATATCATTGTTGGCATTTCTGCGGTTCTGATTTTTTCCGTAAATAACAATTTTCTGATCCTGGCTGCGTTTGTGGCCTGTATGGTAATTTTTGTGTTCCCGTTATTTTTACTGGGTACGGTAACTCCGTCGCTGGTCAAATATTCGGTGAGCAATCTGGATGATAACGGAAAAACGGTGGGAACACTGGGAGCATTCAATACGATCGGCAGCATTATTGGTACCTTTGTGCCGACGTTTGTTACGATCCCTGCGGTTGGAACATCGATCACTTTTCTGATCTTTGCGGGAATTTTACTTGCGTTATCCATCGTGTATTTTGTGATGGAAAAAGCAGGGAAAAAGAAAGTGATTGCATCGGTACTTATTTTCGCGTTCTGCTGTGGAACAGGTTATTCCGATTCCTTCGCATTCTGGGAAAACAACCTGACATATGAGGGAGAGTCTGTATACAACTATCTTCAGGTGTACGAAAATGATGAGAGAGTAGCATTGTCTACCAATGTTCTGTTTGGCGTACAGTCTGTCTATATGAAGCAGGATGAACTGACCGGAATGTACTATGATTATGCGATGGCGGCGCCGCTTATGCTCAAAGACAAGCCGACAGATCAGATGGATGTGCTGATCCTTGGCATGGGTACGGGAACCTACGCCACACAGTGCAGGAAATATTTTGGGGACATGAATATCGAAGGCGTAGAAATTGATGAGAAGATCACGGATCTCTCTCGGAAATATTTCTCACTCTCAGAGGATGTTCCGGTGACTACTTACGATGGAAGAGCGTTTTTAAACGCCTCGCAGAAAGCATATGATGTGATTATGGTTGATGCATATCAGGACATCACAATTCCATTCCAGATGTCCTCGAAAGAGTTCTTTGCGCTGGTGAAATCGCATCTGAAGGACGATGGCGTCATGGTGGTAAATATGAATATGCGAGGAACGAAAGAGGGAAACATCAATCAGTACCTTTCAGATACGATTGGAAGTGTCTTTACTACCGAGGTTATCGTCGATGTGGCGGGATCATCCAACCGGGAACTCTTTGCGTCGGACGATCCGGACATCGGAAAGAATCTGACGAAGCATACAGGCGAACTTACAAATGCAAATCTGAAAAATATGATGCAGGAAGTTGCTTCAAATCTTACAGAATATCAAAAAGGAAATTATATCCTCACAGATGACCAGGCGCCGGTGGAACTGCTTGGCATGCAGGTGATCGATGAATTGATTAAAGATGAGGTCCAATACTATAAAGATATCTATAAAGAACGGGGAATCAAAGGGTTGATGGAGTCTCTCTGATATTTGGGCGCAACATGGAAAAGCGTAAATCATGAAAATCTGGCTTGCGCTTACAAATGGGATTTCGATTTTGGTTATGAGCAAGTAGCGAAAGCGGATTGCGAATATCCGCTTGACTAAAGGAAGAAAGGGAAGGTAAATATAATGAAATTACAATCTATTTTTGACCAGACAGATTTTGTGCATGCAAGCGGCACAAAAGAAGAATTGCAGGTTGCAAATTATTTAAAGGAGCAGTGCGAGACATTAGGAGTCCCGGCAGAACTGGAAAGTTTCCGCGTTGCAATGGGCGAAATCGAAGAGGCACATTTGTATGCAGACGGGATGGGAATTCCATGCAAAGCGCTCACATGCTGCGGAAGCGGAAGCGTGGAAGGCGAACTCTACTATATGCCGGGAACCGATCCGGTTTCCGTTGCCGGTGCAAAAGATAAAATTGTGCTGATGGATACGCAGGGAATCGGATTTTTTGCGTACCAGGATTTGATGAAAGCAGGCGCGAAAGCGATTCTGTTCCAATATGGAAACAGCTATTACCCACATACAGACATTGATCAGAGAGATCTTCGGGAAGCCGTTGTCGGAGAGGAAAAGAAAGTGCTCTGCGCTATGATTCACTCCGCACAGGCAGTAGAACTTGTGAAAAATAAAGTAAAACAGATCCGTCTGGAAATCCGGCAGAAGGAATACGATGGAGAATCCCATAATGTGATTGCAGAATTGCCGGGAAAAAGAGAAGAATGGATCGTTTTAAGCGCGCATTATGATACGACATCGCTTTCGCATGGTGCATATGACAACATGAGCGGATGCGCAGGGCTTCTTGGAATCATGGAGCAGATGAAAGGGAAAGAGCTGAATTATGGTCTTCGGTTTGTATTCTGCGGAAGCGAAGAAAGAGGACTTTTAGGATCAAAAGCGTATGTCAGAGATCATGAAAAAGAACTGAGACAAACAGTACTGAACATCAATCTGGACATGATCGGAACGTATATGGGAAAATTTATCGCCTGTGTATCGGCAGAAGAAAAGCTTACCCATTACATCAGCTATATGGCTGCAGAAGTTGGATTTCCAATTGCGGCAGAAAACGGCGTCTATTCCAGTGATTCCACACCATTTGCCGATCATGGGGTTCCGGCTGTTTCGTTTGCGCGTATTGCCAACGGAAATGTCGCCCCGATTCACTGCCGCTACGATGTCAAAGATGTGATGTCGATGGAGCAGCTGCAAAAAGATATTGATTTCCTGACAGTATTTACCGGAAGATTCGCAAACGCAGCGGTCTGCCCGGTGGCAAGAGAAATACCGGAAACGATTCGGAAACAATTGGATGAATATTTGTTTCGCAAGAGAAAAGAAGCCTGATATACTTCGATCACGGATATGAGCAGCGAGACGAATTGCAAATAGGAAAAAGAACGACAGTGGCAGGAGAGAGAAACCATGAAAAAAATAGAACTGGTAGAAATCAGGCAGGTAAACGATGCCCTTGCAGAAATGGTTGCGCTGTTTCGAGTAGAACTGCGTTCCTATAAAGGAATTGCATCAAAACCGAACGTGGAAGACGGACGGGAAGAAATGAAGGAATACCTTTTAGCAGGATTTCCAGTGTTTGCCGCCACGGTGCATGGCGAATACGCAGGTTATGTTGTCTGTCGTATTGAGAGCGAGGTGGTGTGGGTGGAATCCATCTTTGTCAGAGAAGAGTACCGCCGGCAGGGAGTTGCTGCCGCACTGCATGGCAAGGCAGAAGAAATTGCAGCTTCTTATGGAAACGATACGGTTTACAACTATGTCCATCCCAATAACCACAGGATGATTGAATTTTTGGGAAAGCGTGGTTACACCGTTCTGAATCTAATTGAGATTCGTAAACCGTATCTGAATGAAAAACTGACGCAGACGATTACGGTTGGGGAACATGAATTTGATTATTGAGGGAGTCATTTTCATCCCACAATTCCAGAAAAGCCCGAAGTTCAGACGGAAGGCGCCCCTTGCGCCAGGCAAGCAGGATTTCGGTTGTAAGGTCTGCATCTGTGATGGTGCAGGCCTTTAATTTATGGGTAAGATTCAGCATGGAGGCCGGCAGAAGAGCGATGCCAAGGCCTTTTTCTGCCATTGTCATTGCCGTGCGGGCGTCCTCGCAGGTGAGATAGATATCGCAGAACAGACCCGCCTGCTCGAAAGCGGAGAGCATGTATTTCCGGTAGCGGTTCGACAGAATCAGCGGCTGCTCGGCAAGTTCCGTAAGCGAAAGGGTTTCACGCCCGGCAAAAAGCGGGTGAGAAGGGAGTGCCATGGCGGTGATGCTCTCTTTTAAAAGGGTCTTCGTCTCGCAACCATTTAAAACGATTGGCGTGCGGAGCGTGGTGAGATCCACCATGTGATTTTCGAGCTGGTCTTTTAAAGCAAAGGTAGAACCCTCGTGGACATCAAAATGGATGTGCGGGTATTTCCGGGAAAATCGCAGGAGATAGTCGGCGAGCAGCGAAACGGTGGATGGCGTCATGCCGATGTGGAGTGTCGCAGACTGACTGGATTTTACGACTTCGCGCCTGGTGAGATCCGCAAGCATCAGAAGCGTTCCTGCCTGTTCATACAGTGTTTTTCCTGCCTCGGTCAGGGTGATTTTCTTTGTACCGCGGATGAGAAGAGGCACCTGAAGCTCTTCCTCCAGCATTTTGATCTGATAACTTAACGGCGGCTGTGTCATATGCAGCACCCGTGCCGCCCCGCTGATGGTTCCCGCGTCCACGATGGCGCGGAAGTATTCGAGTTGTCGAAGTTCCATAAAAATCCTCCTGAAAAAACTATATAAAAATTATTCAATTTCAATATAAAAACAATAATTTACATATAGAATACGCCATGCTATACTGAAAAGCAAGTGAAAAAGAAGGGAATGAGGGAACAAATGAAACGAATTGATTTCGAACATGGAACCGTAACCGGAAACATCTTCGGGGCAGCGCTCCCGATGCTGGTTGCTCAGATTTTGAGTCTGCTGTACAATATTGTAGACCGCGTCTACATCGCGCGGATCCCGGAGGTAGGAACGGCGGCACTCGGTGCAGTCGGTCTGTGCTTTCCGCTGATCGTTATCATCACAGCATTCAGCAACTTGTTTGGAAGCGGCGGCGCTCCGCTGTTTTCGATTGAGAGTGGAAAGAATGATCAAAAAAAGGCGGAACGTATTATGAATACGTCGTATTCCATGGTATGTGTCTGTGCTGTCATACTGATGGTGATCGGCTTTTTGTTTGCTCGTCCACTGCTGTCGCTGTTCGGTGCATCGGCAGATGCGATGGTATACGCGTATCCTTATATGATGATTTATCTGATCGGAACTTTGCCGTCGATGGTGGCAACCGGCATGAACCCGTTCATCAACGCGCAGGGCTATTCGACCGTTGGCATGCTTTCCGTCACGATCGGAGCGGTCGCAAACCTGCTGCTTGACCCGCTGTTTATCTTTGTATTTGGTTTTGGTGTGCAGGGGGCTGCGATTGCAACTGTGATTTCCCAGACACTTTCCGCCGTGTTCGTTCTGTATTTCCTGACCCGGAAATCGGAACTGAAAGTGCGCTTTGTGCGGAAAGATGAAATTTCTGAGTGTGCAGGCTATGCGAAAAATATTGTCAGTCTCGGTACCGCCGGATTTATCATGCAGCTGACCAACAGCCTTGTCACGATCTGCTGCAACAATGTACTTTCTGTGACCGGCGGTGATATTTACATCTCTGTTATGACGATCGTATCGAGCGTGCGTCAGCTCGTCGAGACACCGATCTATGCAATGAATGAGGGAACTTCTCCAATTTTGAGCTATAATTACGGTGCACGCCGTCCGGCCCGCGTGCGCAAGGCGATGTGTGTCATGAGTGCGATGATCCTCGGCTATACCGCAGTGATGTGGAGCGTGATTGTTCTGGCGCCGCATGCGCTGATCGGTATTTTCAGTTCGGATGCGGTACTGACCGCAGATGCGGTTCCGGCTCTGAAGCAGTACTTTGCAGCATTCATTTTCATGGATCTGCAGTACATTGGACAGACCGTATTCAAATCTCTGAATAAAAAGAAACAGGCGATCTTTTTCTCCCTGCTCCGAAAAGTCTTCATTGTTGTACCGCTCACCTATCTGATGCCGTACGTACTCCACATGGGAACGGACGGTGTCTTCCTTGCCGAACCGGTATCAAACGTAATCGGCGGAAGTCTCTGCTTTATCACCATGCTGATTCTGGTTCTGCCGGAATTGAAGCGAATGGAGCAGCAGAAGTAATGTTTTTGAAAAGTTTCTGAAAAAAGGACAGGAAGATCTTTACCGAAACGGTTTTGGCAGATATCTTCCTGTTTTTTATTGCCATACATACAATATGATGCCTCGGACAATCTGATGCGCATTGGAGTCCCGGCGCTCCGCATTCTGGCAGTGGCCTATCTGCTTTCGATTCCAGGCCTGATCTATCAGGCGGCGTTGCAGGGACTTTCCCTTGGAAAAGAAAGTATGTACATATCCATGACACGCCAGGCGATTCTGCCGCTGGTGTTTGCATTTCTTCTCAAAGGATTTGGAAACCTGAATCTGATATGGGGCGCCTTTGTCCTGGCTGAGCTCTGCGGCATCCCGCTTGCAGCAGCTCTCTGGAAACGGAAAGGGGAAAAGCAGATTCAGTTTTAAGTATAGAAAAGAAAAACAAAAAGGCTGTTCTTTGCGAAAGGCAGCCTTTTTTGCATACCATAAGATAAGAATACACAGGGGCTTATGGATGAAAGAGCAGGAAAATCTGACAGGAAAAGGAATTACAGCCGCCGTGCTGGATACAGGGATTTTTCCCCATATGGATTTTGACGGCCGGATTGTAGCCTTCCGGGATCTTGTGTACGGGCGGGAGACGCCTTACGATGACAATGGACACGGAACGCATGTCTGTGGTATCCTTGGCGGAAGTGGAAGAGCGTCCGGCGGAAAATACCAGGGTGCGGCACCGGGATGCCGGTTTGTCGTAGTGAAGATTCTGGACCGAAGGGGAAATGGAAGAAAGCAGGATATCCTCGCGGCGATTGACTGGGTGTGCAAAGAGCGAATAAGACTTAATATCCGCATTTTAAATATTTCAGTGGGAACAACAGAGCAGGAAAAAACGGTGGATGATCTGCTAGTACAGGCGGTGGAGCGCGCCTGGGATGACGGGATCACTGTTGTGACAGCGGCCGGAAATCTGGGGCCCGCTCCGGGCAGTATTACGGCGCCGGGGAACAGCAGAAAAGTGATCACCGTGGGAGCGGGCGATCTGCTGGAGCCAAGAAGAGGAATCTCCGGATGCGGCCCGACACGGGACTGCGTCTGCAAACCGGATCTTGTCGCGCCTGGAAAACGTCTCATTTCCTGCGCGCCTGGAAGAAGCAGGAAGGAATATGTGGTGAAGAGCGGCACCTCGATGGCGGCACCGCGGGTGTCCGGAGCCGTGGCTTTGGCACTTGAACGGGTTCCGGATCTTACAAATGTCCAGGCGAAAATGCTGCTTTGCGAATCGGCGAGAGACCTTGGCCTTCCGCGCAACCGTCAGGGGCATGGGATGCTTCAAACAGACCGTTTTCTGTCTCTTCTGTGAGACACTGTGCGGCAGCATAAAAAAAGAAAAATGAAGGAAAACACCTCTCATCCTGCAAAAATTGTGTGAATTTATGGGAAAATGCCAAAAAATCAGGCGAATTTTGACTTGACAAGCTATAGGATACTTTATACAATAAACGTGAATAGAAAAAGGAGGCCTACTATGGAAAAAATTCAGATGACCACTCCTCTGGTAGAGATGGATGGAGATGAGATGACCAGAATTCTCTGGAAAATGATCAAAGATGAGCTGCTTCTCCCGTTTATTGACCTGAAAACGGAATATTACGATCTGGGACTGGAACACAGAAACGAGACGAACGATCAGGTAACCGTAGATTCCGCAAACGCTACCAAGAAATACGGTGTAGCAGTCAAATGTGCCACCATTACGCCGAATGCAGCGCGTATGACCGAGTACAATCTGAAAGAAATGTGGAAGAGCCCGAACGGAACGATCCGTGCCATGCTCGACGGAACCGTTTTCCGTACCCCGATTGTCGTAAAAGGCATCGAGCCGTGCGTGCGCAACTGGAAAAAACCGATCACGATTGCCCGTCATGCATACGGAGATGTCTATAAAAATGCAGAAATGCGCATTCCGGGACCGGGAAAAGCAGAGCTGGTTTATACGGCTGAGGACGGCACCGAGACAAGAGAGCTGATCCACAACTTCACCGGCGCCGGTGTCATTCAGGGCATGCACAATCTGGATAACTCCATAGAAAGCTTTGCGAGAAGCTGTTTCGAGTACGCACTGTCCACGAAACAGGATCTGTGGTTTGCAAGCAAGGATACGATTTCCAAGAAGTATGATCACCGCTTCAAGGATATCTTCCAGGAGATCTTCGATGCAGAGTACAAAGAGAAATTTGCAGAAGCAGGCATTACCTACTTCTACACTCTGATCGACGACGCCGTTGCCCGCATCATGAAAGCAGAGGGCGGCTTTATCTGGGCCTGCAAGAACTACGACGGCGATGTCATGAGCGACATGGTATCCTCCGCCTTCGGTTCCCTTGCGATGATGACTTCTGTTCTCGTATCCCCGCACGGATATTACGAGTACGAGGCTGCGCACGGAACCGTACAGCGCCACTATTACCGTCACTTAAAAGGTGAGGAGACATCCACCAACTCCGTGGCCACCATTTTTGCATGGACCGGCGCACTCAGAAAACGCGGGGAAATGGATGGAAACGCAGAACTTTCCGCATTTGCAGACCGTCTGGAAAAAGCAACGATCGCAACGATCGAGAGTGGAAAAATGACAAAAGACCTTGCGCTGATCACCACCATGGAAAATCCGACCGTATTAAACAGCCGTGATTTCATCCTGGCCATCCGCGAGGAGCTGGAGAAATAATTAAACGAAGCAAAAAAGAAAGCCGATCCGGCATTCCCGCAAAAAGGGATGCGCCGGACCGGCTTTTTCTGTTTTGAATTTTTCCGGGGAAAACCAGGCCTATTCGGCAAGCTCTTCCCATTTTTCATACAGCTCTTCGAGTTCCGCGGCAATCTCTGCTTTCTCTTTGCTTAATTTCACACACTCTGCCACATTCGTTGCGACTTCCGGTTTCGACATTTCCTCATCAATTTCCGAATCGCGTGTCTCAAGCTCTTCAATTCGTTTCTCCGTCTTTTTCAGCTCGTTTTCTTTCTTGCGGAGACGTGCCTGTTCTTCTTTCTGCGCTTTCCAGTCCAGCTTTGTGGAGGAGGCTTCGGAAGGAGCCGCTGTTTCTTCCGGAGCGGCGGCATCGGCAGCAGGAGCATAGATGCGGGTCAGCTCTTCTTTTTTCTCCAGATAGTAATCGTAATTTCCGATATAGTTGACGAGTGTCTGTCCCGTCAGCTCCAGAATCCGGGTTGCGGTCTGGTTAATAAAATAACGATCGTGGGAGACATATAGCACCGTTCCGGTGTAGTCCTTCAGTGCATTTTCCAGAATCTCTTTAGAGACGATATCGAGGTGGTTGGTCGGCTCGTCGAGGATCAGGAAGTTGGCGTTCGAGAGCATCAGCTTGGCAAGGGAAATTCGTCCGCGCTCACCGCCGCTCAAGGTATGAATCGGTTGGAAGACATCGTCGTTTGTAAACAGGAAGGCGGCCAGCACATTTCGGATTTCGGTGTTTGTCAGATATGGATACGCGTCGGAAATCTCCTGGAAAATGGTCTTTTCCATGTGGAGCACCTGATGCTCCTGATCGTAGTAACCGATCTGTACACGGCTTCCAAGTGTAAAAGAGCCGGCATCCGGGCGGATGACTTCGTTTAAGATCTTTAAGATCGTCGTTTTTCCCGTTCCGTTGTTTCCGATGATTGCCACGCGCTCGCCGCGCTTGATTTCGAAATTCAGATCCTGGAAAAGCGTCTGTCCCGGGAAGGCTTTGGAGAGGTGCTCGACGGTCAGCACATCGTTTCCGCTTGTGATGCGCGGTTCCAGACGGATCCGCATATCGGAGCGTACTTCGGTCGGCTTTTCCAGCACATCCATTTTGTCCAGCATTTTTTCACGGCTCTCGGCGCGTTTGATGGATTTCTCGCGGTTGAAAGATTTCAGCTTTGCAATGACTTCTTCCTGATGGTGGATTTCCTGCTGCTGGTTGACCCAGGCATGGTAAGCGGCTTCACGGAGCATTGCTTTTTTCTGACTGTAGGCGGTATAGTTTCCCTCAAAAGTTGTTACTTTTTTATTGTCCACTTCAACGACTTTTGTGACAACGCGGTCGAGAAAGTAACGGTCATGGGAGACGATCAGGACGGCTCCGCTGTAATTTAAAAGATACGTTTCGAGCCAGGAGATCGAGTCCATATCGAGGTGGTTGGTCGGCTCGTCGAGCAGAATGATGTCCGGTTTGGTAAGCAGCAGTTTACCAAGTGCCACGCGGGTCTTCTGACCGCCGGAGAGGGAGTCCACCTGTTTTTCAAAATCGCTCTCGGAAAAGCCAAGACCTTTTAAAACACCGACGACTTCACTGCGGTACGCGTATCCGTTTTCCAGTTCAAAGGTATGGGAGAGGCGGGTGTAGGTGGAAAGAAGTTCATCCAGCTCTGCACCGGATTTTGTATTCATATCACTTTCCATCTGACGGAGGCGTTCCTCCATATCGATCAGATTCTGTTTCGCGGTCAGCACTTCCTGGTAAATGGAAAGGTGTCCGGTCAGATCCTGATGCTGGGCGAGATAGCCCATCGTCTTTCCTTTGGAGAGGATGACCTCTCCCTCATCGGCCCTCATTTCGCCGATGATGATTTTTAACAGCGTCGATTTTCCAGCACCGTTGATGCCGACCAGTGCGGCTTTTTCGCGTTCTTCTATATGAAAAGATGCATTTTTGATAATTTCCGTTGTCCCGAATGCTTTCGAGATATTCTGACATGCAAGAATCATGTGGTTCCTCCAGATAACATATTTCTGTATTTTGACATAACACACCATCCTTATTATAGAGAGTAATACACAAAATTTCAAGAAATCTTTGACAATTTTCTATCAACCATATATAATATGAATATATGCAGGTGTAAATAAGGAGGAATTTATCTTGGAAGAAAAAGGAATTTCGCGGGCAGTTATCAAAAGACTTCCTAGATATTATCGTTACCTGGGCGAATTGCTGGAGGACGGAGTAGAACGGATCTCTTCCGGTGAGCTGAGCGAGCGGATGAAAGTGACAGCTTCCCAGATTCGCCAGGACTTAAATAATTTCGGCGGCTTTGGCCAGCAGGGGTATGGTTATAACGTGCGGTATCTGTACAGCGAGATTGGAAAAATCTTAGGTCTGGACAGAGTCCACAATATGATTTTTGTCGGAGCCGGAAATCTGGGACAGGCGCTTGCCAATTATGCGGCCTTTGAAAGAAGCGGATTCAAAACGGTCGGTATTTTTGACGTCAACCCGGTATTAAAAGGAATCTCCGTGCGCGGAATTGAAATCCGCATGGCGGACGAGCTTCCGGAATTTATCAAGGAACACCATGTAGAGATTGCGGCTTTGACACTGCCAAAAGCAAAAGCGGTAGAGATGGCAGAGATTCTCGTGGACAACGGTGTAAAAGCAATCTGGAATTTTGCACATACCGATCTAAACTTAAAACTTCCGAAAGATGTGATCGTCGAGAACGTCCATCTTTCCGAAAGTCTGATGCGTCTCTCCTACAATCTGACCAGATATGAGGCGGAGCATCCAAAGAACAATTAAGAAACCAAAACAAAAGCAGGAGAGTCTTCGGGAAACCGGAGACTTTTTCTGTTCACTTTCCGGATAAGGAAGGAAAAGGAGGAAAAGCGATGAAACGGATTCTTACAGCAGCACAGATGAAGCAGGCAGACCGCAATACGATCGAAACCATGGGGGTACCGTCCCTGGTACTGATGGAGCGCGCAGCGCTGTCCTGCGTGGAGGAGCTTCAAAATGGAACATGGGATACAGGAAAAGTCCTTGCTGTGTGCGGTCCCGGAAATAATGGAGGGGACGGTGCGGCAATTGCACGGATTTTAAAGACGAAAGGGGTGGATGCGGAACTGTTCTGTCTTGGAAATCCGGAAAAATACAGTGAAGGCATGAGAGCACAGAAGAAAATTGCGGAAAATTATGGGGTCCGTGAGGTTAAGAATCCGGATTTCCGGGAATATACTGTTATCATAGATGCCATCTTTGGAATTGGCGTATCCCGTCCGCTGGCAGGGGAGTACCGGAGGGCAGTGGAAGCAATCTGCGCAAGCGGTGTTCCTGTTCTTGCCGTGGACATCCCTTCGGGGATCCACACGGATACCGGAGAGGTCCTTGATGCGGCGGTGAAAGCCAGAGCCACGGTGACATTTGCCTGTGCAAAGCCAGGGCTTCTCTTTGATCCCGGAAAACGATATGCCGGAGAGGTCCTGGTCCGTGATATCGGAATCGGCTTTGATGCAGGAGAAGAGGAGACGCCCTGGTACGGTTCAGTGGAAAAAGAAGATCTGGACCGGTTTCTTACCCGCACGCCGATGGGAAATAAGGGAACCTTCGGAAAGGTGCTGGTACTTGCCGGTTCCGGTGCCATGTGCGGAGCCGCTGTTTTGTGTGCCAGGGCAGTCCTTGCATCCGGTGCCGGCATGGTAAAGGTTGTGACAGAGGAAAGAAACCGTACGCCGCTTTTCTGTGCCCTGCCGGAAGCAATGGCGGATTTCTGGAAGGAGGATGAGCCGCTTCCGGAAGAAGCCCTGCTGCAGGATCTCGCCTGGGCGGACGCTGTTGTTGCGGGACCGGGACTTTCCAAAAGCCGGACGGCAAAAGAACTGCTCGTTTTTACGGTGCAGCACACAGAAGTTCCTCTTGTTCTGGATGCAGATGCGCTGAACCTGATTGCAGAAGATGCAGAGATTCTTTCGGGCTGCCGGGCAGAAAAAATTTTAACGCCTCATGTAGGAGAGCTTGCACGGCTGCTGCACATGACCATTGCAGAATGCCAGCGTGACCCGGCAGGAAGCGCCGGAAGGGCAGCCGAAAAATACCAGGCCTGCTGTGTACGAAAGGATTCCGTAACCGTGACAGCAGAGGAAGGGCGTGAGCAGTATTACATAAACACAAGCGGAAGCAGTGCGCTTGCGACGGCGGGAAGCGGCGATGTGCTCGCGGGAATCACAGGCGCCTTTGCAGCAAAACGTCAGTGTGAAAAAAACGAGAAAAAAATCAGCCTTGCCAAAACAGCGGCACTGGCGGCATATGCGCATGGAAAGGCGGGAGAGGCTGCGGAAGAAAAAAGCAGTGCTTCCTATGTAACAGCATCCGAGATTATCAGAGGATTGCAGTCAATCTGAGCAAAGCAGATCAGAATCACGGGTTCCCAAAAAAACTCCGGGCGGACTTTTTTGAAGCGCCGGATGAAATTTGTGAATACCTCCGGAAAAACAGGCAATATTAAATACATGGAAACGATTTTAAAAGGCGTAAAACGCCGGATCGTTATCGTATGGGAAAGCAAAACGGAAAGAATCGGAGAGTGAGCACAAGTGGTAATCAAGCGTGGCGATGTATATTATGCCGACCTGCGGCCCGTTGTGGGAAGTGAGCAGGGCGGTGTCCGTCCGGTGCTGATCATTCAGAATGACATCGGCAACCGGCACAGTCCGACGGTGATCTGTGCGGCGATTACATCGAGGATGAATAAGGCGAAGCTGCCGACGCACATTGAGATCGAAGCGTCCGCCTATGGGATTGTACGGGATTCTGTTATTTTACTGGAACAGCTTCGGACGATCGATAAGAGAAGGCTGAAAGATAAAATCTGTCATCTGACGCCGGAACAGCTGGCCCTTGTGAACGAAGCACTGAAAATCAGCCTGGATCTGCCTACATAAGGGGTATTTTTGGCGCGGTTCACGGTTGACGAATGAGAAAGATCGTGCTATATTCTATATTATATGGGCTTCTGCCGTTTTTCGGGGAAACCTTTTTACAGAAAAGTAATACTTTAAATAAAGGAGACAAAAGAGGTATGTCAGGACATTCAAAATTTGCCAATATTAAGCATAAGAAAGAAAAAAACGACGCAAAAAAAGGTAAAATCTTTACCATCATCGGCCGTGAGATCGTAATCGCTGTCAAAGAGGGCGGACCGGATCCGGCAAACAACAGCAAGCTGCGTGACGTTATCGCAAAAGCAAAAGCAAACAACATGCCGAACGATACCATCGACCGCGGTATTAAAAAAGCTGCCGGAGATGCAAACGCAGACAACTACGAGCGTATCACCTACGAAGGTTATGGCCCGAATGGTATCGCGATCATCGTAGAGACTCTGACCGACAACAAGAACCGTACCGCAGCAAACGTAAGAAGCGCTTTCACCAAAGGAAACGGAAGCGTTGGAACACCGGGATGCGTATCCTACATGTTCGACAAAAAAGGCCAGATCATCATCGACAAAGAAGAGTGCGAAATGGATGCTGACGATCTGATGATGCTTGCTCTGGATGCAGGCGCAGAAGACTTCGCAGACGAAGAGGACAGCTACGAAATCATTACCGATCCGGATGACTTCTCCGCAGTACGTGAGGCTCTGGAGAAAGACGGTATCGCCATGGCAGAGGCAGACGTTACCATGATCCCACAGACCTACGTAGAGCTGACCGATCCGCAGGCATTAAAAGATCTGAACCGTACCCTGGATCTGCTGGATGACGACGACGACGTACAGTACGTATACACCAATCTGGACGAGTAATTTCGCTGGAAATTACATAGAATCATAAGAATCTGCGCATACTGATGAAGCTATTTTGGAATAGCAGAAAAGAGGAAATCCGTATGGCAGAATCACAGAAAAACCAGACAGAAAAAGAAAATATTGTAGAACTGAAGACCAACATTTATCTGCTGTCCATCATCGGCGAGGTGGAGGGGCATGAATCACTCGGCGAGCGCACGAAAGCGACGCGCTATGAGCACATTCTCCCTGCTCTTGCCCGTGCCGAGGAGGACAAAAGTATTGATGGTCTTCTGATTCTCCTGAATACCGTAGGCGGAGATGTGGAGGCCGGTCTTGCAATTGCAGAGATGATTGCGTCCATGCGAAAGCCTGCGGTATCGCTCGTTTTAGGGGGTGGTCATTCGATCGGTGTCCCGCTCGCCGTTGCAGCAGACTATTCGCTGATCGTGCCGAGTGCCACCATGGTCATTCACCCGGTGCGTACAAACGGCATGTTCATCGGTGTTGCACAGACGTACCGTAATATGGAAAAGACGCAGGATCGGATCACAGGTTTTGTATCGGCCCATTCTAAAATCACCAAGGAACGGCTCGAGGAGCTGATGCTCGATACGAAAATGCTGGTCAAGGATGTCGGAACAATGCTGGACGGCCCGCAGGCAGTGGAAGAAGGCCTGATCGACGAGGTCGGCGGCATTGCCCGCGCGCTCGAAAAGCTGAATGAGCTGATGAAAAAGGCAGCAGGGACAGAAAATTGACTTCACGGCGCGGCTTGTGTTTCAGGGGATTTTGTGTTAGAATGAGTTCGCTGTGAAAATTCGAACGGAAGTTTTGTCCGGACTTTCACAAAAGAGAAAAATAAGGGAACAGGATAAAAAAATGACAGTAATAGAAGCTTTATTTCTGGGCCTGATCCAGGGAATCACGGAATTCCTGCCGATCAGCAGCTCCGCACATCTGATTATCTTCCGTCACTTTATGAAGATCGAAGATACGCAGACGGTGTTTTTCAATGTGCTTTTGCACTTTGGCTCCATGATTGCAATTCTGCTCACATTTTCGAAGGAATGGAAACGTCTCTTCCTCGCGCTGTGCGGAATCATAATCGATCTGTTTCATAATTTAAAGGAACACTTTTCCAGTCAGCATCAGGAGAGAAAGCAGTACCGGAAGGTACTCGGCAGCAACTACCGTATGCTTGCTTTCCTGCTGATTCTGACCACCATCCCGACTGCTGTAATCGGCGGCATGATTCAGAGCCTTGTCACACTGACCTCCTCGAATCTGCTGGCACCTGGCGTTGGTCTGTATCTGACGGCGATTCTGCTTGTGGTGGCAGATATGCTTCCGGAGGGAGAAAAAACGCAGAAAAATTTGAAGCCGAAAGATGCACTGATTGCCGGATTCTTCCAAGGCTTTTCCACGATTCCGGGTCTTTCCCGTCTTGGTTCGACTATTTCTGCGTGTGTGATCGGCGGCATGACCCGTTCGTACGCTGTGAAATACTCTCTGATTGTGAGTGTTCCGGCGATTATCGGGGCAACGATCGTTGAAATTGCGACCATGGGAAAAAATAAAATTGTTTTTCATCCGGTATATCTGGTCGGCGTTTTCATGGCGGCACTTGCCGGTTACTTTACGATCCGCATTCTGATGCGTGTGGTGAAAAAACGGAAACTGAAATATTTTGCTTTGTACTGTCTTCTTGTCGGGACATTCTCCATTGCAGGATATTTTCTGCTGTAATACGAGAAAGGGGAGAAGTTCTGCATGGCAAATACAACAAAGGGAAGCGGGAAGACAAAGAAAAAAACTTCTGCTTCCGGAACAGCAAAAAAGAAACAGACCCAAACAACGGCCAGAAAAACAACGGCGAAAAAGAGCAGTACCGCAAAACGTACCTCCGGCACAAGGAAAAACACAGTCCGTGAGCCGATGGACGAGGGAGTGCGCGCAGAAATTATTCTGCTTTCCGTGCTTGCTGTTTCGATTCTGCTGATGCTCAGTAATTTCGGTATGGGCGGCGTGATCGGACAGGCTGTCTGCGACTTCTTTTTCGGCCTTTTCGGCGTGACAGAGTGGGCAGCACCGGTTCTGATCTTCTTTGGAACAGCATTTTACATAGCAAACAGACAGAACTTTTTAATTGTGCGGAAAACCGGGGGAGCGATCAGCTGCTTCGTCTTTTTCTGCGCTTTTATGCAGCTTCTGGCGTCCGGCTATACGAGAGATACGACATTTCTGGATTACTATTTTGACAGCGCCTACGATCATCTCGGCGGAGGAATCTTAGGAGGGTCTGTCGTGAAAATTCTCGGCATGGGATTCGGCCAGATCGGTGCGTGGGTGATTATTGTGATCGCCATCGTGATTTCCGTGATCGTGATGACGCAGAAGCCGATTCTCGCGCCGATCCATGAAAAGACGAATGACCACCGCCGGATGGCGGAGGAGCGCCGCCAGGAGCGTCTGGCGCGCCAAGCTGCGATGGAGGAAGAGGAAGGAAAAGAGCTGATTCTTGAGCCAGTGGAGGAACCGAAAAAAGCCGGGAAGAAAAAGAAATCCCGCCTTCTTTCTCATGTGGAATCGAAGGCTGATTTAAACGAAAACGACGATACCCATCAGATGGAGATGCCGGAGCTTTCGATTCACCGTGGTTCTGTGCCGGCTGAAGAGCCGGAAAAGACAGGACCGGAGATGACACGGCAAGCTGCAGAAGAGGCGAAAAAAGAGAAAACGTCTGCGGATCATACGAGAAATCCGCGGTCTTCCTGTGAAGAGATCGAGGCGGATATAGACGGCATTCGTCAGGAAATCGGGAAAAAAGCAGAGGAAAAGCGGCCGGAGTACAAAACACCGCCGATGAATCTTCTGAAAAAAGGGATGCGCGGTGCCATGGGCGATTCCGATGCGCATTTGCGGGAAGTAGCGCGGAAACTGGAGGAGACGCTGGACAGCTTCGGTGTCAAAGTTACAGTCAATAACGTAAGCTGCGGACCGACCGTCACACGGTATGAGCTGATGCCGGAACAGGGCGTGAAAGTAAGCCGGATTGTCGGATTGACCGACGATATCAAGCTGAGTCTTGCAGCAGCAGATGTCCGCATTGAGGCACCGATCCCGGGAAAATCCGCAGTCGGAATCGAGGTTCCAAATAAGACGAACACGGCCGTGATGCTGCGTGATCTTCTTGAAACACCGGAGTTTAAGAACTTTTCTTCGAATCTGGCCTTTGCTGTCGGAAAAGACATCGCCGGTCAGCCGGTCATCGCAGATATCGCGAAAATGCCTCATCTTCTGATCGCCGGTGCGACCGGTTCCGGTAAATCGGTCTGCATCAACACACTGATTATGAGTATTATTTATAAGGCAAAACCGGAAGACGTCAAACTGATCATGATCGACCCGAAGGTCGTTGAGCTTTCTGTTTATAACGGCATTCCGCACCTTTTTATTCCTGTTGTCACAGACCCGAAAAAGGCTTCCGGAGCTCTGAACTGGGCGGTTGCGGAGATGACAGACCGTTATAACAAATTTGCGGAATTCAACGTGCGCGATATGAAAGGCTACAATGCAAAAGTTGCCGAGCTGCCGCCGGATGAAAACGGCAAAAAACCGGAAAAACTGCCGCAGATCGTCATTATCGTGGATGAGCTTGCCGACCTGATGATGGTTGCGCCGGGAGAAGTGGAGGATGCGATCTGCCGTCTGGCACAGCTTGCCCGTGCGGCCGGCATCCATCTGATTATTGCAACACAGAGACCTTCCGTCAATGTCATCACTGGTCTTATCAAGGCAAATATGCCGTCCCGTATTGCATTCTCGGTTTCTTCCAGCGTAGATTCCCGTACGATCCTCGACATGGGAGGTGCGGAAAAACTGCTTGGAAAAGGCGATATGCTCTACAAGCCGCAGGATTACCAGAAACCGGCCCGTCTGCAGGGATCCTTTGTTTCGGATAAAGAGGTCAGCGATGTCGTTGCCTACTTAAAAGATCACTACGGCGAGAACGCTTATGATCCGGATATCGAAAAACGGATTCACACCGTAAGCCTGGATGGCGGTTCTGCCGCAGGCGGCGGAGATAACCGCGATAATTACTTCGTGGAAGCCGGAAAATTTATCATCGAAAAAGATAAGGCATCGATCGGCATGCTCCAGAGAGTGCTGAAAATCGGTTTCAACCGCGCGGCCAGAATCATGGACCAGCTCGCGGATGCCGGTGTCGTAGGACCGGAGGAAGGAACCAAGCCGAGAAAAGTTCTGATGTCCATGGAACAGTTCGAAAATTATCTGGAGGAACACGGATGATGGGAAAAGATGTTGTCCGTTGTTTACAAATAACCGGAAACGTGATAAAGTATTAACATAAAATGCGCGAAAATCCAAGTCGTGCTTTTGTTAAAATATTTCTAACAAGATTAGGAGGATATTATGTACAAGATTCAAGAAGCGGAAATGCTCGCGAATAATATCTACCGTATGGTAGTAGAAGCACCGCGAGTAGCACAGCACTGCCTCCCTGGACAGTTTGTTATTGTCAAGGCAGATGAAGAAGGAGAAAGAATTCCTCTGACCATTTGTGATTACGATAGAGAAGCAGGAACTATCACCATCGTATTCATGCCGATCGGAGAATCTACCAAAAAAATGAAAGATCTCAAAGCGGGAGATGCTTTCATGGATTTCGTAGGACCTCTGGGGCAGCCGTCCGAGTTCTGCAGCGAAGATATCGAAGAACTGAAGAAAAAACGGATCGTATTCGTAGCCGGCGGTGTTGGAACTGCACCGGTTTACCCGCAGTTAAAATGGCTGCATGAGCATGGAATCACTGCTGACGCCATTGTCGGAGCAAAGACAAAAGATCTCGTTATTCTCGAGAAAGAAATGTCTGCTGTCAGCAATCTGTACATAACCACAGACGATGGTTCTTACGTAAGAAAAGGTATGGGTACCGATGTACTCCGCGACCTTGTACAGAACCAGGGCAAACAGTATGATGTCTGTGTTGCCATCGGACCGATGATCATGATGAAATTCGTATGTCTTCTGACAAAAGAACTGAACATCCCGACCGTTGTAAGCATGAACCCGATCATGGTAGACGGAACCGGTATGTGCGGTGCCTGTCGTCTAATGGTAGGCAATGAAGTAAAATTTGCCTGCGTAGACGGACCGGAGTTTGACGGTCATCTGGTAGACTTCGACCTGGCTATGAAACGTCAGCAGATGTATAAGACAGAAGAGGGAAGAGCTCTCTTAAGATACCAGGAAGGCGCAACCCATCACGGTGGATGCGGCCAGTGCGGAGGTGACAAATAATGGCAAAGGGATTAAACAGAGTACCGGTACGTGAGCAGGAGCCGAAGGTACGTGCCACAAATTTTGACGAGGTATGTCTTGGATACAACAAAGACGAAGCAGTAGAAGAAGCACAGCGCTGCCTGGGCTGTAAAAATGCAAAATGTATCACAGGATGCCCGGTTAATATCAACATTCCGGCATTCATTGCACAGGTAAAAGAGGGAAACTTCGAGGAAGCATACAAAATTATCGGTGAGTCCAGTGCACTCCCGGCAGTCTGCGGCCGTGTATGTCCGCAGGAGAGCCAGTGCGAGGGCAAATGTGTCCGCGGAATCAAAGGCGACGCTGTTTCCATCGGCAAACTGGAGCGTTTCGTTGCTGACTGGGCAAAAGAAAACGGTATCAAACCGGTTCCGGCAGCAGAGAAAAACGGCCACAAGATCGCGGTTATCGGTTCCGGCCCTGCAGGTCTTACCTGCGCAGGAGACCTTGCAAAACTTGGCTACGATGTAACCATCTTCGAGGCACTTCACAAAGCCGGCGGTGTATTAAGTTACGGTATTCCGGAGTTCCGTCTTCCGAAAGACAAAGTAGTTGCCGCTGAAATCGAGAACGTAAAATCTCTCGGTGTTAAAATTGAGACCAACGTTATCATCGGAAAATCCGTTACCATCGACGAGCTGTTAAAAGACGAAGGATTTGAAGCAGTCTTCATCGGTTCCGGTGCAGGCCTTCCGATGTTCATGGGAATCCCGGGTGAGAACGCAAACGGCGTATTCTCCGCAAACGAGTTCCTGACCAGAAACAACCTGATGAAAGCATTCCGCGATGATTACGATACCCCGATCGCACACGGCAAGAAAGTTGCTGTAGTCGGCGGCGGCAACGTAGCTATGGACGCTGCAAGAACCGCACTTCGTCTCGGCGCAGAGGTACACGTTATTTACCGTCGTTCTGAGGCAGAGCTTCCGGCCCGTGCAGAGGAAGTTCATCATGCAAAAGAGGAAGGTATCATCTTCGACCTTCTGACCAACCCGGTAGAAATTCTGACCGACGACAAAGACTGGGTAACCGGTATCCGCTGCATCCGTATGGAACTTGGCGAGCCGGACGCTTCCGGAAGAAGAAGACCGGTTGAGATTCCAGGATCTGAGTTCGAAATTGAAGTAGACGAAGTTATCATGTCTCTTGGTACTTCCCCGAACCCGCTGATTTCTTCCACCACCTACGGTCTGGATGTCAACAGAAGAAAATGTATCGTAGCTGAGGAAGAAACCGGAAAGACCAGCAAAGAGGGCGTTTACGCCGGCGGTGACGCTGTAACAGGTGCAGCAACCGTTATCCTTGCTATGGGTGCCGGAAAAGCCGGAGCTAAAGGAATTGATGAGTATATCAAAAGCAAAAATGCATAAGGCATTGCTTTTCTAAACTAAAAGCCATATAGACGCGGACAAGAAGTGATCTATATGGCTTTTGGTGTTTTTGACAGATATCCGAAAGGGTTTTAAGATTACAGAATGAAAATTACAGTATTGACAGTAGGAAAAATCAAAGAAAAATATCTGCGGGATGCGATTGCCGAGTATTCGAAGCGCCTCAGCCGCTATGCAAAGCTGGAAATTATCGAGGTGGCGGATGAAAAGACACCGGACAACGCGAGTGAAACCGTAGAGACAAATATCAAAAACAAAGAAGCAGAGCGCCTTCTCAAATATATCCGGGATGACGCTTATCTGATTACATTGGAAATTAAGGGAAAACAGCTCACATCCGAGGAGCTGGCCCAGAAAATAGATACGCTCGGCGTGCAGGGAACGAGCCATATTATTTTTGTGATCGGTGGTTCCTTAGGGCTTGGCGAGGAAGTTCTGAAGCGTTCGAACTATGCGCTCAGTTTTTCGAAAATGACATTTCCGCATCAGTTGATGCGGGTTATTCTGCTGGAACAGATTTACCGGAGCTACCGCATTAACTGCGGGGAGCCATATCATAAATAGCTGCGAATAAGAGAGGTGTGATTGCGATGCGTGAAATGCGTTTAAAAAAGCGGGAGATTACAGATCCTGAAATTTTAAGAGAAATTCTGGAAAGCTGCGAGGTTGTGCGGATCGGGGCGATGGATGAGGAAGGCATGTTTATCGTGCCGATGAATTATGGATATGATGTCCGGGAAGAAGATGGAACTCTTCACGTCTGTCTGTACCTGCATGGGGCAAAAGAAGGGCGGAAGGCGGCTGCATTTGCAGCGGATCCGCGCGTGGCGGTGGAGATGGATTACAACCATGAAGTGATTACAGGTGACTATACGTGTGCGTATTCCTATGCGTACCGCAGTATCATGGGAAACGGAACCATCACGGAGGTGACAGATCCGGAGGTAAAGAAGAAAGGCCTGGAAAAAATCATGGCGCATATCGCACCGGAGGCGAAGATCGCTTTTCTGCCGGAGATGGTGGAGCGCGTTGCCGTATGGCGCATAGACATCGATACATTTACCGGCAAAGAGCGCAGACGAAAATAGAGTGTTCGAAGCTCCGCAGGCTGCAGACGGAAAAAGAAAGCAGAAAGGACAGCAGAAATGATTAAAATTGATCTGATTACAGGCTTCCTTGGCTCAGGGAAGACGACTTTTTTGAAACAGTACGCAAAGTATCTGATGGCACAGGGAAAGAACATCGGCATCCTGGAGAATGATTTTGGGGCAGTCAATGTGGATATGCTGCTTCTGCAGGAACTGCGCGGCGATCAGTGCGAGCTGGAGATGATTTCCGGCGGATGCGACAAAGAGACACACCGCAGACGATTCCGCACGAAACTGATCTCGATGGGCATGAGCGGCTACGACCGCATTCTCGTGGAACCGTCGGGGATTTACGATGTGGATGAGTTCTTTGACACGCTGTATGACGAGCCGCTGAACCGCTGGTATGAGGCGGGAAGCGTCATCACGATTCTGGATGCCGGGCTCGATGAGAAGCTGTCGGAGGAAGAAGAGTATCTGCTGGCTTCCGAGGCGGCGAACGCTGGTAAAATCGTGCTGAGCAAAGTACAGAATGTTTCGGAGGAAAAGAAAGAAGAAACGATTGCCCATCTGAACCGCACGCTCGAGCAGGCAGGCTGCAGAAGACAGTTTTCTGATGCAGAAATTTTACAGAAAAACTGGGATGATCTGACAGAGGATGATTTCAAAATGCTCTCCGAATGCAATTACCGTTCGGAGGATTACCGGAAGCTGGATTTCGGCGAGCAGCAGACATTTGATTCGCTTTGCTTTCTGGAGCCGAAGATTACGGAAGAAGCGCTGAAAAAGGCAGCAGAAGCAATCTTTGCGGATCCATCATGCGGCAATGTATTCCGGATCAAAGGAATTGTAAAGACGGGCGAAACTGTGTGGAGCGAAATCAATGCGACGCGGGAACAGATGACATTCCAGGCAGTGCCGGAGAGCCAGGAAGTGCTGATTGTAATCGGCGCGGGGCTTTCGAAAGAGCGGATTAGTGGAATTCTCGGAATTGAGTAAAAAATGGAGCATGACGGAAAGGGGTATTTTCCATCATGCTCCTGCTGGTTGGGCTAAATAGCAGTTACTGTGAAATGCACTGCCGTTCTGACAGTGTGGGGAACGGAATGATTTTGGAATTCCGTGCATCATCCGGTGTACAAAGAGCAGTCAACGGCTGCGGCTGATTTTCCATGGTCTGGAAGGAGAGAATGCCATCTTTCCATAAAACGACATCATCCGGTGAATGGACGGCAAAATAGCGGTGCAGCACATCGAAAAGAGAGGATGGAACTGCCGCAAGATCGTGCTCGGGATCGCTGGAATATAGAAAGATCCGGCTTCCCGGAAAACGACGGGAATGGATACCGGCAGAGGGAGCGGTAAAATCCGGGTTTTCGGTAAAATATAAGGATCTTTCTGCGGGTCCGGAAAACGGAATAGACAGCGTTGTGGAAACAACTGGCGCTTCTTCTGCAAGGGCTGGCTGCTTCTGAAATTTGCACAGGAATGGAATATTTTGAAAAAATGTATATTTCTTTCTCATAAGACTCACCTTTCAGCCGGAAAAGATCTGGCATTTGGCAGGGTGGATGTTATCGTTTACTTTAATTTTATCTTATCAGAAGTGCAGAAATAACAGGGTTAAACATTTGTAAAAAGCGTGTAAAACATCTTAAAGAGAAAGAAAAGAGAGGGGGAATCATATGGAACAGGAAGTAATGCAGGCCATTCGGGCAGAACTGGAAAGCAATATAGATGCAAAATACCGGGAATTTCACAGCTCTCTTGTTCCGGGACAGAACTGTCGGATTCTTGGTGTCCGCATTCCGGTTTCGCGACGGATTGCAAAAGCGACAGCAAGAGACCATTATGAAGTTTATACCGAACAGTTTAATCCGGAAGTCTACGAGGAGCTTCTGATCCGCGGAATGATGATCGGCTACGGAAAGCTGACCCGTGAAGAACAGACGGCAGAACTGGACCGCTTCGTGCCGATGATCAACAGCTGGGGAATCTGTGACAGCTCCTGTGCAACGTGCCATTTTATGAAGAAAGACCAGGAGTATTGGTATGGATATCTGCAGAAATGGCTGAAAAGCAGCCGGGAATATGAAATCCGGTTTGGTGTTGTGTGTCTGCTGGACTTTTTTATCAACGAAGCGTATATCGATGCTGTGCTGGAGGAGATGAAAAAGATTCATCACGATGGCTATTACGTAAAAATGGCCGTCGCCTGGGCAGTATCGATCTGTTATATTCATTTTCCGGAAAAAACACAGAAACTGCTGAAAGAAAACAGTCTCGATGACTGGACACATAACAAAACAATTCAGAAAATCAGAGAGTCGCTGCGGATCAGCAAAGAAGAAAAAGAGATGCTGAAAACCTGGAAGAGATAAAAAGAAAACCGTATCGCCGCGTTTCGAATATCGCAGCAATACGGTTTTCTTTCTCTTTTTTGAACTTATTCGTCCCATCCCTCAAAAAGCCGGATGTTGACGGCAATATTTCTTGCAATTTCACCTTCGCTTTTCCCGAGATCTGCCACATCCGATACCGGCGGAAAATCAGGTTCTTCTTCCGTCAGTTCCAGAGAGATCCAGTCATAGGCGGAGTGAATGGCATCTTCCAGCGCCTCGTCGAGGGTATCCCCTTTTGCATAGCAGCAGGCGAGATCTGGAAAATAACCTTCGTAGGTTCCCTGTTCGGTTTTATGAAAAACGGCTGGATAAGTAAATTTCATAGTGTTTCTTCCTTCTTCCTTTTCTTTTTCACGGAAATTCTTTTTTATCGTAGCACTTTTTCTCAAAAGATACAATGCCTAAAATACAATTGATCGTATTTGTAATCTATGCTAGAATGAAAAACAGATAATTGGAAAATACAAATGAAACCAAGGGAGGATTTCTCTTTGATAAAAGTAATTTTGTGGGACATCGATGGAACACTTCTGAATTTTAAGATGTCGGAACGATATGCAATTGAGTACTGTTTCAACAAGTTTCATATGGGAACCTGCACGGACGAAATGCTGCAGCGCTACAGCGTGATCAACCGCGGTTACTGGGAGCGGCTGGAGACGGGAGAGCTTACAAGAGAACAGGTGATGCTTGGACGATTCCATGAATTTTTTGAATCGGAAGGACTGCCGACGGATCAGGTAAAGGTATTCAATGATGAATATCAGATCCGCCTCGGCGATAAGGCTTTCTTCTGCGATCACGGAGATGAACTGGTAAAACAGCTGAAAGCTACCGTAAAACAGTATGCAGTAACAAATGGAACCACTGTTGCACAGGAGCGTAAACTCCGCTTTTCCGGGCTTGATCAGCTTCTGGACGGCGTTTTTATCTCGGAACAGGTCGGTGTGGACAAGCCGCAGAAGGCTTTTTTTGATGCGGTATGGAACGAAATCGGAAGTTATGCACCGGATGAGGTTGTGATCGTCGGCGACTCCCTCACAAGTGATATCCGCGGCGGAAAAAATGCAGGAATCCTGACCTGCTGGTACAACCCGGATCATCTTCCGAACAAAATTGAAGTTACACCGGACTGTACCATCGACAATCTTCAGGATATCCTTTCGTATCTGGATGAAAGCAGGTGATTTGCTAATGAGAACACGCGTATTACAGGAAAAAAATTATGCGGAGCGGATGCAGAATGGTGTGGAGCCTTACCTCGCCGCTCATGCAGAAGAATTTTACTGGGAAAGGGAGAGCGGTCATCCGATTCATGTTCTTCGTTACCGCGCATTCCGCCCGAGAGGTGTTGTTGTAATCTCACACGGTTTTACGGAAAATGCAGAGAAATATAAAGAGATCGTGTATTATTTTATCAAAGAGCATTTTCATGTTTATCTGCCGGAACACTGCGGCCACGGAAAGAGCTACCGTCTGGTGGATGATCCGTCGCTTGTTTATGTCGATTCCTACCATCGTTATGTAGAAGATCTGCTCTTTGTTGCACGAAAAGCAAAAGCAGAGGCATGCGGTCTTCCGCTCGTTCTCTATTCTCACTCGATGGGCGGCGGAATCGCAGCAGCAGCGGCCGCCAAAGCGCCGCATCTGTTCCGGAAAGTGGTCTTGAGTTCGCCGATGATCCGTCCGCTGACCGGAAAAGTGCCGTTCGCCGATGCAAAACGGATCGCAGCTTTTGCCTGTGCCACAGAACGAGGCACACAGTATGTGGTAGGACAGAAACCATACCAGGGAATCGAAAGTTTTAAACAAAGTTCGTCCCTCTCCCGTCCGCGCTTTCTCTATTACCAGCAGAAGCGGGAAAAAGAGCCGCTGTATCACCTAAATGCCGCTTCTTACGGATGGCTCCATGCCGCCGCACATCTGTACCGCGATCTGATGCGGAGCGGATGGAAACGGATCGAGGCTCCTGTCCTTTTATTTCAGGCGGAGAACGATCATCTTGTGTCCAACCGTGCCCAGGAGCGGATGATCCGGAAAATGGCAGAACGCCGTCCCGGCATGGCAAAAATGGTAAAAGTACCGGGCGCAAAGCATGAATTGTTTGGAACCAGAGGGCGCATGCTCCAGACGTACTGGAATATGGTATTTGCTTTTCTGGAAAAAGATCTGTAACAAAAGAGAAGGGATGACAAAATGACACAGACAGAAATCGAAGAATATATTACCCAGTTTCCTATCTATCAGTATGCATTTGTAAAACCGGAGGACATCGAATTCAATGACCGGGTCCGCCAGATCTGCAAAAAGGAGTGCTCCCGCTACGGAGCCTCCTGGTCCTGCCCGCCGGCGGTCGGCACTGTTGAAGTCTGTAAGGAGCGTTGCATGAACTACGATCACGTTCTGTTCTTCTCCAGCATCGCAGAAGTGGACAACATCATGGATATGGATGAGACATTAAAAACAAAATCGGAGCACGAAAAAATCACACGCGAAATCGAGCAGCATTTAAAAGACAAAACCCTGCTCACCTTCGCCCTTTCCTCCGATTCCTGCCAGCTCTGCGATAAATGTACCTACCCGAGAGGCGGCTGCCGCCATCTTGAACTGATGCATCCATGCATCGAGAGCCACGGCATCGTTGTTGCAAACCTGATTGAAAAAAACATGATGGATTATTACCTCGGCGAGCATATGGTCATATGGTTCAGCATGATTTTCTATAAAGAATCGTAATCTGTGATGTAATTTTCCATTCTTTTCAACGTATTTACAGTAGAGGATTTCGCTGTAAGAAATTCAGAAAATACACAAGAGGGGGAATGAAATATGCTGAGAAAGGCAGGAAATTTTCTCAGGTATCTGTTCGGTATTCTGATGATGCTGGCGGGAGCCGGTTACTGGAAAGAGGAGAAGGCATATGCATTGTCACTGCTGCTACTTGGAATCTTTTTGCTTCCGGTTACCTGGAATACGATAAAGAAACGGTTTCATGTGGCGAAAGCACTTCCTGTGCTGCTTCCTGTGTTGCTGCTGGTTTCCGCCTGTGCGCTGACACCTGTGACGTACAGCAGTAAGGAAACACAGAAGGCATCTGCAGAGTCTGTTTCCGTCAGCGTTACGGCAGCGCCGACGAAAAAAGCGACGCCGACCCCGACTGAAACATCAACACCAACGCCGACAGCAACACCGACCGAAACACCAACGCCGACCGCTACCCCGACTCCGACTGCTACCCCAACTCCAACGGCTGACCCGACCGAGACGCCGACACCTGAGCCAACCATAGAAGCTGCGGCGGAAGAAACCGTTGAAACGCAGGCAGTGGAAGAATCACAGCCGGCAGTGACTGCCGAAGAACCGCAGGTAACGGAAGATCCGCAGGAATCGGATCCGTATGGCGGACAGCTCGTGTGGATTTCAGAGACCGGATCGAAGTACCATAACAAAAATAACTGCGGCAGAATGAATCCGGATCGGGCATATCAGATGACGAGAGAAAATGCAGAAGCCCAGGGGTATGAACCCTGCAAAAAATGTTTTTAAAAAAGAGAAATGAAACCCCGTAGCCTGATCGGGCAGGAAACCCCAGCGGCTGCGGGGTATTTTTGTGCTTTTTTCTGCATAAAATAGCGATAGAACAAAAAGCAGACCCGCAAAGCGGAGGAGGTTTTGGATGCGAAAAAAGAAAAAGCAGAAAAAATCACTCCATCCGCCGGGCGGGGAGCTGCTTTCGGCGATGCAGGTTCCGTCAGATCTTGCTTTTGGCGAGCCGGTTGTGACGTTTTACGGCGGGAGAGAAGTGCAGATTGAAAATTACCGCAGGATTCTGGAATATAATGCGTGCCGCCTCTGTGTGCTTACACAATACGGCAGGCTGCTCCTTGTGGGAGAGGGAATCCGGATTGTTTCGTATTCCGGGGAGGAGATGCGGGTGGAAGGGAGAATCGATCAGGTGACGTTTCAATAAGTGTAATGATTCCAATCATTCCAATGCTGAAAAGGGGGTGTGCGTTTGCAGCGGGGAAAGGTTTTCTGGAAAGGCAATGTGCGGATTCGTGTGACGGGCCGTGAACCGGAGCGTTTTTTCAATCTGTGCGGGCACCATAACATCACACTGTGGGACGTGACAGAACACCAGGGCTGTTTTGAGATGAGCCTTCTGCCGGAAGATTTTTTCCGCCTCCTGCCGATCCGCCGCAAGAGCGGTGTGCGCATCCGAATACAGAAAAAACAGGGACTGCCTTTCTTTTACCGGCGAAGTTTAAAAAGAAAGGCATTTTTTATTGGTATTTTTCTCTGCCTGGCGGGACTTTACACGCTGTCGCAGTTCATCTGGAATATTCATGTGGAAGGAAATTACGCGAACAGTACGCAGACGATCTTAAACAGCCTTGACGCGGCCGGGATTCATCATGGAAGCTGGAAAAAACGTGTGGACTGCAGCCAGACCGCATCGTATCTGCGGGAGCAGTTTCCGAATCTGACCTGGGTGTCCGCAAAAATAGAAGGGACGCAGCTTGTCCTTGCGGTAAAAGAAAACGTAGACGGCTATGTGATCGAAGAAAAAGCAGATGATCCGCAGAATCTTGTGGCGAAAAAAGAAGGGACGGTCGTGCGTATTATCACACGGAACGGCATTCCGCAGGTGCTCCCCGGTGATACATGTCAAGCGGGAGACATTCTTGTAAAGGGCGAGATTCCGCTTGTGAATGACAGTGGGGAAACGTATGATTATTCTTATGTTCACGCAGACGCGGATATTGACCTTGAGACGACGTGGTACTATTATGATACCTTTCCGCTTTCCCATACGGTACGGACATATCAGAAAGCAGAGAAAAAAACGCCGGTATTTCAGATTTCTGCTTACCGATTTTTCCTTGGAAATCTGCTGCCGGAGAATTTTGTGGAGAGTTTGCGGAGCATGACCGGAACGGCGGATCAGAAAACAGAGAAAAGGGAAAATGGAGCAGACGAGGAAGTGTCCCTTCAGCAGCTTTATCTGACAGAAAACTTTGCCCTTCCGTTTTATTTCGGCTACCGTCAGAAATTTCCTTTTGAAGTTCAGAAAGAAACCTACTCAGAACACGAGGCAAAAGAAAAAGCCTCGCAGAATTATCAGAAATTCCACAGAAATTTATCAGAAAAAGGACTTCAAATATCGGAGAATCATGTTACAATAGAACTTAACGATACGTCATGTATCACAAAAGGGACACTTCGCGTGATAGAACGGGCCGTAGAAGCACAGCCCTGCGAAATGCAGAAGATGTCGGATGGAAAGGAAACAATGGTAGATGAACAGCAATAACAACATGATAGAACTGCAGATGGAACTGCCCATCGAACATGAAAAGAAAGTATTCGGCCAGTTTGATGAACACATCAAAATCCTGGAGAGATCCCTGGCGGTTACGCTGATCTCCCGGGACGGCGTTTTAAAAATTGTGGGCCCGGCATCGAATGCAGCGCGCGCAAAGGAATGTCTGACACAGCTTCTGGAGCTCTCACGCCGCGGAAATGATATCAACACACAGAACGTCAATTATGCAATCTCACTTGTTATGGAGGACAGCGGAAGCAGCCTTGCTGAAATCGACAGTGACTGCATCTGCCACACGGTCGCAGGCCGTCCGGTCAAACCGAAAACACTCGGTCAGAAAGCGTACGTGGATGCGATTCGGGAAAAGATGGTCGTCTTCGGCGTCGGCCCTGCCGGAACCGGAAAAACATACCTTGCAATGGCGATGGCGATCACCGCGTTCCGAAACGATGAAGTAGGACGTATTATCCTGACGCGTCCGGCGATTGAGGCGGGTGAAAAACTCGGTTTCCTGCCTGGCGACCTGCAGAGTAAAATTGACCCGTATCTGCGGCCGCTCTACGACGCGCTGTATCAGATCATGGGAGCAGAGAGCTTCCAGAAAAACATGGAAAAAGGCCTGATTGAGGTTGCACCGCTCGCGTACATGCGAGGCCGTACGCTCGACAATGCGTTTATTATCCTTGATGAGGCACAGAATACGACACCGGCGCAGATGAAGATGTTCCTGACCCGTATCGGTTTCGGTTCCAAAGTCATTGTAACCGGAGATGCCTCTCAGAAGGACCTTCCTTCCGGTACACGCTCCGGCCTTGATGTGGCAATGCAGGTACTGAAAAAAGTAGACGGAATTTCCTTCTGCGAGCTGACGAGCAAGGACGTTGTCCGTCATCCGCTGGTGCAGAAGATTGTACAGGCTTACGATGAATATGAAAAGAAAGCAAAGCCGGAAAATCACAGCGGCAGAGCAAAAAGTACGACGAGAAAACGGAGGGAAAATAAATGACACTGACGTTTGAAAATGAACAGGATTTTGACCTTGGATTTGATCCGGAAGAGGTTGCAGCAGCGGTAATCAATGGTGTGCTGGATCAGGAAGCGTGCCCGTATGAGGCAGAAGTAGAACTGATTCTGACCGATCCGGAAAATATCCGCACCATGAACCGGGAACACAGAAACATTGACCGGGAGACAGACGTGCTTTCTTTCCCGATGGTAGATTATCCTTCTCCGGCTTCGTTCGATTTTCTGGAGACGGAAGAGGGAGATGACTGTTTTAACCCGGACAGCGGTGAGCTGATGCTGGGTGATATCGTAATTTCTGTTGCGCGCGCAAGAGCGCAGGCGGAGGAATACGGTCATTCTTTAAGACGCGAATTTGCTTTTCTTGTTGCACACAGTATGCTGCATCTTCTGGGTTATGATCATATGACACCGGAGGAAGCAGCCGTGATGGAGGCAAAGCAGGAAGAGGTGCTGCAGCGTCTCGGTATCACAAGAGACTGATTGAGAGCAGAAAAGGAGGGGTCTTTATCAAAAAGAGAGGGTTTTACACATTGGGGATTGCTCTGCTGGGAAGCATGATGCTGTTCGGATGCCGGAAAATTGGGGAAACGGCACCGGAAACTGCATCGGCAGGAACTTCTTATGTCTCAGAAGAGACAGCAGGGGAAAGCAAGACAGAAACGAAAGCTACGGAACCACCGGCCCCGACCGAAGATCCGGCACCGGAGCCGCTGGTTCCGGAAGCGATTGAGCCGACACCCGCGGAGGATGCGCTGCCGGAAGGTATGGTGAAAAGTTATCTGACAGGAGAACCTGTCGCCGAAGTACAGGGAAGAAGGCGCCCGGTGGCGGTTATGCTGAGTAATATCATCAGCGCCTGCCCGCAGAGCGGTATCAGCCGTGCGGGAGTGATCTATGAAGCGCCGGTCGAAGGCGGCATTACGCGCCTGATGGGGCTGTTTGAAAACTATGATGATCTCGAAAAGATCGGATCGGTGCGGAGTTGCCGCGAATATTATGTGTATCTGGCAGCGGGATTTGACGCTCTGTATTACCACTATGGACAGGCGGCGTATGCGATTCCGCTGCTCGAATCGGATCACATAGACAATGTGAACGGCATGGAGTATTCGGAACAGGTGTATTACCGGACGTCGGATCGTCCGTCGCCGCACAATGCGTATTTGGATGCGGCCGGGATTGCAGCGGGAATCGATCTCTGCGGCTACCGGACATCTTACAAAGACGGTTATGACGGATTTTTCCAGTTTGCATCCGAGACAGAACCGGAAACGCTGGAACAGGGACGAAATGCCGCCTATGTGGCACCGGGCGGATATTTCCACAACAATCCGTGGTTTTCGTACGATGAGGCGAGCGGCACGTATTTGCGTTATCAGTTCGGGGAACCGCAGATCGATGAGATGACACAGGAACAGCTTGCGGTGAAGAACATTATCGTGCAGTACTGTTCCTGGAAAAAGTATGATGACAATGCGGAATATCTCGATATCGATGTGGTAAACGGCGGAACGGGAACGTATATCACAAGCGGAAAGGCCATCGACGTGACATGGAGCAAGGATGATCCGTGGGGCGTCACAAAATACCGGGATGGGAATGGCGATGAGATTAAGTTGAATCCTGGAAAAACATGGGTTCTGATTGTACTGGATAATTATACAGACGAGACTGAAATCCGGTGATTGAAAACCGGATTTCAGATTTTTCGCGGATCTGCTGGACAGATACCGTGTTTTGCGGTAAGATAAAGAGAAAATTCCGGTAATTTAAAGGAGCGAAATACAGAAAATGGAAATTAATATACAGAGAATTAACGAACTTGCCCGCAAGGCGAAAGCAGAGGGGCTGACACCGGCGGAGAAAGAAGAGCAGCAGAAGCTGCGGAGAGAATATATTGCAGCCGTGAAAATGAACCTCCGTACCCAGCTCGACAATATTGATATGCAGGAGAAAGACGGAACAATCGTAAATCTGGGGGAGCGCTATGGAAGCAAAAGGAAACATTAGAAAAGAAGTTTTTGCCCGAAGAAGAGCAGCCACACAGGAAGAAATTCAGGAAAAGAGCCGTATGATTTATGAAAAAATCACGGCTCTGCCGGAGTTTCTGGATGCGGACTGCTTTTTTGCGTATATGGACTTCAAAAAAGAAGTCATGACACGGGATCTGATCGAGAAGGCCCTGCAAATGGGAAAGACGGTCGCTGTGCCGCGCGTGGAAGACGATGATATGGTTTATTATGAGATCAAAGATTTCTCCACGCTGAAATCCGGCTATTTTGGCATTATGGAGCCGGACGGCGGAAAGGTCTGCACGCGGGAAGAGGGCTTTCTGCTGGTACCCGGTGTGGCCTTTGATCCGGCGCGCCACAGAGTCGGATATGGAAAAGGATTTTATGACCGCTTTCTTGCCGCACATCCAGGGTTTACAACGGTTGCAGCGGCGTTTGAGTTTCAGCTGTTTGATGCGGTGCCGTTTGAAGAGACGGATGTTCTGCCGCAGATGCTGGTGACAGAGCAGAAGATTTACCGTTAGCAGCCAATCACGATAAGACAACACGAGGAGGAGACGAATATGATAAGTCTGGAAGAAATCGGAACAAGAGCCCGTGGGGCGGAACCTGTGCTTCGCATCATGGGGACAGAGACGAAAAACCGTGTGCTGAAAAAAGCAGCGGAAAATCTTGTGGCGGATGCCGATGCGATTATCGCGGCAAATGCGCTGGATATGGAGCATGGAAGAGAAAAAGGAATGTCCAAAGGTCTTCTGGATCGGCTGTTTCTGGATCAGAGTCGCATCGAGGCGATGGCGGAAGGTCTCTGTCAGGTATCCGAGCTGGACGATCCGATCGGGGAAGTTCTCGGTATGAAAAAACGGCCGAACGGTCTTCTGATCGGGCAGAAACGTGTTCCGCTTGGTGTTGTCGGAATCATCTATGAAGCACGTCCGAATGTAACAGCGGATGCGTTTGCACTCTGCTTTAAGACGGGAAATGTCGTGATTTTGAAGGGCGGAAGTGATGCGATCCACTCAAATATGGCGATTGTTGCCTCACTGCGGAAAACACTGAAGGAGGAGCAGGTGCCGGAGGATGCGCTGCTTCTGATCGAAGATACTTCACGTGAGACAACGGCACAGTTTATGAAGATGAACCGCTATGTCGATGTTCTGATTCCGCGCGGCGGTGCCGGACTGATCCGCGCTGTCGTGGAAAACAGCACGATTCCTGTCATTGAGACGGGAACCGGAAACTGTCATATCTACGTGGATGAAACAGCCGATCTTTCCATGGCAGTGGATATTATTCTGAATGCAAAGACACAGCGTGTCGGCGTCTGCAATGCGTGTGAATCCATCGTAGTGCATGAAAACGTGCGTGAAAAACTGCTGCCGGTTCTCGCAGAACGATTGAAAGAGAAACAGGTGGAGATGCGCGCAGACGAGAAGGCAAGAGAATACATGCCGGGAGCAGAAGCAGCGACAGAAGAGGACTGGGGAAAAGAGTATCTCGACTATATCGTATCCATTAAAACGGTTTCCTCTATCGACGAAGCGATCGCGCACATCAACCGCTACAACACAAAACACTCCGAGGCGATCATCACCAACGACTACACCCACGCCCAGAAATTCCTGGACGAAATCGACGCAGCGGTGGTCTACGTCAACGCCTCCACCCGCTTCACCGACGGCTTCGAATTCGGCTACGGTGCCGAAATCGGAATCAGCACCCAAAAACTCCACGCCAGAGGCCCGATGGGACTGCTGGCGCTGACCTCGATTAAATTTGTGGTATATGGGAATGGACAGGTACGGTCATAGAAAGGAGACAAAAACATAATGACAGCAATGAGAGAAGAAGCATTTGAATTATTGGAAAAAATGCCAGAAGATAAACTAGTGTTTATTATTCAGATTATGCAGGGTGTAAACAGTCTTTATAATAGCGGTGCTGTTGAATCGAAAAAAGATGCTTTTTTACGAATGGAGCAAATAAGAAAAAAAGGAAATGTTCAGGATGACGATGCTGAATTGGCATCTTATAGAGAGGAAAAATAAATGCGTGCATTGCCGCACACTCTGTTTCTAATATGTTTTTTATTTTAAGAAAGACATATGACGTAAAAGAAAGAAGAGAACTTCTCCTTAGCTTATTTGAAATTTTTGATGTAGAAGGAATTGATTCAGAAAAACTAATGAAAGGTCTGAAAAATGAAACATTTTCAGATTTTGAAGACTGTTTGCAGATGGAATGTGCCGAATCATTTTGCGCACAATATATTGTTACAAGAAATACAGCAGATTATGTGACTTCAAACATACCTGCGGTTACTCCGACGGAATATTTGGAATCGGAACGGTAGCAGCTGCTTTTACGATGGGAAAAGGTATTGTGCTGATGGGAAAACTGCTGGATAAAAAGTTTGCGTTTGTCTCCGTTTTATCACCGGAAAGACCGTAAAATGCAGGGCTGATATTTGATCGTAAAAAATTAGAAAAAAATGTAAAATCCTCTTGAAACCAAGGGGATTTTACTATATAATGAGCAGGACAAAAACAACTGCAGAGTAAGTTCATATGCGTAAAGTGCTCCCGGGATAGAGAGTAGCCAGGGAGACGAAAAGAGAAAATCTTGCGGTATATGAATTGCATCTCGCTGCAACAGAAGATAGAGACAAGAGATTATCTCCTATTGTAGTCAGATATCTGTAAAGGAGGTAATTTTTTTATGCAGAAAAATGCAAATGAAACAGCAAAAGAAACAAAAAACATGTTTCTGCAGTCAGCAAAAGAGCTGAAAGCAGTCACAACCCTCGCAGCCTGTGCCATGTTCGCAGCGCTGGCGATGATTCTGAACCAGGTAGCATCGATTGATATCGGACCTTATGTCCGCATCGGATTTTCCGGAATCCCGAACCGCCTTGTCGATTACCTGTTCGGACCAGTGACAGGATGTCTTTTCTCCGGCATTCTTGATGTCGTAAAATACTTCCTGAAACCGAGCGGCCCGTTCTTCTTCGGATTCACCTTTAATGCGATGCTGGCATCTTTTATGTATGGATGCTTCTACTATCGCAAAAAACTGACCATCAAACGTGTGCTTGCAGCCAAGTTCATCGTTATGCTGACTGTCAACGTACTGCTGAACACCCTGTGGATCAGCATGCTGTATGGAAAAGGAATCATGGTGCTTCTTCCGGCACGTGCCTTAAAGAACCTGATTATGTGGCCGATCGATTCCATCATTTTCTACAGCCTGACGAAGTTGATCGAGCAGACCGGCGTCTTCCGCATGTTCCATGCAAGAACCGCTGCACAGGCACAGAGATAAAGAAAAATTCAGACACCATCAAAACGATACATTTACCAATCTGCAGAAAAGGTACTGTCCGCCAGAACAAAAAGGAAGCGGATGGGTTTTGTCGGAAAAGAAAAGCGAAAAAGAACTGCGGCAGGAACTTCCCCAAAAGGAAGCCTGCCGCAGTTCTTTTTGTATGAAAATCCCATCAGGCGGACAGCGATTTTACCGATATCCGTGATCTGACCAGTCATGGTTTTTGATCCGCTCGTAATCCTCCTCTGTAATCGGAAGAATCGTTCCATGCTTGTAGCCGTATGGGAACGAGAAGGAAGCATCAGAACGAACAAATTTTCCGGAAGCAAGGCTGTCTGCAACAAACGGCACATATCCCTGGCCGGCACCCGGAACGCCGTAGTAGTCAAGGAACAGACACCATCTGCTGTCATCAAGTTGTACTGCGGTCGGAGCCTCATAGAGACCGCTCTCTACATCTTTCATGCTCTCATCGAAGCTTTCCATCCGCACATACGGGCCGGCCGCATGGTCGGAGCGGAGCAGAATAATTTTCGCCGGATTGCTTTCACTCTTTACGAAAAGATAATAAACCCCATTCTCTTCATAGATCGCCGAATCAATCACGCCGCTGTCCTCTTTTTCGTACAGAACCTGCGGAGCTGAAAAATGAACAAAATCCTTCGTTGTGCTGTAATAGATTTTTTTGGGACCGTAATCGTTTGCTGCATGGGAAGAAGACCAATGCAGAACGTACTCACCGTTTTCTTTATCGTAAATCAGATCCGGTGCCCAGAGGCAGCCGAAGTCATCATCACCGATTTTTACAAGCCGCTGGTCGCTCCAGTTTACGAGATCCTCTGATTCCCAGACGGAGAAATACTTGCTGCCGTTTCTGCCGATCTCATCCCAGGAATTGTGATACTGATTCCGCATACCGTAAGAAAGACTCAGGTCAGTGGCGAAAATATAATATTTCCCGGTTTCTATGCTGTGAGTGATAGTAAAGTCGCGTACACCCTTATCTCCATAATACGTCCAGAGAACAGGAGCGCCGTCGTTGACAGCTTCCCAGTGGAAACCATCGCGGCTGATGCCGAAATAAACCTGTTCGCCGTCCGGTGTTGTTTTTTCCCGAAAATGAACAAATAAATATGCCTGTGCCATAAAATAAAACTCCTTTATGCATATGTTTGGATGAAAAATTCAGATGTTCTGTTTTTCAGGCCATACCTTATACGGTTCCATTATTTTGTAAGACGGATCACATTCCAGCTGTGTTTTCCAAGAACGGTGTGCATTTTTCCATTCTCCAGTTTGGTGGCATCGGAATGGGTCGGAGTAACGTGGTTCGGATCTGCTTCGGTGTTGACCGCTTTCATATCGTCGTTTGTCAGCACGATGTGCTCAGCCAGACGGCATCTTTCGAACTGACGCAGATCGCAGGAAACCTCCATATCCTCATCCAGGCTCTTGTTGACTGCAAAAATGGTCAGTGCATCGTTTTCCTCATCCCAGATGCAGACAGAATCGAGATACGGAGCTTCGCCGTACGTTTTGCTCTCGTAAACCGGTGTCAAAACCTGTGTATTTAAGACGGTTCCGCGGCCGTATACGCTTGCATGCATGTATGGATAGAAGATCGTCTGACGCCATGCACCGGTATCGGATGTCATGATCGGAGCGATAACGTTGACAAGCTGTGCGAGGCAGGCAATCTTGACACGGTCTGCGTGGCGCAGGAGTGTGATCAGCATGCTTCCGACGAGAAGTGCATCCTCAAAGTTGTAAACATCCTCAAGCTGATGAGGTGCGCGTACCCATTTCTCCAGCTTCTGATCCTGCTCATTGCTGTGATACCATACGTTCCACTCATCGAAGGAAAGGTTAATCTGCTTTTTGCCGTGTTTTTTCGCTTTGACTGCATCACAGATCGCAACTACACCGGAGATGAAATCATCCATGCCCTTGGAGCTTGCCAGGAAATCGACAGTATCATTTGCATAATTTCCGTAGTACTGGTGTAAAGAAAGGTAATCCACCTCATCATAGCATTCGTCCAGAACCGTATGTTCCCAGGAACCGAAGGTTGGCATCGTAAGATTGGAGCTTCCGCAGGCAACAGTTTCAATCGTCGGATCCATGAATTTCATCAGACGGGAAGTCTCTGCTGCAATACGTCCGTACTCAGAAGCGGTCTTATGTCCCATCTGCCACGGTCCGTCCATCTCGTTGCCGAGGCACCAGAGTTTGATGTTGTGTGGATCTTTGTAACCGTGGGATTTTCTCAGATCACTGTAGTAGGTGCCGCCCTTGAAGTTGCAGTACTCCAGCACATTTTTTGCGTCTTCCGGTCCGCGGGTTCCGAGATTGACGGCCATCATAATGTCACTGCCGGCTTTTTTCGACCAGTCAGCAAACTCATTCAGACCGAATTCGTTTGTCTCAATCACGCCCCAGGCAAGATCTGGTTTTGCAGGCCGTTTGTCTTTCGGGCCTACGCTGTCTTCCCAGTGAAAACCGGAGACAAAGTTTCCGCCCGGGTAACGGACGATCGGTACTTGAAGCTCTTTGACAAGATCCAGGGTATCTTTTCGGAAGCCCTGCTCGTCGGAGAGAACACTTCCTTCCTGATAGATGCCCTCGTAAACGGCGCGTCCCAGGTGCTCGATAAAGGAACCGAAGATTCGTTTGTCAACTTTTCCGGTAAGAAAATATTTGTCAATGATAATCTCTGCTTTTTTCATACTTAAAAATCCTCCTGTTAAAAGAAATGTTCGTTTTCAGACACGATCCAGAAAAACAAAGGATCACCGGCGTGTCTATGATTTTATTCCACCGTTTCGCTTTCGCTTTGGATAGTTTCAATTTTAGCAGGAAGATAGAAAAAAACCAGAGATTTTTGTCCGACAAATTTGACTTTTTTTCCGGTTTTGCGGTAAAATAGGGAGAAGAAAAGAAAAGGGGAAACGAGAAGAATGGAATTTTCAGTTCATATTTGTGAATATAATAGATCCAACGCCGATTATGAGACGATATATCGGCCGGAGGGCAGCGGGGACTATCTGTTTCTGTTGTTTAAAACGCCGATGAAGGTGTATGACAGAACTGCGTTTTTCATTGCACAGGAAAATGCCTGCCTTTTTTACACGCCGGATCACGAGCAGCATTATCAGGCTGTTCAGAAGTTTCGCAACAGCTATGTCCATTTCTGGTGCGGTGAGAATCTGGGTGAAACGTATGGAATTCCGCAGAATACTGTTTTTTATCCGCAGAACACGGAAGCAATTGATGAGCTGATTCGCCTTTTGCAGAGGGAATACATTGTGAAAGATCCATACGCAGTGGAATATGAGGAAGCACTGGTTCGTCAGATGATGATTACGGCATCGCGCGGTATGCGGCTGTACAAGAAAGCGGCAGAGGAGCCGGCCGGACTGTATCAGGAATTCCAGGAGCTGCGCCTTAAGATGTTGAGCCATTATGAGAAAGACTGGACGACAGAAAAGCTTTGCCAGATGGCCAATATGGAAAAAAGTCAGTTTTATTCTTATTACAAACAGTTTTTCAGCAGCACCCCGCACAGCGATCTGATTGAAGTACGGCTCGACAAGGCGAAAAATCTTTTGACAAATCAGGCACTTTCCATCGGACAGACCGCGGAAATCTGCGGTTTTTCCAATCTGTCTCATTTCAGCCGCTATTTCAAACGCCACTGCGGATGTTCTCCGCGGGAATGGCAGCAGCAAGGCGGAAAAAGCATAAAATATAAAGTGAAGTTGCAGGAAGATGAGAAATGCTATAGCTTTTCCCAATAGCTTATGATAAAATATTCAGAAGATGTTGGAGTCAAAAGGTACTTTGGCCATGATATCTTCAGAAAAAGTAAGAAAAAGGGAGAGCAGTATGAAAAAGAGAGAGTCATTTAACAGTCGGTGGGGATTTATCCTGGCCTGCATCGGCTCTGCAGTTGGAATGGGCAACATCTGGATGTTCCCTACCCGGGTTTCCTTGTACGGAGGAGGTTCCTTTTTGATTCCGTATTTCCTGTTCGTTGCACTGATCGGCTTTACCGGTGTGAGCGGGGAGATGAGTTTTGGCCGTGCCACAAGATCCGGTCCGGTTGATGCGTTCGGTTTTGCGTGTGAAACGAAAGGAAAACGAAAAGCCGGAGAGGCGCTTGGTCTGATTCCGGTGCTGGGTTCCCTGGCAATGGCGATCGGTTATACGGTTGTCATGGGGTGGATTTTCAGGTACATGATCGGAACCTTTACCGGAAAGACACTGTCAGCTGTGAGCGTAGAGGATTTTGCCGGAGCGTTTGAATCCATGGCATCTGCGTTTGGAAACAATTTCTGGCAGATCGCAGCTCTTGTGGTTGCGATGGTCATTCTGGCATTTGGTGTTGGTAAGGGAATTGAGAAGGTCAATAAGGTGCTGATGCCTGTTTTCTTTCTCCTGTTTGTTGCACTTGGTATCTATGTTGCCTTTCAGCCCGGTGCAGCGGATGGATACCGTTATATTTTCCGTGTGGAACCAAAAGCACTTGCAGATCCGAAGACCTGGATTTTTGCACTTGGTCAGGCATTCTTTTCCCTGTCTGTAGCCGGAAACGGAACACTGATCTATGGTTCCTATTTGTCAGATGGGGAAAATATTCCGGCCGCCGCCGGAAGAGTAGCATTTTTTGATACGCTCGCTGCTATGCTTGCTGCGCTGGTTATTATCCCGGCGATGGCAACTACGGGAGCACAGTTAAATACAGGAGGACCTGGACTTCTGTTCATTTTCCTTCCGAATTTGATAAAGTCTATGCCGGGTGGCGCGCTGATCGCAATCGTTTTCTTTGTCGCTGTCTTTTTTGCCGGCCTTACCTCTCTGATTAACCTGTACGAAGCACCGATTGCAACGGTACAGGAAAAATTTCATCTCGGAAGAGTAGCAGCCTGCGGTGTGATCGGGGTTATCGGTGTGGTCGTATCTCTTCTGATCCAGGGCATTGTATCCCAGTGGATGGATGTTCTGTCGATCTACATTTGCCCGCTCGGCGCCGGCCTTGCCGGAGTCATGTTCTTCTGGATCTGCGGAAAGAAGTATGTGCAGTCCCAGGTAGACAAGGGAAGAAGCAGCAAATTCACGGATCTGTATTATCCGATCTGCAAATATATCTACGTGCCGATCTGTGTGCTGGTTCTGATTCTCGGAATCGTGCTTGGCGGAATCGGCTGAAACGATGTTGATAGAAAACGCGCCTGTCGTGCGGAAAAAAAATCCGGCGGCAGGTGCGTTTTTTGATAAAATTTTTCAAATATATAAATCCGATTGAAATACTCGGAAAAAAGGTCTACAATCGGAGGCGAAAACAGAGATTTTAACCTCGAAGCAAAATAAGGAGGATATCAATATGGGAAAAAATCTTTTAACAGTGAAAGATTTAACGGTAAATGTAGAAGAAAAAGAGATCCTGCACGGCGTCAATCTTACGATTGGAAAAGGGGAGACGCATGTGCTGCTTGGACCGAATGGTACCGGAAAGTCGACGCTTGGCAATACGCTGCTCGGCAATCCGAAATATAACGTGACACGCGGCGAAATCTGGTTCCAGGGAAAGAACATCACAGAAGAGCCGGTCAATGAACGCGCCAAAATGGGACTGTTTCTCTCGTTTCAGAATCCGCTTGAGGTGCCTGGCGTAACCTTAAGCTCTTTTATCCGCAGCGCCGTCGAGTTAAAAACTGGCAAACGGATGCGTCTGTTTGAGTTCCGGAAAGAACTGGAAAAAGCAATGGAAGTTCTGCAGATGGATCCGTCGTATGCAGACCGTGATCTGAATGTCGGATTTTCCGGCGGTGAGAAAAAGAAAGCCGAGATCTTGCAGCTTCTGATGCTCGAGCCGTCCCTTGCCATTCTCGATGAGACCGACTCCGGCCTGGATATCGATGCGGTCCGCACCGTTTCTGCCGGAATTGAGGCATACCGCAGAAAATGCGGAGGAAGTCTTCTGATCATCACGCACAGCACGAAGATTCTGGAATCGCTGATGGTGGATCAGACCCACATCATGGTGGAAGGTGAAATTGTCAAAACCGGCGATGCATCTCTTGTAGAGGAGATCAACCGGGACGGATTTGGAAAATACGAAAAGTCACTGGCGTAAAACCGAAGGTACAGAAAGGATGAAAACGCTGTGAGAGAAAAAAGCTATGTAGAGGATATTGACCGAAGCATCTATGATTTCAAAGACGATGAAAAGGATGCCTATAAAGTAAAAGCCGGCCTGACACCGGAAATTGTACAGAAAATTTCGGATGAGAAGAAAGACCCTGCCTGGATGCAGCTGTTCCGTCTGCGTTCTTTACAGATCTACAACCAGATGCCGATTCCGGATTGGGGTCCGTCGATCGAGGGTCTGAACATGGATGACATCGTAACGTATGTCCGCCCGAATACGAAAATGAAAGCAAAGTGGTCCGATGTGCCGGATGACATCAAAAATACGTTTGAGCGTCTCGGCATCCCGCAGGCAGAGCGGAAATCACTCGCCGGCGTGGGCGCACAGTATGATTCGGAGCTGGTCTATCACAACGTCCGCGCGGAAGTTGCGGCGCAGGGTGTTGTCTATACCGATATGGAGAGTGCGCTGCATGGTGAGTACGCGGATATGGTGCGGAAACACTTTATGAAACTGGTGAAACCGACCGACCACAAATTTGCCGCACTGCACGGAGCCGTCTGGTCCGGCGGTTCGTTTGTCTATGTGCCGAAGGGGGTTTCCGTGGAAATCCCGCTGCAGTCGTATTTCCGCCTGAATGCGCCGGGCGCAGGCCAGTTCGAGCATACGCTGATTATTGTCGATGAGGACGCGGACCTTCACTTTATCGAGGGCTGTTCCGCACCGAAATACAATGTGGCCAACCTCCATGCCGGATGTGTGGAGCTGTTTGTCGGAAAGAATGCAAGACTCCGTTATTCTACGATTGAAAACTGGTCGAAGAATATGTACAACCTGAACACGAAGCGCGCGCAGGTCGAGGAGGGCGGAAAAATCGAGTGGGTTTCCGGTTCATTCGGCTCCCACGTTTCCTACCTGTACCCGATGAGCGTGCTGAAAGGAAGAGGCGCAAAGATGGAATTTACCGGCATCACGTTCGCCGGTAAGGGCCAGAATCTCGATACCGGAGCGAAGGTTGTCCACAGCGCGCCGGATACGAGTTCCTATATTAACACGAAATCGATCTCGAAGGACGGCGGCATCAGCACCTTCCGTTCGTCAGTCTCTGCAACAAAAGCGGCAAAGAACACGAAATCAGCCGTTTCCTGCCAGTCTCTGATGCTCGATGATATCTCCCGGTCGGACACGATTCCGGCGATGGATATCCGTACAAAAGATGCGAACATCGGCCATGAAGCACAGATCGGAAGCATCAGCGATGAAGCCGTCTTTTATCTGATGTCGCGCGGCATGACGGAAGAGGATGCGAGAGCGTGCATCGTCAGCGGATTCGCGGATGATGTTTCAAAAGAACTGCCGCTGGAGTACGCGGTGGAGATGAACAATCTGATCCGCCTCGAGATGAAGGGTAGCATTGGATAAGGAGGCCAGACACATGGAAGAACAGAACAGCATGAAAATCAACCAGCTTCCATCGAAAACATGGTACTGGCTGGGATTAAATGATACAAAAGTAAAATGGGCGGCGGGTGCGCCGTGTGAAATCTGCGCGGAAGAGCCGTCTGCGGATGATGAGATAACGGGTTTTCCGGAAGCTATGAATACCGGGGCAGGAAAAGAGACGGATGTCCTTTTTGCACCGGAGCAGACGAAAAACTGGAGTGTCTCTGCAAAGGAGGGGCAGACGAAACAGGTCACGCTTTCCATCGGACAGGGAAAAGAGACGGTTTCATCCGGAAAGATCCGCGCGGCGGCAGAAGAGGGAGCTTCCCTTACCGTTTTCGAGGTATTTGAACCGGCACAGGCAGCGGGACAGCTCGCGGTGCGGACAGAACTTTACGCGAAAAAAAACAGCCGCATCCGACTCGTGCAGGTGATGATGCGCGGTGAGGGACAGGAGCTTTTAAATGATGTCGGATGCATCTGCGAGGAAAATGGTGCACTGGATCTTTTACAGGTCGTTGTCGGAAAAGGCGATGTCTATGACGGTATCTGGACCGAACTGCAGAAGGATCACGCATCACTGCAGGCAGAAATCGGCTATCTTCTGCAGAATCAGCAGAAATTTGATGTCAATCTGAATGTGCGCCACTTCGGAAAAGTAACCAAGAGCACGATCCAGGTAGACGGAACGCTGATGGATGCGGCGGAAAAGATCTTCCGCGGCACAATCGACTTTGTGCGCGGTTCGGCAGATTCCGTCGGAGCAGAGACAGAACAGGTATTGCTGCTCGGCGATGATGTAGTCAACAAGACGATTCCTGTGATCCTCTGTGCAGAGGAAAACGTACAGGGAAGCCACGGCGCGGCAATCGGAGAACTCGATGAAGAGACACTGTTTTACTTCGGTGCGCGCGGCATGGACCGTACACAGGCAGAAAATACGATAGCGCGGGCGAAACTGGAAGCAAAAATCCAGAAGATCGGCGATGCGGACATCGAACAGAAAGTAAAAACACAGCTTGCGGAGGTGCTTGACCGTGACAACAGATAACATCAGAAAAAATTTCCCGCTTCTGCAGCAAATGGACACGATCTATCTGGACAACGCGGCGACGGCACAGCGCCCGTCATGCGTTCTTGCTGCAGTACAGGAATTTTACGAACAGAAAAATGCAAATCCTCTGCGAGGCTTCTATCCTTTAAGCCTGGAGGCGACGGAGAGCTATCAGGAGGCAAGGAAGACCGTACAGGAGTTTATTCATGCAGAAGAGCCGGAGGAGATTATTTTTACCCGGAATACAACGGAAAGCCTGAACCTTGTGGCATACAGCTATGGCCTGAACTTTTTAAAGGAAGGCGACGAGATCGCTGTAACAATCATGGAGCATCACAGCAATCTGCTTCCGTGGCAGATGGTGTCGCGTATGACTGGGGCGAAGCTCCATTATCTGGAATGTACCAGTGAGGGCGAGCTGACCGATGAGGAGCTCCAAAAGGGCATTAATGAGAGAACACGTCTTGTGACTGTTGCGCAGGTATCGAATGTGCTCGGCTGCGTGAATCCGCTCCAGAAAATCACGGAGATGGCGCACCGCGTAGGAGCCGTTGTCGTTGTGGACGGCGCCCAGAGCGTTCCGCATATGCCGGTCGACGTACAGGCGCTGGATGCAGATTTTCTCGCCTTTTCCGGCCATAAGCTGATGGGCCCGATGGGAATCGGCTGTCTGTATGGAAAACGGGAACTGCTGGAAAAAATGCCGCCGTTTTTAACCGGAGGCGAGATGATCGATTCCGTTCACCGCGACGGAGCCGTTTTTGCACCGGTTCCGCAGAAATTTGAGGCGGGAACGGTAAATGCAGCCGGTGCGGTGGGGCTGGCCGCAGCGATCCGGTATCTGCAGGAAAAAGGATTTGATTATATCCAGAAAAAAGAGCTGGAACTGACGCAACGTGCTATGGAAGGACTCGGCGCGCTGCCGTACGTTCATATCCTCGGTTCCAAAGATCCGGCCAACCATACGGGCATCGTTTCGTTTACGATTGACGGCGTGCATCCGCACGATGTGAGCGAAATTCTTTCTTCTGACGGCATCGATGTGCGGGCAGGCCACCACTGTGCACAGCCGCTTCTGGAATATCTTGGCGTCCGAAGTTCGACAAGAGCCAGCATGATGTTTTATAATACACCGGAAGAGATTGATGCACTGATCGAAAGTGTATCCACAATCAGAAGGAGAATGGGCTATGGAGAGTAGAGGATTTTATAACGAAATTTTGACGGAGCACAATCTGCGTCCGGAATTCAAGCATGATCTGCCGGATGCGGACATCGTACTCGAGGGCGTCAACCCAAGCTGCGGCGATGATATCTGGCTGAAATTAAAAGTCGACGGCGATGTGATCACGGACGGTGCGTTCGTGGGCGACGGCTGTGCGATTTCGCAGGCATCGGCGGACATTATGCTCGGCATGATCATCGGAAAGACGAAGGACGAGGCACTGCGCCTGGGAAATCTGTTTCTGCGCATGATCAAAGGAGAAGCATCCGACGAGGAGATTGACAAACTCGAGGAGGCTGGTGCACTGAAGGACATCTCCCACATGCCGGCAAGAGTGAAATGTGCAGTGCTTGGATGGCATACGCTGGAAGAGGCATTTAAACAGGAAAAATAAGAACAGAAAAACTTTTTGCATTTCTGAGAAAAAGTATCACTTTACCCACTTGCAATTTTCAAAAAATTAGTTATAATGAATTACAGTTAGTAAAGACTAACCAAAGCGAATCAATCATTGTTATCTCCCGTCTGCGGATCTTGGACACTTCGCAGGCGGGAAACTCCAGAAACAAACGAGAAAGGAGCACACGAAAAGTGAAGAGCCTGAAAATTGAGGAAGTAAAAGGAAGAGAAATTCTGGATTCCAGAGGAAACCCAACCGTAGAAGCTGAGGTTGTTCTTGCAGGGGGCGTTGTAGGGCGCGGCATGGCACCAAGCGGCGCATCTACCGGTGAGTTTGAGGCACTGGAATTACGAGATGGAGATAAAGCAAGATACCTTGGAAAAGGTGTGCAGAAAGCAGTAGAAAACATCAACACCGTCATCAACGATACCTTAAAAGGTATGGATGCATCCGATACCTACGCTGTAGACAAAGCCATGATCGATGCAGACGGAACAAAAGATAAATCCCGCCTGGGTGCAAATGCCATTCTGGCTGTATCCATTGCCTGCGCAAGAGCAGCTGCAAACGCACTTGAGATTCCGCTGTACCGTTTCTTCGGCGGCGTTTCCGGAAATCGTCTGCCGGTTCCGATGATGAACATCATCAACGGCGGATGCCACGCACTTTCTTCCGGTCTGGATGTACAGGAGTTCATGATCATGCCGGTTGGAGCATCTTCTTTCAAAGAGTGCTTAAGATGGTGCGCTGAGGTCTTCCATGCACTGGCTGCCATCTTAAAAGAGCGCGGACTGGCAACATCGGTTGGAGATGAAGGCGGTTTTGCACCGGCTCTGAAATCCGATGAAGAAGCCATCGAGACCATTCTTGAGGCAGTGAAAAAAGCAGGCTATGAGCCAGGCAGAGACTTCAAGATCGCGATGGATGCTGCTTCCTCCGAGTGGAAGACAGGTACCAAGGGTGAATACAAACTGCCGAAAGCCGGCACTGTATTTACTTCCAAAGAGCTGATCGCTCACTGGAAAGCACTGGTAGAGAAATACCCGATCATCTCCATCGAGGATGCTCTGGATGAAGAAGACTGGGAAGGCTGGAAAGAGCTGACCGCAGAGCTTGGCGGAAAAGTACAGCTTGTCGGTGACGACCTGTTTGTAACCAATACTGAGCGTCTGGCAAAAGGTATCTCCCTTGGCTGCGGAAATTCCATCCTGATCAAACTGAACCAGATCGGTTCTGTATCTGAGACCCTTGAGGCAATCAAAATGGCTCACAAAGCAGGCTACACCGCAATTTCCTCCCACCGTTCCGGTGAGACCGAGGATACCACCATCGCAGACCTGGCTGTTGCCCTGAACACCTGCCAGATCAAGACCGGTGCACCGAGCCGTACCGAGCGTGTTGCAAAATACAACCAGCTTCTCCGAATCGAAGAAGAACTTGGAACGGCCGCTGTATACCCTGGTGCAAGAGCATTTAATGTGACACAGGACTAAGCAGTAAATAACATAATACCATAAAAAAAGACAAGATCCTTCCTCTTAAAACCAACCATAAATAAGTGTCCCCGGGGCCGTTGAAAAACGTGTTTCCCGGGGATTCTTGCATGCGGGGGAGGGGTATATGAAAAAACACTTGACTTGAAGCGGACTTGAAGTGTTATCCTATCTAGGAAAATGTAAAAAAAGGGGGATATATCGAAATGAGCGAAAGATTATGGAATATTCTTCTGGATTCTTTTTGGAAAATCTTTCTGCCGGGCCTTAAGGTGACGATTCCGCTTACTGTAATCTCGTTTTCCATTGCACTTGTAATTGCGACGGCAATGGCTATGGTACAGTTTGCAAACATCAAAGGCCTTCGTCAGATTGCACGTTTCTATATCTGGATTTTCCGCGGAACCCCGCTTCTGGTCCAGCTTTTCGTTGTGTTTTACGGACTTCCGCGCGCCGGTATTCTGATCGATCCGTTTCCGGCGGCAGTTCTCGTCTTTTCCCTGAATGAGGGCGCCTACAGTGCCGAGACGATGCGTGCGGCCCTGGAAGCCGTTCCGGCAGGCCAGCTTGAAGCCGGCTACTGTGTCGGCATGTCGTATCTGCAGATCATGCGGAGAATTATCCTTCCGCAGGCGATGCGCACCGCGTTCCCGCCGCTTTCCAACTCTCTGATCGCCATGGTAAAGGATACTTCCCTTGCCGCAAATATCACCGTAACGGAGATGTTTATGGTAACGCAGCGGATTGTAGCGCGCACCCATGAGCCGCTGGCACTGTATATTGAAGTAGGACTGATCTACCTGCTGTTCTCCACCGTGCTCACGAAGCTGCAGGGAATCGGAGAGAAGAAACTGAGTACATATCAGAAAAAAGGGGAATAAGCCATGCTGGAAATCAAAGGATTAAAGAAAGCGTTCGGCAGCCTGGAAGTGTTAAAAGGTGTAGATTTAAAAGTAAACCAGGGCGATGTTGTCGCAATCCTCGGCCCGAGCGGTTCGGGAAAAACAACCATGCTGCGCTGTGTCAACTTTCTGGAGCATGCGGACGGCGGCAGCCTGATTTTTGACGGGAAAGAATATCCGTTTCACAACATCAGCAAAAAAGATATCGCGGCGATCCGTCAGAAAACCGCATTTGTATTTCAGAACTATAACCTGTTCCTGAACAAAACAGCCCTTCATAACGTAACCGAGGGCCTGATCATCGGCAGAAAAATGCCAAAAACCAGGGCGGAGGAAAAAGCGCGTGCAGCGCTTGAAAAAGTAGGCATGCTGGACCGTGCGGACTACTATCCGCATCAGCTTTCCGGCGGACAGCAGCAGAGGGTGGCAATCGCCCGTGCACTGGCAACCGATCCGGAAATTATCTATTTTGATGAGCCGACCTCAGCACTCGACCCGGAGCTGACCGGCGAGGTGCTTGGTGTTATGCGCCAGCTTGCCAAAGAGGGAATGACGATGCTCGTTGTCACGCATGAGATGGGCTTTGCAAGAAACGTTTCGAACAAAGTTGTCTTTATGGAAAACGGCGTTGTCGTTGAGGAAGGTCCGTCGAAGGAATTTTTCGCAAATCCGCGGGAAGAGCGGACGAGAACATTTTTGCAGAATATTGAACAGCATTACGAGTAAGGTATCCCGCAAAGCGGCAAATCCTGTCCGGAGTACGGAATCCGGACAGTTTGCAATAAAGAAAACAGAAGAAGCAAAGGCAGCTTCTTCCAGAACAAAACAAAAAAGGAGTGGCGAATATTATGAAAAAGAAAATGGCAGCAGTATTTCTGGCAGGTATCCTGACATCATCCTTTTTACTGACCGGATGCGGAAACAGCACGGCAGATAACAGCAGTGCTTCTTCCTCTTCATCAGCATCTTCTGCAAGTGCGTCTGGGGATCTTTTAGAGCAGATCCAGAGCAAGGGTGAGATCGTTGTGGCAATGGAAGGAACCTGGGCACCGTGGACGTATCACGATGAGGACGACAACCTGGTCGGCTATGACGTAGAAGTGGCACAGCAGATCGCAGAGAAACTCGGCGTGAAAGCAACCTTTGTAGAGGGTGAGTGGGACGGCCTTCTTGCAGGAATCGATTCCGGCCGGTACGATATCATGGTAAACGGCGTAGATATCACAGAGGAGCGCGCTGAGAAATACAGCTTTTCCGATCCATACGCATACAACCGCACCGCTGTTATCGTAAACTCTGCTAACGATGAAATCCAGTCCATGGAGGATCTCGACGGAAAGAGCACCGCGAACACCATTTCCAGTACGTATGCAGAAGTTGCCGAGAAATATGGCGCAGCCGTTACCGGTGTTGACGATCTGGAGCAGACTTTCGAGCTTCTCTTAAGCGGCCGTATCGATGCAACTCTGAACGCAGAGGTAACGTATTACGATTATATGAAAGCACACCCGGATGCAGAGATCAAAATTGCATGTCTCGATCCGGAATCCACAAAAGTCGGTATTCCGATGAAAAAAGGCGATGAGACCAAGACGCTGCTTGAGGCAGTCAACAAAGCACTTGGCGAGCTCGCAGAAGAAGGAACACTGACAGAGCTTTCGGAAAAATATTTTGGAACGGATATCTCCAAAGAAGCAGCAGAATAAGATACAAAATAAAGAAGGTTACAGATCATGATTGCAAATTATCATACCCATACATGGCGGTGCCGCCATGCGGACGGAACGGAGCGGGAGTATGTGGAGCGCGCGATTGAGGGCGGCCTTAAAATTCTCGGTTTTTCCGACCATTCGCCTTATCCGTTCCCGGACGGCTACGATTCCGGCATGCGGATGCGGCTCGATCAGGTGGAAGGCTATGTAGACACCGTGCTGGCATTGAAAAAAGAGTATGACAAGGATATTGAAATCCATCTCGGACTCGAAACAGAGTATTTCCCGAGATTCTGGGATCAGCTGATTGATTTTTTGTCGGACTATCCGTTTGAGTACTTTGTGCTTGGCCAGCACAGCCTGGGAAATGAGATCGAAAAGATTCTCTACAGCGGCCATGGAACAACAGACGGAAGCTACCTGAAACAGTATGTGGACCAGTGCCTGGCAGGCATCGATACCGGAAAATACCTGTATCTGGCACACCCGGATCTCTTTTTATTCAACGGCGACGAAGCAGTGTTCGACCGGGAATACCGGAGACTCTGCCGTGAGGTGAAAAAGAGAAACATTCCGCTGGAGATCAATTTCCTTGGTCTGATGGAAGAAAGATGGTATCCGAACGAGAAGTTCTGGAAGATCGCCGGCGAAGAAGGAAACACCGCCGTTTTCGGCTGTGATGCCCATACGCCGAAAGCCGTCTGGAATCCGGAGACGGAACAGAAGGCACTGCAGCTGGCAGCAAAATACGGTCTGAAAGTACAGGAAACCGTTCCGATGCCGAAGACATTTTAACAGAAGCAGAAAAAGCTGTTCTTTTCTGGTGAGAGTTTTGAAAACTCCGCGGAAAAGAACAGCTTTTTTGATATGAGATTTTTTATGCTTTTTTTGTGTGCATCAGCCGTACCGCCTCTTCCCGCTGTTTCAGAATCTTCTGAATCGAAGTCCAGTAAATAATCATTGAGACAACCGGCCCGATCAGGTCGGAAATAGGTTCCACGTAGAAGATGTTTTCCAGTGCAAAGAACCGCGGCAGAAGAAACAGAGCGGTAAAGTAGACGAATTTCCGGAAGAAGGAGAGTGCAAACGAATAGCGCACGCAGCCCATTGCAGTAAAGCCGTCTACAATCTCGTACTGAATGCCGAGCGGAATGACTGAGAGTGTCGAAATATGGATCGCGCGGACCACCATCGAGACGATCTGCGGATCGGAAGTAAAAAGCTGCGCAAACAGCGTTCCGGCGGCATTGGAGACGAGGAACATCAAGGTCGTAAATCCGGCACAGAGTGCGATGATGGTTTTCTGTGCCTCAAGAATACGCCCGGAATTTCCAGCTCCATAATTGTATGCGAGGATTGACTGCGTTCCGCCGCTGATTCCGCCGAGCGGTATCGTAATAATCAGCATAAAGCTCTGAACGATCGTTGCACAGGTGATGAAGCTGTCTCCTTGTCCGGCGGGTGCATACCGCTGCAGGACGGCGTTCATCGCAATGATCATCACATTGTCGATGGCAATGATTAGAAACGGAGTAAAACCGACTGTCAGAATGCGTTTCATGATCGCAAATGAATACCCGCCGAAGGTGATGCGGATCGGAATCGTCTTTCCGAACAGAATATGCAGCACATACAGACAGCTTGCGATCTGGGAGAGCACGGTTGCAATTGCTGCGCCACGCACGCCGAGATGCAGAACGAAGATAAACACAGGGTCCAGCAGCAGATTCAGGACGGCGCCTAGCAGAACAGATTTCATTCCCTCACTGGCAAAGCCCTGGCAGATCACAAACTGGTTCAGGCCGGTCGATAAAAGCGCAAACACAGAGCCGGAAACGTAGATCATAAAATAGGCTCTGGCGTAAGGATACGTAACGGTGCTGGCTCCGAATGCCATCAGCATCGGGCGGGTAAAAAAAAGCGCAGCGGCTGTCAGAACGAGGGACAGGGAAACAAGCATCAGAAACGCATTAGCCAGGATGCGGGATGCCTCTTTTTCATTTTTCTCTCCGAGCCGGATGCCGAGCAGCGGTGCGCCGCCGACCCCGATGAGGGAGGAGAACGCGCCGATCATGGTGAGAATGGGACCGCAGACGCCGACACCAGCGAGCGCCAGATCACCGACAGAGGCAATGTGGCCGATGTACATACGGTCTACAATGCTGTACAGAACACTCACGAACTGTGCCAGCATGCTCGGAAAAGCAATACGGGGAACCAGCTTTCCGATCGGGTCGGTTCCGAGATGGTTTACAGTTTTCATAGAAAAATACCTTGTCGTTTTTTGGTTTGGGAACAGACAGCAAAAAACATGCCCGAAACAAAATCCGGAAGACTTTGTTTCGGACATGCCGCTTTTGGTCTGTTCTGATAGATCAGCTGACAGAAAAATTATTCAGCAAGAGTGGTCAGATCTACTTTGAAATCGTCAGATCCCTGTCCGTCTACGGTGTAGTAAGCGGCTCTCTGCTCTGCGTTCAGGTAGATTTTGATCTCGCCTTTTAATCCGTTTGCTTTTACTTCTTTTTTGATGACTGCTTCGAGGTCTTTCATAGATACTTTTGTCTCGAAGATCTCAAGAACGGTATCAGATACTTTTGTCATTTTACGTGGGGTTTTGGTTGCTTCTGCCATGGTTTCCGTGTTCTCCTTTTTTACTGTTTTTTTAACGGTTTCTTTTTTGGTTGCTTTTTTCGGCTCTTTTGCAGCTTCTGCTTTTCCTTCTGCTGCTTCTGTATGTAAGGTTTTTTCAGTCGTTGGTTTTACTTCTTTTGCCGGTGCCGCTGTCTTTACAACGGTTTCCGCTGTTTTTGCAGCTTCTGCAGCCTGCTGTTTCGCTTTGGCCATTTTTTTCATGGTTCTTTTATTCATTTTATTCACTCCTCTATGCGATATCTCTAATAAATTACCATGTTTTTTGCGTTCTGTCAAATTTAAATTCGAGAAAACAGCGGCTTTAGGATTGTACACGGCGGAGCACAGAAAAGATTTTTTCAGAATCCCAGATCTGCGGAACAGGGTAGGTGGGATTTGCTTCTTTTAAAGCACGGCGTGCTATTTCTGTGTAATCATTCGGCGAAAGGTGCGGCAGAGTGGATGGGATGTCAAACGAATCGCGCATAGCCTCGATAGCTGCAATCATCCGCTCAGCCTTTTCAGAAACGGTATCTCCGCCGAGAGAAAGCGCATCGGCGAGAACGGCAAGTTTAGGTGCAATGCAGGAACCGTATTCGCGCAGAACAGCAGGCAGCAGAACCGCGTTGGCTCTTCCGTGCGGAATGTGGTACAGTGCACCGACGGCGTGAGCGATGGCATGGACGTAGCCGACAAAGTTGTTGGTAAAAGCGAAACCGGCCAGATACGATGCATGAAGCATTTCCTGCCGTGCGGCAAGACGGGAGCCGTCACGCCAGGCTTCGGGCAGGGCATGGAAATTTTCGCAGACTGCCTCGATGGAGGCATTCTGCACGCTGCGGGAGGCGAAGAGGTTCAGAAAAGCTTCCATGGCATGGGTCAGGGCATCCATACCGGTATCTGCGGTCATAGAGGACGGGAGGCTGATTGTAAGACGCGGATCGAGAACTGCCGTATCCGGGATCAGACAGAGGTCATTGACGGCGTATTTGTATGGTTTCCCGTCGATACAGTCTGTGATGACAGCTGCCGCCGTTGCCTCCGAACCGGTTCCGGCTGTCGTCGGCACGGCAAACAGCGGCGGAAGTTTCCGACGGATTTTCAGGAGGCCCCGCATCGCAGGAACCGTCTTTTTCGGACAGCAGACGCGGGCACCGATCAGCTTTGCTGCATCAAGAACGGATCCGCCGCCGATGGCGAGGATAGCCTGCGCCTGAATCTGCTGATAAAGACGGAAACCCTGTTCCACGCTCTCAATCTGCGGATCCGGGGCGATTTCGGAGAAAATGGTGACGGAAATGTTTTCTTTTTTACAGCCGTCCAGCAGAGACGTCAGTGTTCCGCGGCGGACAAAGCCGGGGGTAGTCACCAGGAGAATCCGGGAGATCCGGCGTTTCCGGAATAACGTGGGGAGCAGCAGAACGGCATCCGGTGCTGCAAGGAGTGTCTGTTTCTTATGCTCTGTCAGATGAAGAACGCGGCTCAACACCCACTGCCGGGTGCGGAACCAGAAAATGGAATGCATCAATCAAGTACCTCCATAAAAAATCGTGAGAATCGTATATCTCTTATTGTAACAGTGCACGGCAGGTTTTTCAATTCGTATAGGAATTTTGAATCTTCCGTGAAAAGAATTGACAGTGCGGAAAATGCGTGTTATAGTACAAATAGAACAGACAAAAAGAGCCAGGAATTGTTCGCCTGGGAAATCAGGAAAAGGCTTGACTGGAGGTGCCTGATGATGGAAACAAAAAGAGATTATTATGAAGTATTAGGCGTCAGCCGGAATGCAGACGAGAAAGAAATCAAGCGTGCATACCGGAAACTGGCGAAAAAATATCATCCCGATACGAATGCGGGAAACCCGGATGCGGAAAAGAAATTTAAGGAAGTGACAGAAGCGTATTCTGTCTTAAGCGATCCGGAAAAGAAGAAAATGTACGATCAGTTCGGATTCGCGGCGTTCGACCAGGGAGCCAGCGCGTACAGCCAGCAGGGCGGTGGAAATCCGTACGGCAGTGCGTATGGAAACCCGTTCGGCGGAAGCGGAAACAACGGCGGCTATCACGAATTTCACTTTGAAGGAAACGCGGACGATATGTTCGGCGATTTCTTTGATCAGATGTTTCATGGCAAAAGCCGTGGATTCGGAAGCGAGCGGTATACGCGTTCGGGAAGCAGCAGACATCCGTTTGAGGATGCATTTTCCGGCCGCGGTACGGCAGAGGATCTCGATCTGCACGCTGAGGTTTCGATCCGCCTGGAGGAAGCGGCATCGGGCTGTGAAAAACAGATTACCCTGCGGAACCCGGATGGAACGACCAATACGCTGCTGGTTAAAATCCCGGCCGGTATCGAGAACGGAAAGAGCATCCGTCTGCGCGGCAAAGGCCATACAGGATCAAACGGCCGCCGCGGCGATCTGCTTTTGAAGGTCAATGTAGAAGAAAAGAAAGGTTTTGAACGGCGCGGAATGGACATCTACACGACGATTCAGATTCCATACACAACGGCAGTCTTTGGCGGCGAAGCGCGTGTCTCGACACTGTACGGAGATGTGGTCTGCAAAATCAAGGAAGGAACACAGTCCGGCAGTAAGCTCCGTCTGCGCGGCAAGGGCATGGTATCGATGAAAGATGCGAACGTGCACGGTGATCATTATGCGACGATTGAGATTGCTGTACCGCGCAGTCTGAACCGCACAGCACGCCAGAAACTGATGGAATATAAGGAAGCGTGCTGAAAATGTGAAGAAACTGTGAAATCGGAAAATCCGGGTTGACAAATTGTGTTCGTGGTATTATATTACAACTAGAACAAAGAAAAGGAATCAACAAGAAACCAATTCTTCCTTGCATGTTCCCAAACATCCTGTTCCAAGAAACTTATTCATAGCCACAAGGCAAAGCAAACTTAACACCCTTCACAAGATAAGAAGCCTGCTAAGAATCAGATTTTTGGAGGAAAAGGTAAATGAATACTTTAAAAGCTGAAAAGAGAAGTTTGGATGTAAAAGCAAAAAGACTCAGAAGAGAAGGATACGTTGTCGGCAATGTATTCGGCAGAGAGATGAAAGAATCCATTCCAGTTAAGATGGTAAAAAGAGATGTCGAGAAACTGCTGAAGACAGACCACAAAGGCAGCCAGATTATGCTGGATGTCGACGGAACCGCATACGATGTCCTGATCAAAAATGTTGATTATAACCCGGTAGCCGGACAGATCGATTCGATCGAGTTCCAGGCACTGGTCAGCAACGAGAAAGTTCATTCCGTTGCAGAGATTGTCCTTGTAAACCATGAAAAGATCGCAGAAGGCGTTCTGCAGGAGGATCTGAACGAGGTTGCCTACATGGCATACCCGGCATCCCTGGTCGATCAGGTAATGGTCGATGTCGGAGAGATGAAGATCGGTGATGTCATCCGCGTCAAAGATCTGTCCCTGGCCGCTGACCCGGATATCACCATAAAGACCAATCCGGAATCCATTGTCGTAAGTCTGATGGCTTCCCACAACGTAGAAGCACCGGCAGAAGATACCGAAGCAGCAGAAGAGAAATAAACAGAATAAGCACATACAAAGAAATCCGAAGGCGTCAAAAACCTTCGGATTTTTTGCGTAAAAAATATGGTTTGAATCGATCAGACATAACTCATGAAGCCTTTTCCGATAATTTCGCTGCTCTTTGTGATCGCAATAAACGCGGTCGGCTCGGTATCATGAATAAACCGCTGAAGATAGACGGCCTGCTTGACATCCACAACCGTGAGAATGACTGTCCGCTGCTGGTCGGAGTAAGCGCCGACGGCGTCGTAAAGGGTTGCGCTGTGATTGAGATCCTTTGTGATGAAATCGCAGATCGGCTGCGGATTGTTGGAGATAATCGTAAAAAATTTATTCAGCTTCATCCGCTCAATCGTTTTGTCAATCAGCAGTGTTTTCGCCATCAGACCGAGAACCGAACAAAGTCCGGTTAAGGTATCGAAAATCAGGAAAGCAAGGATGACAACGATGAGGTCGGTCACCAGCAGGGCAGTGGAAATATTCATTGTAGAATATTTTTTAATAATCATGGCGATGATGTCTGTGCCGCCGCCGGAGGCATTCTCAAAAAACAGCAGTGCTGCCGCCAGTGCCGGAAGAATAATGGCAAAGCAGAGCTCCAGCATGATCTCATCGGTAAGCGGATGTGCCATCGGAAACAGCTTTTCAAAAATGTTCAGAAGAACCGAGGAAAGCACGGTCACGTAGGCTGTCTTGACGCCGAAGTTCCGCCCCAGCACAGCAAAACCAACCAGCAGAAGCAGCAGGTTGATAAAAAGGTTGATCTGTGAGGCAGTGAACGGAAGAAACCGGCAGATGACAACGGCCATACCGGATACACCGCCGAAAGAAAAATTATTAGGGAATTTAAAAACATAAATTCCAATGTCCATGATCAGAACAGCTGCGGTAATGACAGCATATTCTTTTAACGTTTGTAATGCAGGCTGCGATGCCTGTTCTTTTGTGTCCATTTTTTTGCTCCTTTATTTGAATTTGAGGCGACCTTTATTTTATTATAGAAGAAACTTTTTTGAATAACAGCTAATAATGTATCCCCCTCTTCAAACATAGCATGGCATATGGTAGTTTGTCCAGTTACATTTTCCTTATTTCCATTTTTCCGTTTTCCGATGGTTGTATCCAATTTATTTCTGTGGTATGATGAAGGGCAGGATCTTTTTTCGGAAAGAAAAAAATCTGCAGTTTCTGTTTCAAAATGTTTCGAAAAAAGAAGAAAAAACAGAAACAAAAATGGAGGAAGAAACATGAAAAATACAAAGGTTTATGTTGATTTTATAACAGAGAAACTGAAAAAACTGCTCTCCATCGACAGCCCGACCGGCTACACGAAAGATGCCATTGCATGGCTGAAAGCAGAGTACGAAGCGATGGGCTATGCGCCGGTGATCACCACAAAGGGCGGCCTTCTGGTGCAGCTTGCCAAAGGCTGTGAAGGAAACGGCGGTGTCCTTGTGGAGACACATACCGATACGCTCGGCGGCATGGTAGCGGAAGTGAAAGGAAACGGCCGTCTTCGTCTCACCGCGCTCGGCGGTATGAATCCGAACAATGCGGAGACGGAAAACTGCGTTGTCATCACAAGAGACGGAAAACGGTACGAGGGCTGCTTCCAGATGAACAACCCGTCGATCCATGTCAACGGTTCCTACGACCAGCAGGACCGCACCTACGACAATATGGAGGTCGTTCTGGATGAGATGGTCTTCTCCAAAGAGGAGACAAAAGCGCTCGGCATCGAGACCGGTGATATCGTCTGCTTTGAGACGAGAACCCGCATCACCGAGAAGGGATACATCAAGAGCCGTTTTCTCGATGATAAACTGAGCGTTGCAATCCTGCTCGGCTATGCGAAGTATTTAAAAGAAGAAAATATCACACCGTCCCGTCCGGTTTATCAGCACATCACCGTGTACGAAGAAGTCGGCCACGGCGGATCTGCTTCCGTGCCGGAGGGTGTGACGGATATCCTTTCTGTTGATATGGGCTGTGTCGGCGACGGACTGGAGTGTAAAGAGCATCAGGTATCCATCTGCGTCAAAGACAGCGGCGGCCCTTACAGCTACGATTTTACCGGCGAGCTGATTGCGGCAGCAAAAGCAAACGGAATCGACTATGCGGCGGATGTTTACCCGCACTACGGCTCTGACGTGGAGGCAACGCTCCGCGGCGGCGCAGACGCACGCCATGCCCTGATCGGCGCCGGTGTGTACGCATCCCATGGATATGAGAGAAGCCATGTGGACGGCGTGAAGAATACGCTGGAACTGCTTGCGGCGTATCTGGACAAATAAAAATAAGAACAAGTGAGAGAATTGCATGAGAAAATTAGCATTGCCAGAAGAAGTGCTGCTCCAGCTTGAGCAGCCTGCGCGATACATTGGAAATGAATTCAACAGTGTCGTAAAAGACAAAGAGAAAGTAGCCCTGCGCGGCGCATTCCTGTTCCCGGATGTGTATGAGATCGGTATGTCCCACCTTGGCATCCAGATCCTGTACGATATGTTTAACAAACGTGAGGACATGTGGTGTGAGCGTGTCTATTCCCCATGGCCGGATCTGGACCGCGTGATGCGGGAACAGAGCATTCCGCTGTTCGGCCTGGAATCCCAGGAGCCGGTGAAAAACGAGGATTTCCTGTTTATCACCCTGCAGTATGAGATGTGTTATACGAACGTTCTGCAGGCGCTCGACCTTGCCGGAATCCCGCTGCATGCGGTGGAGCGTACCGACGAGGACCCGATCGTTATCGGCGGCGGCCCGTGTACGTACAATCCGGAGCCGATCGCTCCGTTCTTCGATCTGTTTTACATCGGAGAGGGCGAGGTTGTGTACGACAAGCTTTTTGACACGTATCTGGAAAATAAAAAGAACGGCGGAACCCGTCAGGATTTCCTGAAAAAGGCATGCCGGATCCCTGGTATTTACGTACCGCAGTTTTATGAAGTAACGTACCACGAGGACGGAACGATCGCGGCCTTTACGCCGTCCATTCCGGAAGCACCGGAAAAGATCAAAAAACAGCTCGTCATGGATATGACCGAGGCAACGTATCCGGAGAAACCGGTCGTGCCGTTTATCAAGGCAACACAGGACCGTGTCGTTCTGGAGATCCAGCGCGGCTGTATCCGCGGCTGCCGTTTTTGCCAGGCGGGTATGGTGTACCGTCCGACAAGAGAGCGCGATGTGGAGAAGTTAAAAGAACTTGCGACCCATATGCTGCGCAATACCGGCCACGATGAGATTTCGTTGAGTTCTTTGAGCTCGAGTGATTACAGCCATCTTCCGGAGCTTGTCAACTATCTGATCGACAGCTGCCCGGAAAAAGGTGTCAATATTTCCCTTCCGTCTCTTCGAATCGACGCATTTTCCCTCGATGTCATGAGCAAGGTACAGGATATCAAAAAGAGCAGCCTGACCTTCGCACCGGAGGCGGGAAGCCAGCGGATGCGGAATGTTATTAATAAAGGTCTGACCGAGGAAGTCATTCTCGACGGAGCCGGAAAAGCGTTTGAGGGCGGCTGGAATAAAGTAAAACTGTATTTCATGCTGGGCCTTCCGACCGAGACCGAGGATGATATCAAAGGAATTGCGCATCTGGCGGAAAAGATCGCAGAGCGTTACTATGAGATTCCGAAAGACCAGAGAAACGGAAAATGCCAGATTACGGCAAGCTCCTCGTTCTTTATCCCGAAGCCGTTCACCCCGTTCCAGTGGGCACCGATGAACACGGAGAGGGAGTTTCTTGACAAAGCGGCGATTGTAAAGGCAGAGGTCCGCGCACAGCTGAATCAGAAGAGCATCCGTTACATTTATCATGAGGCAGATATTTCCCTTCTGGAGGGATTCCTTGCACGCGGTGACCGGAAATGTGCCGAAGTTATTGAAAAAGCGTACAGAAAAGGTGCTATTTTCGATGCCTGGTCCGAGTATTTCCGGAAAGATGCCTGGGAAGAAGCGTTTGCAGAGACCGGCATTGACGTTTCGTTCTATGCCTGCCGTGAGCGCAGCACCGATGAGATCCTTCCGTGGGATTTCCTTGATATCGGCGTGACGAAAAAATTCCTGATCCGCGAATGGGAGCGGGCACAGAAAGAAACCGTTACCCCGAACTGTAAGATGCAGTGTTCCGGCTGCGGAGCAAAATCATTCGGAGGAGGTGTCTGCTATGAAAATCAGAATTAAGTTTGCCAAAACAGGTGTGATGAAATTTGTGGGTCATCTGGATGTGATGCGTTACTTCCAGAAAGCAATCCGCCGTGCAGAACTTCCGATCGCTTATTCCGAGGGCTTCAGCCCGCACATGCTGCTGTCGTTTGCTTCTCCGCTCGGTGTCGGCATCAGCAGCACCGGTGAATATTTCGATATGGTGCTCGCGGAAGATATGAAAACCGACGAGATTGTAAAACGTCTGAATGCGACGATGGTTGAGGGAATGGAAGTGCTTTCCGCCCGCCATGTGCCGGATGGAAAAGCAAGCAAGGCAATGTCTCTCGTAGCAGGAGCCGATTATCTCGTGCAGTTCCGCGAGGGAAAAATGCCGGAGATTGATCTGGAAACGAAAGTACCGGTGTTTTTTGCACTTCCGCAGATTGAGATCATGCGAAAGACAAAACGAAGCGAAAAGCTGACCGATATCCGCCCATGGATTTACGATATGAAAGCAAAGAAAAGTGGTGTCTGGATGCAGCTCTCCACCGGAAGTGTTTCGAACCTGAAACCGGAGCTCGTGATGGAAGCGTTCTGCAAATGGTGCGGGGTTGAACTGCCGCCGTTTGCATACACGATTCTGCGCGAGGAAGTTTACGCAGACATCGGAACGGAAGAAGAGCGAAAGCTGGTTCCGCTGGAAGCATTAGGAGAAGAAGTTGAGTAAACGAGTTGTCATTGCCCATCTGCCGTGGGAGGGAAAAGATTACCTGGTACACACGCTGGTGGAAGGAGAAAAACCGGTCGAACTGACGGCCCTCTGCAGGGAGAAGGAAACGCTGCTTGGCAATATCTATGTCGGCCGGGTGGAAAAACTGGCGCCCGGGATCCGCGGGGCATTTGTCTCGTTTGCGGAGCAGCAGAGCTGTTTTCTTGATCTGTCCCGTGTAAAAGAAGGGTATCTTCTGAAAAAAGCACCGGGAACGGAACTGCATGTCGGAGATGAAATTGTCGTGCAGATCCAGCGGGAAGCGCAGAAAACGAAGCTTCCGTCGGCGACAGCAGAACTTTCTCTTTCGGGAAGTGCCCTGGCGCTCTATTATGGAAAGCCGGAAATCTCATGCTCGGGACGCCTTCTGCCGGAGCAGAAAAAACGGTTAAAAGAACTGGGAAGCCGGATGTTTCCAGAGCTTTCCGGCGGAAGCCTTCCGTTTGGCGTGATCTTCCGCACCGCATCCGCTGATGCTTCGGAAGAAGAGATCCGGCAGGAATATCTCGAGCTGTCCGAAAAACTCGCGCGGATTGTCCAGTATGGAACGATGCGGAGCCTGTACTCCTGCCTGTATCGGGCGTCAGATGCCGTGCCGGAGCTCGTCAAACGGTATGCACCGTCAGTTTCAGAACTTGTGACAGATGACAGAGAAACGTATGAGATCTGCAGAGAATATCTGGAGCGCCATGATTTTCACGACTGCCGCCTGACCTGGTATGAGGATCAGCTTACCACACTGACAAAGAAAGAAAATCTCGAAAATCACGTAAAACAGGCACTCGACAAACGTGTGGATCTGCCTTCCGGCGGATTCCTCGTGATCGAACCGACCGAAGCGCTGACCGCGATCGATGTGAACAGCGGAAAGCAGCTCGGCGGACGGAAAAATACGTTTCTGTACAGCGTAAACCAGGAGGCAGCCCGCGAAATCGCCCGCCAGATCCGCCTGCGCGGGATTTCCGGTCTGATCCTGGTTGACTTTATCAACATGCCGGAAAAAGAGCAGGAGGAGCGCCTTCTCGGCTTCCTGCAGGGTCTTGTGCGGGAAGATCCCGTTCCGACCAAAGTTGTGGATATGACGGCGCTTCATCTCGTGGAACTGACGAGAAAGAAAATCCGCCGGCCGCTGGCAGAACAGATGAAATGACAGTGACCTTACAAAGGAGGAATGAATATGGAACCACAAAAGAAACCGATTCACCTCAATGAAAATGATACCCCATATCTTTACGAACCCTTTCGAAACCAGATGCCGGCAAAACGGCCGCATCCGGCGGAAAAAGAAAAGATACTGAAACCATGGCAGGGCCTGCTGGTGTTTGCCTTTCTGATGGTTCTTTTTAATCTCGCTGGAATCCCGCTGGTTCTTGCAGGAGGGATGTATGGAAATGCGCTGGACGAGATCATTGTATTCCTGATCGGATCCATTCTCGTCGTACGGGCACTTCATATTCCGTTAAAAGAAGTGTTCCCATTAAAAAAGCCGGATGGAGCCGGAATCCTCGGAACCATTCTGATGTGGTATGTGACGTACCGCGGTGTGCTTGCCCTTTTCCTTCTGATGGAATGGATTTTCCCGCAGGAATACGCAAGCCTCTCGGAATCCATGGACAGCAGTATGGCGGGCCTTTCCTGTTTCGGCGAGCTGCTTGTCGTTGCGCTGACACCGGCCATCTGTGAAGAAGCACTGCACCGCGGTCTTCTGCAGTACAGCCTGCGCGGAATCAAAAAGAAATGGGTGATGCTGCTTCTGATGGGCGTTTATTTTGGCGCTTTCCACATGAGCATCGTCCGTTTTCTTCCGATGATGATGATGGGAATCGTTCTCTCGTATGTGCGGATGAAGACCGACAACATGTTTTACAGCTCGCTGTTTCATTTCGTCCATAACGCATCGACGATTGTGGCGAGCATTGCGGCAAGCTTCCTCTATATGTTCTCGCAGGGGAACGCAGCAGCAGGCAGCGGATACGCAACGGAAACGTACATCGGCATGTATCTGATCGAAGCGGCGCTGATGCCGATCGGTCTTTATATGGGAAGCCGTCTTCTGATGTACCAGCAGACAAAAAGCGAAGGATTTTTCCCGAAGGAGAGAAGAAAAAAGACCATTGCAAAAATCGTAATTCCGACCATTCTGCTGATCCTTGGCGGACTGTTTTTCCTTGGTATTGGTATGATGTAAAAAGAATCAAAAGCAGTTTGGGCAATTTTGCAGAAATGTCCAAGCCGGGTAGAAAACAGGTACGATTTATGATAGAATAACAGCAAATCAAGCGTTACACGATATTACAGAAAGGAAAAGCTGTTTCTCTAAAAAGAGACAGCAGGAATAAGAACTATGGCAAGAACAGCTATTGCTACCGACAGCAACAGCGGTATTACACAGAGTCAGGCGAAAGAGCTGGGCGTTTTTGTCCTTCCGATGCCTTTCTTCATGCGCGGAAAAATCCAGTTTGAGGATATCGACCTGACACAGGAACAGTTTTACGAGATTCTGGCAGAGGATGCGGCTGTTTCCACATCTCAGCCGTCTCCGGGAGATCTGATGGATTTCTGGAACAAAATTCTCGAAGAGTACGATGACATTGTTTACATTCCGATGTCAAGCGGCCTTTCCACCTCCTGTGATACAGCGACCGTGCTGTCCGAGGACTACGAAGGAAAAGTGCAGGTTGTCAACAACCAGAGAATCTCCGTTACGCAGCAGCAGTCTGTTCTGGATGCAAAGAAAATGGCAAACCGCGGCGTGGCAGCAAAAGACATCAAAGCAATTCTGGAAGAGGATGCGCTGGATGCAAGTATCTATATTATGGTAGATACGTTAAAATACCTGAAAAAAGGCGGCCGCGTTACGCCGGCAGCAGCCATGATCGGAACCGTTTTAAATATCAAACCGGTGCTGACGATCCAGGGAGAGAAGCTTGACGCGTTTGAAAAAGCGCGCGGTGTGAAACAGGCAAAGAAAGCCATGATCAAGGCTATGAAAAAAGATATGGACAAACGCTTCGCAAAAGAACGTGCAGCCGGCATCATGGGACTTCACATTGCCTATACCGCAAACGACAAAGAAGTAATCGATGGATGGATTGTCGAAGTAAAAGAAGCCTTCCCGGATTTTGAAGTCGATGCGCATCCACTGTCCTTAAGCGTTGCCTGCCACATCGGACCTGGCGCACTGGCAATTGCATGTGAAAAAAAATCTGCAATTTCCTGAAAAATACTATTGACAAACAGCAGACGTGATGATATATTGTAGAAGTATGCCGCACAGAGAGGTAAAAGAGTCGAAAGACCACCGAATCTGGCGAGTAATTGATAGGGAGGTGCCATATGTACGCAATTATTGCAACAGGTGGTAAACAGTACAAGGTAGCTGAAGGCGATGTTATCCGAGTAGAGAAACTTGGCGTTGAAGCTGGAGAAACCGTAACTTTTGATCAGGTACTTGCAGTAAGCAATGACGGACTGAAAGTTGGCGAGGACGTTAAAAATGCATCCGTAACCGCATCTGTAGTTGGAAACGGTAAAGGCAAAAAAGTTATCGTTTACAAGTATAAGAGAAAAACTGGTTATCATAAGAAAAACGGTCACAGACAGCAGTACACTGAAGTGAAGATTGAAAAAATCAACGCTTAAGTCTTATGATTTGTATAACCGTAACAGAGTCTGACGGCGAGTACATCTCCGTGGAGTCAAACGGTCATGCAGGCTATGCAGAGGAAGGGCAGGATATTATCTGTGCCGCTGTCTCCGCACTGATTGTAAACACCGTAAATTCCGTGGAAACATTGACAGAGGATCTGATTATAAGTGAAGCTGGAGATGGATACGTGTATTTTTCATTCCCGAATGGGTATTCTGAAAGTACCGCACTTCTTGTAAAATCACTTTTGCTGGGCCTCGAAAGTATCCGCCGCGATTATGGAGCACAATACTTAGAGATCGCATTCAAGGAGGTGTAATACCATGTTAAATATGAACCTTCAGATTTTCGCTCATAAAAAAGGAGTTGGTTCTACCAAGAACGGTAGAGATTCCGAGTCCAAGAGATTAGGAGCAAAAAGAGCTGACGGACAGGTTGTAAAGGCTGGAAACATTCTTTACAGACAGCGTGGAACCAAGATTCATCCAGGCGTGAACGTAGGAATCGGAAAAGACGATACCTTATTCGCTATGGTTGACGGACGCGTAGCTTTCGAAAGAAAAGGACGTGACAAAAAACAGGTTTCCGTATATCCGGTAGCAACAGAAGAGTAAGACAAAGGTGCGGCTTCAAATCTTAAGAGGTTTGAAGCCGTTTTTGTTAATAATAATTAAAGGTCCAGCAGACCGATTTGGATTTAGATAAAACAAGACAGGAGAATACCATGTTTGCAGACAGAGCAAAAATTCTGATCCGCTCCGGTAAGGGCGGAGACGGACATGTCAGTTTCCGCAGAGAGCTTTTTGTACCGAACGGCGGGCCGGACGGCGGCGATGGCGGCAAAGGCGGAGACGTTATTTTTGAAGTTGACGAAGGACTGAATACACTGGTTGATTACCGCCACAGAAGAAAGTTTTCTGCTACCGACGGCGAGCCGGGCGGAAAACGCAGATGCCATGGCGGAAACGGCGCAGATATTGTCCTGAAAGTACCGGAAGGAACCGTCATTATGGACGCTGCGAGCGGAAAAGTCATCGCAGATATGTCCGGTGAAAACCGCCGTCAGGTTGTATTAAAAGGCGGAAAAGGCGGAAACGGAAATATGCATTACGCAACCGCTACCATGCAGGTTCCGAAATACGCCCAGCCAGGCCAGCCGGCACAGGAGCTGGAAGTAAGAATGGAACTGAAAGTCATCGCGGACGTCGGACTCGTCGGTTTCCCGAACGTTGGAAAATCGACCCTGCTTTCCCGCGTGACAAATGCAGAACCGAAAATTGCAAATTATCACTTTACCACGCTTTCCCCGAACCTCGGTGTCGTAGACCTTGAGGGCTGCAGCGGATTTGTTATCGCAGATATCCCGGGACTGATCGAGGGTGCATCGGAAGGAGTCGGCCTCGGCCATGAATTCCTGCGCCACATCGAGAGAACCCGCGTGATGATCCATGTAGTAGACGTTGCATCGACCGAGGGAAGAGATCCAGTGGATGATATCAACAAGATCAACAAAGAGCTCGAAGCCTATAACCCGGAGATCGCAAAACGCCCGCAGATTATCGCGGCCAATAAGACCGATGCGATCTATGTAGAAGAGGGCGAAGAGGATCCGGTGGAACGTCTGAAAAAAGAGTTCGAGCCGAAAGGCATCCCGGTTTATCCGATTTCTGCCGTCAGCGGAAAAGGCTTAAAAGAGCTTTTATATGCCGTACAGAAAAAACTCGATGAGCTTCCGAAAGAGCGTATGGTCTTCGAGCAGGAATTCTTCCCGGAGGATATGCTTCTTGCCGAGAACCTGCCGTACACCGTCGAGCAGGACCCGGAGGACGAGCACCGCTTCATCATCGAGGGACCGAAGATCGAGAAAATGCTCGGCTACACCAATCTGGATTCCGAGAAAGGTTTTGCTTTCTTCCAGCGGTTCTTAAAAGATACCGGTATCTTAGACGAACTCGAACAGGCCGGCATCCAGGAAGGCGATACCGTCAAGATGTATGGATTTGAATTTGATTATTATAAATAGAACGAATAAATAACGAAGGAGGAGACGTATGACCAGCAAGCAGAGAGCATACCTGAAAGGCCTTGCCATGACCATGGAACCGATCCTGCAGGTAGGAAAAAGCAGCATCACGCCGGAGCATACCGCTGCTGTAGCAGAGGCACTTGAGGCGAGAGAACTGATTAAAATCAATGTACTGCAGAACTGCCTCGATGATCCAAGAGAGATCGCAGAAGTTCTGGCAGAACGCACCAATTCCCAGGTCGTACAGGTGATCGGCAAAAAGATCGTGCTGTACAAAGAGGGCAAAAAAGAGAAAAAGAAAATTCAGCTTCCGAAATAATCCGCAGGAAAGAACCGCCGGGACCGGAGCATACCGCTGCAGTTCCGGCGCTTTTTGAGGAAAACGTATGGAAAAGAAAAACAGAAAAATTGGCATTATGGGAGGCACATTCGATCCCATTCATATCGGTCATCTGATCCTTGGCGAGGCGGCGTACGAGCAGTTCGGGCTTGATGAAGTCTGGTTTCTTCCGGCCGGAAATCCGCCACATAAGCGGAACCGGGCGGGACAGGCAAAGGATGCACAGCGTGTCGAGATGGTGCGCCGTGCCATCGCATCCAATCCGCATTTTGTGCTCTGCACCAAAGAGATGAAAGATGAGGGCTATACCTACAGTTATCGGACGCTTGAGGCGATGCGGAAGGAACATCCGGGCACGGAGTTTTACTTTATCATTGGAGCGGATTCCCTGTTCTATTTTGATGAGTGGAAAAATCCAGAGCGGATCTGCGCCGCGGCAAAGATCCTTGTGGCGACCAGGGATCGGGCAAAAGAGAAAGAGCTTCTGGCCTGTATGGAACGAAATGCAAAAAAACTTCACGGTACCTTTCTGAAACTCGACACACCGAATCTGGATGTTTCTTCCCACGAACTGCGGGAATGGATCCGGGAAGGAAAATCCGTGAAATACTATCTGCCGGATTCTGTGATTTCCTACATTCAGGAGCAGAAAATCTATCAGGATTAGAGGAAGAGCAGGATGGAACAGTACGATTTATGGAAACTGGACAAAAAACTCCAGAAGGAAGTCGATGAAGACCGCTATCATCACACGCTCGGTGTGATGTTTACCGCAGCATCCATGGCGATGGTATGGGGCGAGGATCTCGAAAAGGCCCGTGTCGCGGGACTGCTTCACGACTGTGCAAAATGCATTCCGAATAAGAAAAAAATCACCATGTGTGAGAAAAATAAGATTGAAATCACTGAGTTTGAGCGGAACAATCCGTTTTTGATCCATGCCAAGCTCGGTGCATTTCTGGCGAAGGACAAGTATAAGGTGGAAGATCCGGAGATCTTAAGTGCCATCACCTGGCATACGACAGGAAAAGAAGATATGACATTGCTGGAGAAGATCATCTATATCGCAGATTATATCGAGCCGGCACGAAACAAGGCACCGCACCTTACCCGCCTTCGGAAGCTGGCATTCACCGATATCGACGAATGCATGTATGAAATTTTAAAAGACAGTATGGCGTATCTGTCGGAAAACCCGAAGACGATGGACCCGATGACGGAGCAGGCATATCAGTTCTATGAGGCACTGCACCGGGAACGGACGGCAAAGGAGGAAGCATAAATGAGCGAAGCAAAACAGACTGCAAAACTTGCACTGGAAGCACTGGAAGATAAAAAAGCAATGGATGTCCGCATTCTGGACATTACCCATGTTTCGACTCTGGCAGATTATTTCATGATCGCCAGCGGAAGCAACCGCAACCAGGTACAGGCGATGGCAGACAACGTAGAGGAGGTACTCGGAAAAGCCGGCGTACATCCAAAACAGATCGAAGGCTATCAGACCGCAAACTGGATTCTGATGGACTACGGCGATGTTGTCATCCACATCTTTGATGAGGAGAACCGCCTGTTCTACGATCTGGAGAGAATCTGGAGAGACGGTAAAGTCGTAGAAAAAGAAGAGATTATGTAAGTTAGGTGGAAAAAGGCGCAGAAAATCCGGAACCGTGCAGAGAAAGGCGGACGGGTTCTCTGCGCCTTTCTGGTGTTTGGAACGCATATGATAAAGAAAAAGGGGAATATCACACGATGAAAAAAATAGAAAGCGGATCGCTTGCTGTGATGCTCGATGAAGAGATGCTGGGACTTAGGATCGAAAAAGACGGCGTTGTCTGGAATACGGATCCGAAAAAGACACCGGAACTGATTTTTGCAGAGGGAACATACCGTTTCCTGGATGCAGAGGAGATTTCCCATGAGGTCTATTCCTTCGGCGTCGGATGCGGCATCCGGAGCCGTTATGCGGGATTTGCGGGAACACCGTATGCCTTCGAGACGATTATCTGGATCGAAGCTGTGGATGAAACATTCTGGATGGAGTGGATTCCGCTCTGCGAGGAGGGACTGCATCCGGTAAAGGTGCTGTGGCCGACGGCAATGGAGTTTACAAACGGGCGCGATGACTGGTATACACTCCTTACCGAGGGACAGGGACTTCTGATTCCGAATACCTGGAAGACGGAACTTGGAAAGCTTTCGTTTGACGGCAGATTTGAGACCTCCGGCGGCTATATGCCGTGGTTTGGCCAGGTGAAGGAAAGATGCGGCTATACAGCGATCTGTACAACACCGTGGAACGTCGGTTATCAGGCAGAGCACCCGGCAGGCGGCCCGTATACCAGCGTGGGGGCATGGCTGGAGCCGAGCCTTGGAACAATGAATTACCGCCGCGTATTCCGTTATACGTTTTTAAATGACTGCGATTATAACGACCTCTGCAAAACATACCGTCAGTATGTACGGGAACAGGGCCATCTGCGCACTTTGAAAGAAAAGGCAGTACAGAATCCGTCCATTCACGATCTTGTGGGAACGTGTTTTGTTCATACGGGAATCAAGACGGTTGTGCAGCCGGAGTCCGGCTTTTTCGATCCGCAGAATCCGGAGAAAAATAACCGCGTAGTGCCGTTTTCCGTGCGCGAACAGCAGATCCGCGAAATTCATGATCTCGGCGTAGAGAAAGTCTATCTTCATCTGGACGGCTGGGCAGAACCGGGGTATGACAACCAGCATCCGGACTACACACCGGCATGCCAAGCGGCCGGCGGATGGGAAGACATGAAATCGCTTGTCGATACGATGCATGATTTCGGCTACAAATTCGGTATTCACGACCAGTACCGCGATTATTACCATGCAGCGCCGAGCTACGATGAAAATTATGCCTGCCGCCTTCCGGATAGAACGATACCGGGACACAGTTACTGGGCGGGCGGACCGCAGAGCTATCTCTGTGCAACGCAGGCACCGTTCTATGTGAAACGGAATTTTGCCGAGCTGAAGAAAAACGGAATCCGGCTTGACGGTGCATACCTCGATGTGTTTACGTGCAACGAGGGCGACGAGTGCGCAAATCCGGAGCATGTGATGACGAGAAGAGACTGCTATACGTACCGCGGAAACTGCTTCTCCTGGCTGCTCTCACAGGGGATTCTCTCAAGCTCCGAGGAGGTCAGCGACTGGGCCGTTCCGTATCTGGTATTCTGCCATTATGCGCCGTACGACTTTATGCTGCGCCCGGCAGAGACACCGAAAAAAGGAATCCCGGTGCCGCTCTTTAATCTTGTGTATCATGACTGCGTAATCGAGCCGTGGATGATGGACCGTGTTTCAAAAGACGAGGACTATATGCTGTATGCGCTTCTTGCAGGCGGTGCACCGTATCTTGTACGGGACGGCGCATATCCGAATACAGATGGTGCATTTGACGGGGAGAAAATCAGTCTGGAAGAGATGACAGAAAGATGCCGCGTTGTAACGGAGCTGCATGAAAAAACGGCACTCCTGGAACTGGTACGCCACGAGTGTATGACGGCGGACGGAAGCGTACAGAAGAGTGAATTTTCCGATGGAACATATGTTATTTGTGACTTTGCAGAGCAGATATATGAAATCGGATACGGGGCATAAAAGAAAAGCGCCACATGTAGATTTTGTTCTTATAAAAATACAAGATTTTGTGGTTTTCCTTGTATTTTTTCAAGTGCATATCTTGCGCGGAAAGCAGAGATTTGTTATATTATGCATGCGGAGGTGTTCATGCCCGGTGCAAAGAAGATGCCGGAGCGTGACGAAACAAAATAACACCAGAAAGGAACAAAGCAAATGAGAGAATTTGAACAGTGGGATGGCTTTACCGGAAGACTCTGGAAAGAAGGCATCGACGTACGTGACTTTATTCAGAACAACTATACTCCATATGACGGAGATGAGAAATTCCTGGAGGGACCAACAGAGGCTACAGACCGTCTGTGGGGCAAATTACAGGAACTCCAGAAAGAAGAGCGTGCAAAAGGCGGCGTTCTGGATATGGAGACAGACGTTGTAAGCGGAATCACAGCTTACGGCGCAGCATATATCGATGACAGCATGAAAGATCTGGAGCAGGTAGTTGGTCTTCAGACAGACAAACCGCTGAAACGTGCATTTATGCCGTATGGTGGAATTAAAATGGCTGAGCAGTCCTGCGAGACTTACGGCTACAAACCAAGCGAGAAGCTTCATGAAATTTTCACTAAATATCACAAAACACATAACCAGGGTGTATTCGACATCTACACACCAGAGATGATGAAAGCCCGTCATAATAAAATCCTGACCGGTCTGCCGGATACCTATGGCCGTGGCCGTATCGTAGGCGACTACCGTCGTGTTGCTCTGTACGGTATTGATTACCTGATCGAGCGCAAAAAAGCAGACTTCGCTGCAACCAATCGTCAGGGAATGCGTCGTGGTGACTTCCAGTTAAGAGAAGAGATCGCTGACCAGGTCAGAGCACTGCAGGATATGAAAGTTATGGCACAGTCCTATGGCTATGACATTTCCGAGCCGGCTAAGAACGCAAGAGAAGCTGTTCAGTGGCTGTACTTCGGATACCTTGCAGCTATCAAAACTCAGAACGGTGCTGCAATGAGCGTTGGCCGTGTATCTACTTTCCTTGACATCTACATCGAAAGAGATATCGAAAAAGGAATCCTGACCGAGAAAGAGGCTCAGGAGCTGATCGACCATCTGGTAATGAAATTCCGTATGGTTAAATTCGCAAGAATTCCGTCTTACAATCAGCTGTTCTCCGGTGACCCGGTATGGGCTACTCTGGAAGTTGCCGGTATGGGAATCGACGGACGTTCTATCGTTACAAAGAACGATTTCCGTTTCCTGCATACACTGGAAAACATGGGACCGTCCCCAGAGCCGAACCTTACTGTTCTGTACTCTGAGAATCTTCCGGAAGCTTTCAAGAAATATGCAGCTCATATTTCTGTACAGACAAGCTCCATCCAGTATGAGAACGATGATGTAATGCGTCCGGTATGGGGCGATGATTACTCCATCTGCTGCTGTGTATCTGCTACCGAGACCGGTAAGGAGATCCAGTTCTTCGGCGCTCGTGCAAACCTTGCAAAATGCCTTCTGTACGCGATCAACGGCGGTAAAGACGAGAAGACAAAACAGCAGGTTGCTCCGGAATATCAGCCGATCACTGCTGAGTATCTGGACTATGATGAGGTTATGAAGAAATACGACGTTATGATGGACTGGCTGGCTCATCTGTACGTTGGAACTCTGAACATGATCCACTACATGCATGACAAATACTACTATGAGGCAGCAGAGATGGCTCTGATCGACACCGATGTAAGACGTACCTTTGCAACCGGTATCGCAGGATTCTCTCACGTAGTAGACTCCTTAAGCGCAATCAAATACGCTAAAGTTAAAGTTATCCGTGACGAAGAAGGAATGGCTGTTGACTTCGAGACAACCGGCGACTTCCCAAGATACGGCAACGACGATGACAGAGCAGACGAGATCGCTGTATGGCTGCTTCGTACCTTCATGGACAAACTGAAATACTGCCATACCTATCGTGATTCCGAGCCGACAACCTCTATCCTTACCATTACTTCCAACGTTGTATATGGTAAAGCAACAGGTTCTCTGCCGGATGGAAGAAAAGCTGGTGAGCCTCTGTCTCCAGGAGCTAACCCGTCTTACGGCGCAGAGAAGAGCGGACTTCTTGCTTCCCTGAACTCTGTAGCAAAACTGCCGTATGAGGACGCTCTGGACGGAATCTCCAACACCCAGACCATCAACCCAGGCGCACTTGGCCACAACGACGAAGAGCGTACCGAGAACCTGGTACACGTTCTGGACGGATACTTCGAGCAGGGTGCACATCACCTGAACGTAAACGTATTCGGAACCGAAAAACTGATCGACGCAATGGAGCACCCGGAGAAACCGGAGTACGCAAACTTCACGATCCGTGTATCCGGCTATGCAGTTAAATTCATCGACCTGACAAAAGAGCAGCAGATGGACGTAATTGCACGTACCTGCCACGATCATATGTAATTTCTGAAAATGTTATTTCTAAAGCCCCCGCGGCCGCAGCAATGCGGCTGTGGGGGCTTTTTGTATATCGGTGCTTGAATTCCAGTAAAATCCACTTGATTTAGAGTACATAAAATGAGAAAATTTATCAGATACAGAACGCTAATTGAAAAACTTTTATCAAGTAATTCATAGCGTAAGTTACAAGTTAATGTTATAATACCAAAGTTAGAATTTCCTAACATAAGAAAAAATGGAGTTTTATTTATGAAAAAGAAAATTGTTGCAGCATTTTGTCTTGCCATGGTGATGACGGTCGGCGGATGTTCCGGTGCGGGGACAGCAGCGCAGCCGGAGAGCAGTGAAAGTCAGACACAGCCGGCGTCTGTTTCGGAGTCTTCGAGCAGTTCTGACGCTTCGGAAGAGAATTCCACGCAGAAATCCGCATCATCCACAGCTTCTTCCGATGCCGCAGATGCATCGAGCAGCCGGGATATTTTTGCGATGGATACGTACATGACGGTCACTGCCTATGGTCCGAATGCAGAAACGGCGGTGGATCAGGCGCAGCAGGAGATTGAGCGGCTGGATGCACTTCTGTCGACCGGAGAGGAGACGAGTGAAGTAGCGCAGATCAATGCAAACGGCAGCGGAACCTTATCGGAGGATACCACCTATCTGCTGGAACGCTCGCTGGATCTGTATGACAGCACAAACGGCGTTTTCGACATCGCAATTTATCCGATCATGGACGCCTGGGGTTTTACAACCGGAAATTATACGATTCCTTCGGATGAGACGATCGAAAGCCTCCTTCCGCTGACCGATGCCAATGATATCCTTTACGACAAGGACAGCGCATCCATCAGCTTTGCCAAGGACGGCATGAAAATCGACTTCGGCGGAATCGCAAAGGGTTATACATCCGGCAGAATTGCGGATATTTACCGGGAATGCGGTGTGACGAGCGGGCTCATCAACCTCGGTGGAAACGTTCAGGTTGTCGGCACGAAAACGGATGGCAGCAAATGGCGTGTTGCCGTGCAGAGTCCGGAAGCGGAGGATGATTATCTCGGCATTCTCTCGACGGCCGACCGGGCGGTTATTACTTCTGGCGGCTATGAGCGGTATTTCGAACAGGACGGCATGAAATATCATCACATCATCGACCCATCGACCGGTCATCCGGCAAATAACGGTCTGGTGTCGGTGACGATCGTAAGTGCTGACGGAACACTGGCAGATGGTCTTTCAACTTCTCTTTTCATCATGGGAAAGGACAAGGCGGCCGAATACTGGCGTGCACACAGCGATGAATTTGACACCATTCTGGAGGATGAGGACGGCGTTCTGCATGTAACCGAAGGAATTGCTGACGATTTCACATCCGATCACGAGACAAACATTATCAGGAAAGACGGTGATACATAACCATGGGAAAATGGAAAAAACTGACAGCATTTGCACCGGCTCTCGCGGCAGTTATCGTAGCAGCCTGCGCCGGTATTTCGCTGAACGGCTACACTGCACCGGTTTACGCCGTAGAGCAGCCGGAGGCACTGGTGACACCGGAGCCGGAACAGGATACCGATGCAGCGGAAAAGAAAGATGATACAAAAAAGAAGGACGATACCAAAAAGACAACCGATACCGAAGCAGAACTTGTCGCAGCCGTCGGTTCCGGCAGCTTTGAGCTGGCGGACGGAACGTACGAAGGAAGCGGAACAGGTTTTGGCGGTACGATTACAGTCTCTGTCGTATTGAAAGACAAAACGATTCAGTCGATCTCGATTGTAAGCGCTCCCGGCGAGGACGCAGCTTTCCTGAACCGTGCGAAGGGAGTTATCGACCGTATCATCGCATCCCAGAGTGTGGATGTGGACACGGTTTCCGGTGCAACTTTCAGTTCAAAAGGTATCCTTGCAGCCGTGAAAAATGCACTGACCGGTCAGGAGGACACTTCAGAACCGGCATCCGCATCAGGAGCGGCAGGCGGCGGAGCCTCTGCCGGCGGAACAGTTACGGTATCTAAAATTGAAGAGCCGGCTGCCTACCGGGATGGAACGTATTACGGAACCGGAACGGGATTTGGCGGCACAATGAAAGTCTGTGTTGTTGTCAGCGGCGGAAAAATTGCTTCGATTGATATTGTGGAAAACAGCGATACGCCAAGCTACCTTTCCAGTGCTTCCTTTCTGATTTCGACGATTATCTCAACACAAAGTACGAATGTGGATACGGTCTCCGGCGCGACATACAGCTCCCGCGGTATTATTGAAGCTGTGCGGAGTGCCTTAAGTCAGGCGGCAGTGAACGGGTCTTCCAGTACAAACGGAGGAAGCCAGGGCAATACAAACAACGGAAACAACAGTCAGAATAACGGCCAGAACAATAACAACTCGTCTGCATCCAAGGGAAGTTTTCCTTATCAGGACGGAATTTATTACGGAACGGCCGCCGGTTTCCAGGGAGACATCAAAGTGGCGGTAGCCCTGCAGGATCAGACGATCAAAGCGGTACTGATTCTGGAAAACGAAGATGACGAGACATTCTTCAACCGTGCCAAAGTCGTAGCGGACCGCATCGTAGACGGACAGAAAACCGATGTGGATCTCGTATCCGGCGCAACGTACAGCTCCCGCGGCATCCAGAACGCAGTAAAACAGGCGCTGGAAAATGCGAAGAAGGCAACAAACGGCGAGACCGTTCCGGATAACGGAACGAGCAGCGGCGGAACCACAACGATTCCGGAAGGAAAATTCCCATACGAGGAAGGCATTTACTACGGAACCGGCGAGGGCTATCTGGGAGACATTACAACGGCAGTTGTCATTCAGGATGAGACGATCAAGGCAATTCTCGTGACCGAGAGTGAAGATGACGAAGCATTCTTAAAACGCGCAAAACAGACAGCAAAGGACGTTGTGAAAAACCAGACACTGGAAGTTGACACCGTTTCCGGCGCAACCTACAGCTCCAGGGGAATTCTTGCGGCAATCGAGGAAGCTTTAAAAGAGGCAGAACGCGTAACTGAGGAAAAGAAAAATCCAACCCCGACACCGACGGAAACACCAACCCCGACCGAAATCCCGGAGCCAACTGAGACGCCAACACCAACCCCGACGGAAACTCCGGAACAAAAGATCTATCAGGACGGCGAATACACAGCGATTGCCGTCTGCGAGCCGGATGAAGATGAAGATTTTACCGCTTATCAGCTTTCTGTGACGGTAACAATTGAAAACGATAAAATCGTAGCGTTAAGCAACATCACCGGTGACGGAGACAGTCAGAATGCCTCCTACATCCGCCGCGCATCCGAAGGAACCTCCAAAATCAAAGGCGTTTCCGCTCAGATTCTGGAAACCGGAACGCTTGAAAACATCGACACCGTTTCCCGTGCAACCTGCTCCTCAAAAGCCATTCTTGAGGCATGCCGGAATGCGCTGGATGCTGCGAAAGTAACGCAATAAAGGGGAAAACAGATGAGACAATTGATTGTTCGTTTTTTGAATGTCGCTGTCATTGCTGCTGTTCTGATCGGCTACAATACCGTACTCGATAAAAGAGACAAAGAGGATCAGATCGCGCGGCTCTCGGCAGAGCTTGAGACGACCCAGCTTCAGAAGGAAAATCTGCAGGCCGCAGCAGCTGCATCCAACACGGCGGATACGGCCGCAAGTGAAGCAGCAGAAGCAGAAGGGCAGTACGTGGACGGTACGTATGACGGTGAAGCTGACGGCTTCGGCGGCACCATTGCAGTTGAAGTAACCGTAGAGGGCGGCCAGATTACCGATCTTGCCATCACATCCGCCGACGGCGAGGACAGTGCGTATCTGTCAAACGCGGAGGCGATCATTCCAAAGATTATTGAGGCACAGTCCGCCGATGTTGATACGATCAGCGGAGCAACATTCAGCTCCACCGGTATCAGAAATGCGGCGCAGGAAGCAATAGAAAAGGCGGAGAAATAACATGAAAAATTTAGATCTATCCACATTACCGGCAAAGAAGAGAAAACAGATCGTTTCCTGCCTGCGTGCCGGAATCCAGCTTTTATATTTCCTGTTTCTTCCGTCAGTATTTACCGCTGCATTTAACGGAGTGAAATACATTTTTACGCAGCTTGGACAGGGTGAAAAAATTGAGATGACCGCGTTTGTGTCGGCTCTGCTCCTTGTCTGTGCATTTACGATCGTATTCGGAAGATTTTTCTGCGGTTTTGCATGCGCTTTTGGAAGTCTGGGGGATGCAATGCACGCAATTTATGGTATAATCTGTAAGAAACGTAAAAAGAAGCCCAGACGCATCAAACCGGAACTGGCAAAAAAACTGGCGCTGGTCAAATACGGCATTCTGCTTCTGATTGCTCTTTGCTGCTTTGCAGGAGTTTATCAGAAAGCAAGAGGAACAAGCCCGTGGGATGTCTTTTCCATGCTGCATGCGGGAAATTTCCGACTTTCCTCTTATATTCCAGGCATTGTTCTTCTGGTGCTGATCCTGGTCGGCATGTTCTTTGAGGAGCGCTTTTTCTGCCGTTTCCTGTGCCCAATGGGAGCTGTCTTTTCTCTGCTTCCGATCCTGCCGTTCTTTACTCTGCACCGGAAACGCGAAAACTGCATCCGCGGCTGCAGCGCCTGCACGAGACAGTGCCCGTCAGCGGTGGAACTGCCATCCGATGGATACGTGGAGATCTCCGGCGACTGTTTCCAGTGCCAGAAATGTATTGATACGTGTCCGAAAGGTAATATCCGCTGCGGGGTAAAGGAATTTCACGGAAATGAAATCCTCTTTACGCTGTTCCGTGCTGTATTCCTGCTGACACTGCTGTTATGGGCTGGCATCTGATTCAGAATAAGGAAAACTATATGAAGAAAAAAGATCTGATTCTGGCAGGCGCCGTTCTGCTCCTGGCTGGAATCCTTTCCCTGGCGCTTCGGCTGCCGAAAACGGAAAATGGAAATACCATGAAAGTCACGGTGGACGGCGAAGTCTACGGAACGTATTCACTCGCAGAAAATCAGACCGTGAAAATTCAGACGGGTCACGGAACGAATGTCCTGGTGATCGAAAACGGAAGTGTCCATATGGAAGAAGCTGACTGCCCGGACGGCTACTGCAAAAGACAGGGTACGATTTCCCGGGTAAATGAGACGATCGTGTGCCTGCCGCATAAGCTGGTTGCGGAGGTAGAAAGTGACGGATCCACAACGGACGACGCCGACGATGCGCCGGATGTGATTGTAAAATAATACCAGCTTAGAAGAAAGGAATTGGAATTTATGAGAGACAGCCGCACTGCAAGCAGAAAAATTGCCTTATGCGCCATGCTGATGGCACTTGCCATGATCTTCAGTTATGTGGAGGTACTGATCCCGATCAACCTCGGTGTTCCTGGAATCAAACTCGGCATTGCCAATCTGGTTGTAGTCGTCGGCCTCTTTTTCCTTCCGGCAGGGGAAGTCCTGATGATTTCCGTCGCCCGCATTCTTCTGATGGGGTATCTGTTCGGAAATGGAATGTCCATCCTTTACAGCCTTGCCGGCGGGCTTTTGAGCTTTCTTGTGATGCTTCTGCTGAAACACATCAAGGGCTTTAGTATCACCGGCGTAAGTATTGCAGGAGGCGTGACGCACAATGTCGCGCAGATCTGCGTGGCGGCTCTCGTGGTGCAGAACCGCAAACTGTTCTATTATCTGCCGGCGCTTCTCGTGGCCGGAGTCATCACCGGAATGCTGATCGGAATCCTTTCGGACCGCATTCTTTCTGCGGTAAAACGCGAGGGACGAAAGAGTTCTTCGCGGTGAAAACTCCATAAGTTCTTCGCGGTGAAAACTCCATATCTACGGAATTTTTTCTGTGTGGGAACGAAAATCATCCCACAAACTTCACAGTATCGGATCATTAAATAGTAAAAATACTCAATAAGCAGAATCTGTGCCTCTTTTGAGAAAAAATAATCAGTTAAGAGTTAGACAAAACGATCAAAAATTAGTAGAATAATCTACGGTTAGTTAAAACAATTATTGATTAGTGAAAACTAATATAATAATGAAGGACAGTTTTGCCCCTGTTTTTCCTGCAAAACTGTGGAAAAGGAAAAAGGAGGAAGTTATGATCAAAAGAAAAGAACTTCAGAAAAAATCATTAGCAGCCGTAATGGCAGCTTCCATGACCATGAGCCTGCTCCCGGGAACCGCACTGGCGGATGCTACAAGTGGCGTGCTGGCAGATGGCACTTATGAGTCTACGGCTCATGTTACCAGAACTGCAGAAGACGATGAGGATGAGAATGCATGGGATGAATATGACGTTAATGTCAAAATCACAGTTGCAGACGGTAAGTTTTCTGATATTGCAGTAACACCTGGTTCTGGATACAATACAGAAAATGCTACATATTTTAAAAAAGCAGCTACAAACAGCAAAGGATTCAAAACGAAACTTCTTGGAAAAGATGCAACGATTGAAAACATTGAAGGATGGGATATTGTATCGGGTGCAACCAGAACTTCGAATGCAGTAAAAACCGCGGCTCTTGCAGCAACCCAAAAAGCAACCCCGACTCCAGAAGCAGTAGACACCACAGCACTTGAAAAAGCAATCGCAGATGCCGAAGCATTAAAGGAAGCTGACTACACCGCAGACTCCTGGAAAGCTGTCCAGACTGCTCTTACCGCAGCAAAATCTGCTCTTTCTGCAAAAGAATCCCAGAGCGCTGTTGATACCGCGAAAGATGCGCTGAATACTGCAGTAAAAGGCCTTGTTAAAGCACCGACTCCGACGGCGACCCCGACAGCAACGCCAACCGCAACCCCAACGGCGACCCCGACCGAGACTCCAACTGAGCAGGTGGCTTACGTTCTGATGAACATTCCGTATGATGAATTTTATGCTGCAGATGTAAACAACTCTGTTCCAGTGGATGTATTTTCTTCCGCAACGAAGAGCAAAACAAGAACAGCCACTCTTGCCGGTGGTTCTTATCATACCAATGCAGATGGAAGTGCAATCAATGGAATTACCTTCCCGGTTAAAGTAACAGGAGTGGATCTTTCCAAATTTAAGAAAGTAACAGATTCTGACTCTGTAAGTATTACAGTAACAAACCGTGGTCAGACATCTACACAGACATACACTGGAAAAGACGCCTTATTTGAAAACTCAGACTATGCATATTATGTATTAAGCGAAGTACCTTCTTACTACAAAGAAGCAACGGTAAATGCAGATGGCTCTCTTTCTTTTGGAAAAACAGTTGGAACTGCAATTGAACTGACCAATGTATCTCCGGAATTTATGACTGAATCAAAATATGGAGATTATCAGCTGGATCTCGACGGACTGGAGAACACGATTGATGTTGGAACCGATCAGATCTATGGTGTTATTGTCAGCACGAAAGAAGGCAATGACTATGGTATGCGTCATGTGGAAAATATCTGGCGCGGAACAGAGCTGGCATGGTCAACTGGATTTACAACACAGGTACATGGATGCCTGACTTCTTCTGCACATTACAAGAGCATGATGGGACAGCATATCAATAAGGTTACTTATTATACCAGCAAAGGAATCTACACGATTCCAGTGAATGATATTTTTGTTCCAACAAAATTTGAGGCAAGTGTATCCGTAGAAGACGCTTCTCTTTCCGCTGGAAAGACAACGATGACCGTAACCGGACTTCCGGCTGATTATGATGCAGAATATTCCGTAGATGGTCTGGATGGATTTGCAGTAGACGGAAATACCATTTCTTATTCCGCAAATGCGAAAAAAGGAATGTATACTCTGACGATTCATGATAAAAAAGGTGTTTATGCAGATCTGACACAGAGCTTTACTCTGTATACAGATGCAATGCCGGCTGCTTACAACGAAAAAGGAAGTGCTCCGGCGCTTGTAAAAGCAGAGAATGCATCAGAAGATGACTTTGCTGATTATATCAAGAACATCACTTCGGTAAAAGTAAATGGAAAAGAATATGCAGCAACTGGAAAACGGAAAACAATTCTGATCAAAGAAGACGGTACGCTTGATCTGACAGCTGCCGCTTTTGCAGAAGGAAATAAATTTGAAATCGAAGTAACTGCAACAGGTTACAAGACGCTTTCCTTTACTTATGAGAAGAAAGAAACAACATATAAATATGTATATGCAGGTCTTACCTGGGCTGAATATTGGGCAGCAGAAGGAGTTCAGGCGGCAGGAAGCGACGCTGGTTCGGATGAAACTGACAGTCGCGAAGAAAGTGATAAAGGCGCTTTTGATGTTGTAACCCGTGCGACTACAAACCATGGACTGCACAGAGGAAGCTTCCAGTGCGCAGCGACTATCTACATGAAAGATGGCACAACCTATGATGTAGCATATTATACCGCAGCAACCACGGCAGTTCTGACGAACGGCGAGACCGTAACTTACGATAAGAGCCAGATTGATCATTATGAAGTAAAAGGTCTGAAATATGTGCCTGTAAAAGTTTCGGAAGATGATTACGAAGATTTCTGCAAAAAGTATGTTGTGGTAGAAAACGGCGGAACACTTTCCGGTGGATTTTCTGAAAATAAACTGCAGAGCTATACAGGCCTGGTTGCAGATGTAACAGAAAACACAAACGGTCTGAAGATAGCAGTGAAAAATGCAGATGGAAGCTTCTCCTTCTCTGCAGGAACAACAGGAAGTGAATCCGGAATCAAAGATCAGGCGCTGAAGACAGCTCCGGATGCTGAGACCGTAGGACTGACCGTGAAAGAAGCCAATGGTTCTTATGGAGAATTCCTTCGCGTAGATTTAACGGGAGATTACGGCGATCTGGCTGCTAATCTGCAGACCGTAACCTGGACTTATTACGGTGATGATTCCACTTATACGAATGCAAAAGCAACGTATGGAACAAAATTCGCAGCAGATAACTGGATGCATAAAGTAATGGGAATCCAGCTTGGCCTTACCGATTCCCTGCGCTGCACTTTACCGGAGGGAACGGATGGAACCGGTTATTGGAAGATTACGATTCATGCACTTGGCTATGCAGATGCTTCCTACACTTTTGAAGCAACCAAAGCGAATATTGTAGGAGCTGATCCGGTAGAGAGCACAGCAGCACTGGAAGAGGCAATTGCAAAGGCAGATGCACTGAATAAAGATCTTTACACGGAAACTTCCTGGAATAATATGCAGACAGAACTGGCAGAAGCAAAAGAAGCATTGGAGAAAAAACAGAGCCAGGGAACCGTAGACGAAGCAACAGAGCATCTGAATGCAGCAATCGAAGCACTTCAGTCCCAGTATGTATTAATGAACATTCCGTATGCTGAGTTCTATCAGGCAGAGGTTCATAACGATATTCCAGTAGATGCATTTACTTCCGCAACCAAGAACAAAACAAGAACAGCCTCCCTTTCTGGCGGATCTTACCATGTGAATGCAGACGGAAGCGATATTACAGGTATCACCTTCCCAGTAAAAGTAACAGAGGGTATGGATCTGAGCAAATACACGAAAGTGACAGATGAGGATTCTGTAGAAATCACCGTTACCAACCGTGGACAGACATCCACCACAACGTATACCGGAAAAGATGCACTGTATGAGAATGCAAGCTATGCATATTACACTTTACATGAGGTTCCGTCTTATTACAAAGAAGCATCTGTAGATGCAGACGGCAATGTAACCTTTGGTGCTGTTCAGGGAACCGAGACAGCAAAGCTGGAAAATGTAACGGCAGAGCTCTCCACTAACAGCAAATACGGTGATTATCAGCTGGATCTGGATGGTCTTACTGATACCATCAAAGCAGGCGAAGATACCGTATATGGTGTTGTTGTCAGCACAAAAGAGGGCAACGATTACGGAATGCGTCATCTGGAGAATATCTGGAGAGTGTCTAAGCTGGCATGGAGCACTGGATTTACCACAAGCGTTCATAATTGCCCGACTTCTTCTGAACATTACAAGAGTATGATGGGACAGACCATCAACAAAATTACCTATTACACCAGCAAGGGAATTTACGAAGTCGACGCAGATGTATATGTACCGGTTAAGTTTGCATATGAATTTTCTGTAGAGAATGCGTCTGTCACATCTGGAAATGCTTCTGTTAAACTGGAAGGCCTGCCGGATGATTACGATGCTGTCTATACAGTAGAAGGTCTGACGGGAACCGTGTCCGGTGATACTCTGTACTTCAAGAATGCAGAGAAAGGTTCTTATACATTGACTGTCAGCGATAAGAATGGTAAATATGCAGATCTTTCCGCAGACTTTATCCTTTACACGGAAGAGATGCCGGCAGCATTTAACGAAGATACGACAACACCGGGTCTGCTTAAGAACGGGGATGCAACAGATGAAGAGTTTGCAGATTATCTGAAGAACATTACCTCTGTTACTGTAAATGGAAAAGCATATGCAGCAAGCGGAAGAGGAGCTGTTGTACTGTTCAATGAGGATGGTTCCTTAAAGACAGATGCAGCACCGTTCGCAGAGGGCGATTCCTTTGAAATTACAGTTTCTTCACTGGGATATCAGGATCTTAGCTTCACCTGGAAGAAATCAGCAGAAGAGCCGACTCCTACTCCTACAGAGACCCCAACCGTAACCCCGACCGTAACCCCAACTGAGACTCCGACGGTTACACCTACAACAGCACCAACCACAACCCCGACGACTGCTCCTACCACAATACCTACAACGCAGCCGACGAAGACCCCGACAAGCACCCCGAAAGCAACATCTACTCCGCTTGCAAGTAATAAAGTATCCAATACCTCTACTTCCAAGAAGAGCGATAATGCAAAGACCGGTGATGCTACCAACATCTGGGGATGGGTAAGCATGGCAGTTGCATCTCTTGGCGCTGGCGGACTTGGATTCAAACTCCGCGGCAGAAAGAAAAAAGACGACGAAGAGTAATTCAGAACGAAATGACTGAGAAATTCTTCTGACATAAGAAATCACAGAAACCTCTGTTCCAGCTTTTCTGGCGGAGGTTTCTGCCGTTTCGAGAAGTAAAAAAAGTGATTCTTTTTTTGTAAAAAACAAAAAATTAAGTGTTCACACAACTCCCAATTCATGCGATAATAATACTGTATTTTTTGCACATGCAGCATAATGGAGGTGACTGAAAAAATATGACAGCAAAACTGTTGGAAAAACATATTACCGATACGATTCGGGAATGGCAGGTGAAGATCGGCTATGAGGGCGGTACGATGAAGCTCTACTACCCGGCGGAGTCCCTGCGCCGTTCCCTCTCTTTAGACGAAACAGAAGACCTGGATGCGGCACTTGCCGCGTTCTGTAAGGAAGTACAGCTGCGTTTTGGAACACTTGCGATTTCAGCGGTCAAGGACCGCTACTGCATGGAAATCCCGGAGGAGGGATGTTCTTATATCGAGCGGAAAATTCCTGTTCCGGAGCTCCTGCAGAACCTTCTGCAGGTGATCACAACGCCTGGAAACACAATGGAACAGGTTCGAAACTGCTTTTCTTCCTATGCAGAGAAAATGCATACTACCGTGGAAGAAAACGCATCCGAGGAGCATGAGATGGGCCATGTATTTTCTTTTTCAGACCCGTCTGTAGATGAATACTGTTACTGTGTCGAAGAAAATGAATTCGGCCTGACGTATCACCGTTTTTCACGGGAAGATTACGAGGCTTTATAAATAAAAGGAGGATATACACCATGGAATTTACAAAACTGCTGGAAGAAAGAAGAAGCATCCGCGCGTTTGATCCGGAGAAACACGTAACGGCAGAGCAGATCCAGGAGATCGTACAGGCAGCGATTCAGGCACCATCCTGGAAAAACTCACAGACAACACGGTACTATGCCCTTGTAACACCGGAGAAAGTCGAAGAATTTTCCGCAAAATGCCTTCCAGAATTCAATCAGAAGAGTTCAAAGGGAGCCGCACTTGTCGTAACAGCATTCGTAAAAGACCGCTCCGGCTTCACGCAGGACGGAACACCGGACAATGAAGTCGGAAACGGCTGGGGCTATTACGATCTCGGCCTGCACGACGAAAACCTGATCCTGCGCGCAAGAGAACTTGGCCTTGATACTCTGATTATGGGAATCCGTGATGAGAAAGCTATCCGTGAAGCCCTCTCCATTCCGGAGAATGAGCTCCTTGGTGCTGTCATTGCTGTCGGCTACCGTGCCATTAACCCGGACAAGCCGAAACGTAAAACCGTGGACGATATCTTAAAACTGTTCTAAATCCGGCGCATCCGTGTGAAGACGTGCGCGGTACTTTCCAGGCGGGAATCCAAAGAACCGGGAAAACTGCTTGCTGAACGCATAGACATCGCCATATCCGACAAGACCGGCAATTTCCTTCATCGGTACGCCGCCCTCGAGAAGAATACGGGCCTGCTCCATTCTCTTCCTGGTGCGGTACCGTGCAGGAGAGACGCCGGTCTGTTTTTTAAATACTTTTCGAAACGTCTCATAACCGATCTGGAGTGACCGGGCAAGCTCTTCGAGAGAAATTTCTTCATCAAGATTCTGCGAGAGCATATCGCAGGCGGCCTCGATCGGATCCCGCTGCAGATTCACCCGGTGCGCATGGTAGCCGTACATTCGCAGAATCTCTTTTTCCATCTCCGGAATCCGCAAAGGCAGCAGACTGTCCGGTGTGGCCTTTAACGACTGCAGAAGCTTCTGATACCGCTCGAGATCGCCGGGAAGCAGCTCTGCCTTTAACATCGGCTCCCGGTTCAGAACCGAAAGCGAGCAGAAAAAATCAAAAAACGGTTTCCCAATCGAGATAAAAAATTCCAGCCATTTCCCATCGGGGTCTACGCGTGTGGAATGCGGCACACCCGGCAGACGCTGGACCAGACTTCCCGCCTGCAGCGGATAGGAGGTGCCGTCCTCGGCAATATATTCCCCGCTCCCGCGCAGCAGCACGAAACAGCTGTAATACTCGTTCGAAAAATGATACTGCGAGCGGTCCGCTGTCTCTTTCCGCATAAAACCGCACGCCAGAATCCCGTTCTTCATTTCATTTCCAATACAGCGATAGATAACATCGCTCTTTTCTATTTTTGCAAGCAGATATTCCGGTATCATACGACTTCTCCTTTGCTTTCCCATTTTGGATAAAAGAAACACCAGATCAACTATTTCTCATCCGCGTGCAGTGTTTTATACTGAATCATAAGATAACTGCATGAATCTTTTGAAAATCCACAGATGTATTATATCACAGGAAAGCAAAAAAGGAACACCAATCTGGATAAAAAGAAGAGAGGCAGTCGGAAAATGCGAAAGCAAAGACAAGGAGGGTTTCAAGAACATGAGACAGACAAGAGACTGGGAAAATCAGTATATAACGCAGAAAAATCGTTATCCGATGCATACGCCGTACGGTGCGTATGAGACGGTAGAGCAGGCGCTCGCCGGAAATCGGAACGCGTCCCGCTTTGTAATGGATCTGAACGGAGACTGGAAATTCAAAATGTATCCGTCACCGGAAGCGGTGGAAGCATTTTATGAAGAGAATTTCGATCACGCAGCATGGGATACGATTCCGGTGCCGTCCAACTGGGAATTGCAGGGATATGGAAAGCCGGTTTACACCAATATGCTGTATCCGTTCAAACGGGAGGCAAACGGCGAAGCATTTGAGATCGAGATTATCGAAGGCACCTACGAGCTGAATGCGCCGTACGTACCGGAGAAAAATCTGACTGGCTGCTATTTCAGAACCTTTGAGGTTCCAACAGACTATATCGGCCGACAGCTTCTCATCGATTTCGGCGGTGTGGAGTCCTGCTTCTATCTCTGGGTCAACGGAAAACAGGTGGGGTATTCCCAAGACAGCAAAGTGAACGCGGAATTTGACATCACCGAATATGTGCAGGAGGGAACGAACACCCTCGCCGTACAGGTAATGCGCTACTGTGACGGTACTTACCTGGAAGATCAGGATTACTGGCATCTGTCCGGTATCTACCGCGATGTCCGCCTCGTATCGAAACCGGTGCAGCACATCCTGGACTATAAGGCAGAGACACTGTTCACACACCCGGATTACACGAAAGCTACTCTCTCTGTCACGATCTGGCCGGACAACTCCAAACCGCTGTACGGCGAGTATCATGCCAAAGTGACGCTGTATGACGAAGAACAGAACAAAGTAACCGAGATGGCTTCGAGAACGTTTGCTGAGTGCGGCTTCTATCTGATGCCGAAATTCATCGCAACCGTTACTGCTCCGGTAGAGAACCCGGCACTCTGGACTGCAGAGACTCCGACACTTTACACCCTCGTTGTCGAGCTGCAGAACAAAGAGAATGAGACGGTTGATATCGAGAGCTGCAAGGTCGGCTTCCGTCAGGTGGAAATCAACAGCCGCGGTGTTCTGACCCTGAATGGCAAACGCCTTGTGATCCGAGGTGTTGACCGCCACGATTTTTGCGCCGAGACGGGACGTACCGTTTCTGAGGAGCAGATGCGAAAAGAAATTGCTGTGATGAAACGCCTGAATTTCAACGCTGTTCGTACCAGCCATTATCCGAATTCCGTGAAATGGTATGATCTGTGTGACGAGCTCGGCATTTACCTTGTCGATGAGACAAATCTTGAGACGCACGGTTACGGCGGACAGCTCAGTGCATCCGCTGAGTGGACAGCCGCTTATCTGGAGCGTGCAACCCGTATGGTACTGCGTGATAAAAACCATCCTTCCATCGTCTTGTGGTCCCTTGGAAATGAATCCGGTGCCGGGGCGAATCATGCCGCGATGCACGGCTGGATCCGCGAATACGACAAGACAAGATACGTTCAGTATGAGTCCGGCAACCCAAAGAGTAATATTTCCGACGTTATCTGCCCAATGTATCCGACGATGAGCTGGCTTGAGGATGTGATGGCAGACGATTCCGATCTCCGCCCGTTCATCATGTGCGAATATGCGTATGCAAAGAGCAACAGCAACGGAAACTTCAGGGAGTTCTGGGACTATGTCAATAAATACCCGCGTTTCCAGGGCGGCTTTATCTGGGATTTCGCGGACAAGGCGATTGCGATCCACGAGGAGGACGGAAATATCAAATACGGCTACGGCGGAGCGTTCGGAGAGGATGTGACCGATCCGGTTCCGGATATGTGTCTGAATGGTGTTGTCTTTGCCGATCTTTCCTATAAACCGGGCGCCTATGAGGTGAGAAACGGCCAGTCCCCGGTTACGATTGAGCAGGTGAAAAATCCATATACCGGCGAAACTATATGGGTGCTGGCAAACCGCTACCATACCCTCGATCTTTCTCATCTGCAGGTGCGTTATGAAATTGTGCAGAACGGCGAAACGCTTGCCAAAGGCAGCTATCCGACATTTTACACGGCAGCCGGAACAACAGAGACGCTTCCGGAGCTTCCGGCGAAACTGCATGGCGAGGCGTATGTAAATTATTACGTTGAGCTTGCCCAAGATACCTTCTATGCACCGGCGGGAACAGAACTATACCGCCGTCAGATTCCGGTTACTACAGGTGTTTATCTGGCAGACGAGAAAACGATTGTGGAGAAACCACTGACCGTAGCGGAGGATGAAAATCATGTTCGCATCACCGGCGAAGAGACCGAAATTATCTTTGATAAAAAGACAGGTGAATTTACCAGATATCAGGCAAAGAGCGTTTCTTTTATGACCGGCGGAAAAGATGAATTTTATCGTGCCCCAACCGGTATTGATGAGGGAACCCATGAAAGTGATTACGATGATATCTGGCGCGCGGAAGGTCTGGATCGTCTGAAAAAGAAAGTACAGTCAGTATCGGCTGTCAGTGCCGGAAATCAGGTGCTTCTTGAAGTGCAGGCTTCCTATACCGCGGAGCCGGACAACGCAGTACTCTTTACCGCTCATACTCTGTATCGCATCGGCAGTGAGGGAATGGAGCTGAAAAACGAAGTAACAAACAACAGCGGCCTTGAGACCATCGCAAGAGTCGGACAGTCGTTCTGCCTTCCTGCAGCGTTTGATACGCTCAGCTGGTATGGAAAAGGACCATGGGAGACGTATGCAGACCGAAAGGACGCAGCTTTTACCGGATTTTACACATCTTCTGTAGCAGAACAGCACGTTCCGTTTGTAGTACCTTGCGAATGCGGTGGCCATGAGGATACGCGATTTGCCGTTCTTTCAGATGGAACACATACCGTTCAGATTGTAGGCAGTGATGATTTCCATTTCAGTGCGCTTCCATATTCTATGGCAGAATATCGAAAAGCCGCATATGAGGAAGAACTTCCGGAGCATACGACAGGAACCTGGCTGATCCTGGATGCAGCACACGCAGGCCTTGGCGGAGATACCGGCTGGACGAAAAACATCCATCCGGAATATCGCGTATGCAAGGGAAGATATAGCTATACGTTCCGTTTCCATTTCGCATAAAAGAAAGAAATCGGCCAACTGTTTATTTTTCGGAAGGCAGACGGCCGATTTTATTTGCTCATTCGCAGCCATCATGAAAAGTTTTGCTTCGCAAAAGGAGAACTGCACACGCCTGAAGCACTTTTTTGCGCACCGGAGCAGCAATCATTTTGCCTGTTTTATTTAGTAGCGTTAATAATAAATACTTGACAATTTATAAGGAGTGGTGTAGGGTAAAGGTGTCAAAGGAATTTCACCGGATCGGGTGTAATTCCGTTCACTATCCTATACGAAAAGAAGAGGTATTCATGATGAAAGAATTAAAGCCAATCAAAGAGGGTAAGGTACGCGAGATTTATGATAACGGCGACAGCCTGATCATGGTAGCAACCGACCGTATTAGCTGTTTTGATGTCATTCTGAACAATGTGGTAACAAAAAAAGGTACCGTTCTGACCCAGATGTCCAAATTCTGGTTCGATCTGACAGAAGACATCCTTCCGAATCATATGATCTCTGTAGACGTAAAAGACATGCCGGAATTTTTCCAGCAGGAGAAATTTGACGGAAACAGCATGATGTGCCGTAAGCTGGAAATGCTTCCTATCGAGTGCATTGTCCGCGGCTACATTACCGGAAGCGGCTGGGCAAGCTATCAGAAAACAGGAAAAGTATGTGGCATCGAGCTTCCGGAAGGATTAAAAGAATCTGACAAGCTTCCTGAGCCAATCTACACTCCGTCCACAAAGGCTGAAATCGGAGATCATGACGAAAATATCTCTTATGAGCAGAGCATCGCCCATCTGGAAAAATACTTCCCGGGAAAAGGAGCCGAGTATGCAGAGAAGCTTCGCGACTACACCATCGCTCTGTATAAAAAATGTGCTGATTATGCTTTAAGCAAAGGCATTATCATTGCAGACACAAAATTTGAGTTTGGTCTTGATGAAAACGGAAATATCGTAATCGGCGACGAGATGCTGACTCCGGACAGCTCCCGCTTCTGGCCTGCAGACGGTTATGAACCAGGCCATGGTCAGCCATCTTTTGACAAACAGTTCGCGCGCGACTGGCTCAAAGCCAACGATGGAAACCACGACTGGACTCTGCCGCAGGAAATCGTAGACAAGACGATCGAGAAATATCTTCAGGCATATGAGATGCTGACAGGAAAACCGCTGGCATAAAGAACATCATAGTGTTAAAAAGCTACAGGAGGCAGGTTCTGCCTCCTGTTTTTGCATATTTTGTGATAAGATCAGATGATAATCTGATACTCAAATGCGTGAAACATGTGATATAATGGGAAGAAAGACAGGATGCGAAGGAGGAAACACGATATGAAAATTGCTGCTGCAATTGAAAAAATGACAGATTTTTATAAGGGAAATATTCATGATATTTATCATTTTCTGAAGGTATGGGCCTTTGCAAAGAACATCGGCGAGGCGGAAGGACTGGATCCAAAAACACAGGAAACGCTGGAGATGGCAGCTGTTGTCCATGATATTGCCTGCCCGCTGTGTCGGGAAAAATACGGAAATACCAGCGGAAAGCATCAGGAAGAGGAAAGTGCGCCGCTCGTTGCAGAATTTTTCAAAGATGTACCGGCAGGAGAACTGGATGTCGAACGCATCACATGGCTGGTTACGCATCATCATACCTATACAAATGTAGAGGGAATGGATTACCAGATCCTGCTGGAAGCCGATTTTCTGGTCAATGCCGGCGAGAGCGAATATTCAAAACAGGCGATTGAAAATTTCTGCAGAAAAGTATTTCGGACGGAAGCGGGAACGCATCTGTTGAAGAGTATGTTTCCGGAGAAGGAATAAGGTCATGAAGTGTGACATCCTCCCCCACCTCTACAGGTGGTGGAGGATGTCACTTTTACAGCAGGACAGCCGGGGTCATTTAACCTTTATGGCGGTCAACCGGGAGATCCCGAAGTATCTGGATGCTACCTTATGGAACAGGGGATTTGTGGATACAAACGGCAAATACTATGAGCTTTGGAATGCGCAGGCACAGTATTATACGGAGTAAAATTTTGGCAATCTGTCGGCAGAAGCCATTCACAGAGAGATTGACGGTACACTGAAACGGCTGGGAACAGATTATCTGGATCTGTATATCATTCACCGTTTTGACTACGAAACTCCGATTGAGGAAACAATGGAAGCCCTGAATGTATGACCGCACTGGCATGGCAATGGGCGAAGGGAGTCAGCTCCCCGATTATCGGTGCGACCAAGGCGGCAATTGTTTCGTAAAAAATTATGGCATGTAAAACGCCGTCAGACTTGTTGTAGTCTGACGGCGTTTTGCGTTAGGAAGCTCTTTGAAGAAACATCTATATTATTTCGTTTCCTGTCCCGCTTTCTTCCGGAACAGTTCTTTTCCACAGCTGATGACAATGATGACACCAAGAACCATCAGCAGAATGGCGATGATGAGCTGCAGTCCCTCAACGAGGAAGACAGCGGTTCCTGCTCCATACGCTTTTACAAGTGCGATGACACGCTCTACCAGTGCGGTAAAGGTGACGCAGAGCATGATGATAAGCGGCGGGAACAGGGTTCTGTTTTCACGGCCGGTGACTTTCAGGAAGACACAGAGCGTGATCAGAACGAGTGCACTCAGCATCTGGTTTGCACTTCCGAACAGCGGCCAGATATTGGCATATCCGATCTGAGTCAGGATGTAGCCGCAGAGCAGAGTAACAATGGTAGAGAAATATTTATTGCAGAGCAGCTTTCTCCATCCGGCAGCATGTTCCATATCATCGACAGTGAACAGTTCCTGGAAGGACATACGGCCGATTCGTGCAACGGAGTCAAGACTGGTAAGTGCCAGCGCCGATACACACATAGTCATGAAGCACTGTGCTCCGTATACCGGGATGCCGAACATTTCCAGAAATCCGGCAACACCGGAAGAAAAGATCGCAAATGGCGTTCCGACAGCAGCCGTACCGTCTGCAGAAGCAGCAGCACCGGCAACGCAGAGGGCGAGGACGGCAAGCAGGCTCTCCAGAACCATAGCTCCGTATCCGACTTTCTGCATATCTTTTTCATTCGCAATGGTTTTCGAAGAGGTTCCAGACGATACCAGGCTGTGGAATCCGGAAACAGCACCACAGGCAACGGTGACAAACAGGATCGGGAACAGATCTCCGGATGCCGCATTGTGGAAACCGGTGTACATTGGAAGATTCATTTTCGGGTGTGCAACAACAAGTCCGACAACAGCGCCAAGGATCATGCCGGCAAACATAAAGGTTGTCATAAAGTCACGCGGCTGCATCAGAAGCCACATCGGAAGGACAGCGGCAAGAAAGATGTAGGCAAATACCAGATAAGTCCAGGTTGCTTTGCTTGTTACAAGCGGTACATTCATGCCGATTGCAAAGGCTGCAACAGTGCAGGCAAGGCCGAGTACCATTTCTTTCCAGCCTTTCCACTGCAGTTTTTTCTGGAGCAGTCCGAAGACAACAGCAAAAGCGATAAATAGCAGGGAGATGCTTCCGGCAGCGCCGTTTACAGTTGCCTGGGCAGAAAGCTTTGTGACGCCGTCAACCGTTTCGTAAGCATTAAATGTTCCGGCAACCATATCTGCAAAGGCGGCGATAACGATCAGTGTAAAGAGCCAGCAGAAGAGAAGAAACAGTTTTTTTCCTGTTTTGCCGATGTATTTCTCAATGAGAAGTCCCATGGATTTTCCTTCGTTTTTGACACTCGCATACAGCGCACCGAAATCGGTAACAGCACCAAAGAAGATACCGCCGATCAGGATCCATAAAAGGACGGGAACCCATCCAAAGACAGCGGCCTGAATGGCACCGGTGACAGGGCCTGCACCTGCGATTGAAGAAAACTGATGGGCGAATACGGTCCATCCATCGGTAGGGACGTAATCCTGACCGTCATTTTTTGCAACGGCAGGTGTTTTTGCTTTAGGATCGATGCCCCATTTCTTTGCCAGCCAGCTTCCGTAGAAGGTATAACCTGCTATCAGACATACGGCGGCGATCAGTACAATAACCAACGTGTTCATAATAAAATTCCTCCTCGTTCAAAAATGATATTTCCAGTTTACATGGATTCCAAATGGAAAAAGAAAAGGGAAAAGGCAATTGTGTTGGTATGCTTGGAAACAAAAAAAGCTTCGTCTCCCTGACTTATGCAAGAAGACGAAGCTTTCAAAAACGCTCCGCGTTACCACTTCTAATTATCGGCTGTTTCTTTTGGTCGATCACTCAGACAAGATCCCCGATGATACACTTTCCGGTGAATCTCTTCTCTGCTAACGGTGAGAGGCCGGTCCGGACTACTTTCCATTTCTGGTTTCGTCTGTACAGCTCACAGGGGATTGTTCTTTGGGATACCTGCCATCTCGCACCAGCCGATGGTTCTCTGAAAAGGCTCACCCGAAAAATGTTGTCCTGCTCATTGCTTTTTTCTGATCCCTTTTTTCTTTTGAACACTTTGCATTATAGTCTCATTTTTCGGTTTGTCAAGCAATTTTAAAAAAAATATCATGTTTTTTCCCTGAAAATAGTAAAAATCTATTTCTTGACACAGAAAACCAAAATTTTTATAATAGAAGAAAAAGCGCAGAACCAGAAGGCTTCTGCGGAAAGGTGGTATTTTTGTATGGGGTATTATGACAAAGAACGTGTAAGGGGATTTTTGCACAATCAGGACGGTATTATTGTGAATGATTTCGGAGAAGAGGTGATTCTCCGCGGCTGGGGCATGGGAAACTGGGATAATCCGGAAGGATTTATGCTCGGCACCCAAGAGCGGCTTTGGACTGTTCGAGCCTGGAAAATATGCGCCGATGGGACGCATGGACCGTGGAAGAAGTATGGACCAGATTCTACGGGAGACCTGCGGAACGAAATATGCGGAGGAGTTCTGGAAACGCTGGAGACGGCTGTATCTGACGGAGGAGGATATTGCACTTCTCTCCAGACGCGGTTACAATTCCGTGCGTCTGCCGATCCGCGCAGGAAGCTTTCTGTATGAGGAGCCGGGGATTACGTATAATGAAGATTCCTTTGCCATGCTGAATGATGTTCTCGACTGGTGTGAGACGTATCAGGTTTATGCTGTCGTAGATTTCCATGCGGCAACGGCAGGCCAGTCCGGAATTCCGTGTGATGACGGCGTGGACAATGGACAGCATCTGTATGACGATGAAGAATCGATGGAGCGGATGTTTCTTCTGATGGAAGAGTTTATGAGAAGATACAAAGACTGCTGGATCATCGGCGCATATGACTGTATCAACGAGCCGATCTCCATGACGCCGCGCCGCGAGGAGCTGACACCGAAGCTGGTCTATTTTTACGAGGAAATGATCCGCCGCTGCAGAAAGATCGACCAGAAACACTTATTTTTGCTGAATGGTACACAGTTTTCCTCTCTTACATATTTCTTTGATCATGAGTTTGACCCGGAATACCACAACTGGGGCATCAGTCTTCATGCGTATGAGATGGTTGTTCCGGAGGTAGCTTCTCTTGCCAGCGTTCTCCGTACCTGCCGGGAACAGAAGATCTGCCTGTGGATGGGCGAGACAGGAGGAAGAAATGAGCACGCATGGCAGACAACGATGTATGAGATTCTTGCCGAGTACCACGCCGGTTATAATCTGTGGTGCTGGAAAACGGTAGAGGGAGCAGGATGTGCTTCGATTCTGAACTTTAATGTTCCGGATGAATGGCATCTGATTACCGATTATGCAATTAATGGAGCTGCAAAACCGTCCTACGAGCATGCGCAGGCCATCTGGGACAGCTACCTGGAATGCCTGGCGGTCGATAAATGCAAAGAAAATACGCAGTATCATCCTTATCTGCTTCGAGAGGGCAATTTTGAGATCCCGGCGATCGGCTACAACGCGCTGCCGATGGATTCACACCGTGGTCTTAGTGATCTTCCGAATGCTGCAGGATATCGTCTGTATGACCGGTTTGAATTGATTTATGAAAAAGGATATCATCCTGAACCGGCCGGGTTTGCCGCACCGGGTCCGATCAAACATCCGAGAGATCATGTACAGCTTCAGCTGGGAGCAGGAGAGTATGCTTCCTATACAATCCGTGAAAAAGAAACCTATACCGTTTCTGTAACTTACTGTGCAGACAAAGAGGTGAAGGTACAGGCAGCTATTCAGGGAGAGACTCTTTTTGAAGGGGTAATGCCTCCTGCCGGTGAGAAAGTAACTTCGGATGTTCATCCATATTTTGCATATGAAACAGCACCGAACACACTCGAACAGTTCACACTCGGTACCGTTACAGGAGAAGGCATTCTGAAAATAGAGGTTCTGGACGGATGTGCACGGTTCGGACAGATTGTGATTCGGAAAAGTGAAAAATAGCAGAACATAACGTTTCTTTATGAGAAATAAATAACAGATCTATCTGCCCGCAGGAATCAAAAAAATCCGACGGGCAGATTTTTTGATTTTTTTCAGTTTTCCATTGACAATTGCATCACTGGTGCTATAATAAAAACAAACATATGAATAAATGTTCATATGAACAGTGAAAATGAAAAAGGAGATCAAAAGCGATGAAGAAAACGTATAAGATCGATGTTGACTGCGCAAACTGTGCAAACAAAATGGAAGAGGCTGCAAAAAACACAGCAGGTGTAAAGGATGCTACCGTAAACTTTATGATGCTCAAAATGATCGTTGAGTTCGAAGACGGACAGGATCCAAAGAGCGTTATGCAGGATGTTCTGAAAAACTGCAAAAAAGTTGAGGATGACTGCGAGATCTTCCTCTAAAATAAAAAACTTTCATCGGCGGATGGAAGAAAAAGCTGGAGCAGAATAGATTCTAAAACCTGTCTGCGGTTCAGCTCGAGAAAAATCCAGTATTTTCTCTCTGGAGCAGCGGATTTGGATCTGTAAATCTCTGGGATGAAATGCTGGATTTTTTCATCCGGCGGTAAGAACAAAGGAGGCATATGTATGAATAAGAAACAGAAAAAGGTTCTCATCCGCGTCATCGTTGCATCGGTTCTTCTGATTCTCTGCGCGGTACTGCCGACAACCGGCTATGTGCGATTTGCAACCTTTATGGTTCCTTATCTGGTCATCGGATACGATATCCTGAAAAAGGCCTGGAAGGGAATCCTGAACAAACAGGTATTTGATGAAAACTTTCTGATGGCTGTTGCAACGGTCGGTGCCATTCTGCTTGGCGAGTATCCGGAGGGCGTAGCTGTTATGCTGTTTTATCAGATCGGCGAACTGTTCCAGAGCTATGCTGTCGGAAAGAGCCGCCGGAACATCAGCGAACTGATGGATATCCGCCCGGATTATGCAAATATCGAGGTAGACGGAAAACTCGAGCAGGTTGATCCGGATGAAGTTGAGGTTGGCACAATCATCGTTGTACAGCCTGGTGAAAAGATTCCGATCGATGGTGTGATCAAAGAAGGAAACACCACACTGAATACCAGTGCCCTGACCGGAGAGAGTGTTCCGCGTGACGCCCGGGATGGAGACGAAGTCATCAGCGGATGTATCAATATGTCCGGTCTGATTAAAGTAAAAACAACGAAAGAGTTTGGAGAGTCCACCGTATCCAAAATTCTGGACCTTGTGGAAAACTCCAGCTCCAAGAAATCAAGATCCGAGAACTTTATTTCCAAATTTGCGAAATACTATACACCGGCCGTCTGCTACGGTGCGCTGGCGCTGGCAATCCTGCCGCCGCTGGCACGGATGCTGTTTTTAAGTGCCGCTCCTGAGTGGAGCGTATGGATTTACCGTGCGCTGACCTTCCTGGTTATCAGCTGCCCTTGTGCACTGGTCATCAGTATTCCGCTCAGCTTCTTCGCCGGTATCGGCGGCGCAAGCCATGAAGGTGTCCTGGTGAAAGGTTCCAACTATCTGGAAACACTTTCCCAGACCAAATACGTTGTATTCGATAAAACCGGTACCATGACACAGGGTGTCTTTGAAGTAGCCGGTATTCACCACAATACGATCAGTCAGGAAGATGTTCTGGAATACGCAGCACTTGCTGAGTGTGCTTCGAGCCATCCGATCAGCAAGAGTCTGCAGAGAGCATATGGAAAACTGATCGACCGAAGCCGTGTCACGGACATCGAAGAGATCAGCGGAAACGGTGTAACAGCAAAGGTAGACGGTAAAAATGTCGCTGCCGGAAATGCAAAACTGATGGAGCGCCTTGGCGTTGATTATATCGACTGCCACAGCGTCGGCACCATCGTCCATGTTGCTGTAGACGGCAAGTATGCCGGACATATCCTGATCTGTGATATGATCAAACCGCATGCGAAAGAGGCGATTCAGGCGCTGCGGAAATCCGGTATTAAAAAGACGATTATGCTGACCGGAGACTCCAAGCGGATAGCCGATCAGGTAGCTGCAGATCTTGGAATTGATGAAGTTTACAGCGAACTGCTTCCTGGTGACAAAGTAAGTAAAGTGGAAGAGCTGCTTGCCGCAAAGACAGAAAAAGAAAAACTTGCCTTCGTAGGTGACGGCATCAACGATGCACCGGTACTGTCCCGTGCCGATATCGGTATTGCGATGGGAGCACTTGGTTCCGACGCAGCAATTGAAGCAGCTGATATCGTTCTGATGGACGACGATCCGCTCAAGATTTCCAAAGCAATTCACATTTCCAGAAAATGTATTCACATTGTTTATGAGAATATTTATTTTGCAATTGGTATCAAAGTATTGTTCCTGCTTCTGGGAGCCATCGGTATCGCTAACATGTGGATGGCAATTTTCGCAGATGTCGGAGTTATGATTCTGGCGGTTCTGAATGCAATTCGTGCTCTGTTTGTGAAAAATCTATAGAAAGACGAGGACACAAAATGGCAAAAATCAATCCGGATGAAGCTGATCTGTGCTGTGACTCCTGTGAGGTTCATGAAAATCTGGTAAAGATTGTCAATGAGACCATGCCGGATGAAACAGAGCTTTACGATCTGGCAGAGCTTTTCAAGGTATTTGGTGATTCCACGCGGATCCAGATCCTGTTTGTCCTGTTTGAGGCAGAGGTATGCGTCTGCGACCTGGCAGAAGCACTGCACATGACACAGTCCGCAATTTCCCACCAGCTTCGCATTCTGAAGCAGAATAAGCTGGTAAAGAGCAGACGAGAAGGAAAATCGGTGTTCTACTCTCTTGCAGATGGTCATGTACGGACAATCATCGCACAGGGACAGGAGCATATTGAAGAGGATTAAAAAAGCATAAGATAGCAGAAACGTCCCGCAAATGAAATTTCTCATCTGCGGGACGTTTCTGCTTTTCATATTCATTCTTTATTTGGTAAACCATGCTTCCCGAACATGCTGTTTTAGAAGGTTCCGTGCATTTTGGAAGCTGTTTTTTTACTTTATTTACATAACCAAATTATGTAAAGCATTTCTTGAATTTCATGATTTATACTCCTCGGAGTAATACGGAATGCAGAGATACATACCGTCCGTGATCTGGTTGGAACTCAGGTGATTGATCTCACGGACCTCAGCAATGTAACTGGAAATATCGGAGTATTCTTCTGTACGGTATTCTTTGGCGATATCCCACAGTGTATCGCCGGAAGAAACGCGGATACTGGTGTAGTATTTGTAGGTTGGAGCTTTCGGCTCACTGTCTGCCTGCGTATTCTGCGGCGTGAAGTGGAAGATTAAAAGAAATGTGACGGCAACCAGAGACAGGAGAGCGGCGGCTGCGCGGATCTGCAGTTTTCTTCTCTGGATTTTTCGTCTTTCTCTCAGTGATTTTCTTTTCTTTGCATTGGTACTCATGTAAAATTCCCCCTTGATTTGTGATAGAAGAGTAGTTGTGCTACGTGAACATTTGTTCTTTCGAATATATGTTCATTATAATAAAAGAACGTATGTTTGTCAATACGAAATACGAACAAATTTTCGAAACTTTTGTTTGCGTTCCGGTTGGATTTATGGTAAAATTTATTTGGTATATTTTAAGCAAATATCGTATAGAAAGAGGGGACTACCCTAATTCATATAAAAAACGAAACGACAGGAGGAACATACGATGGCTGGAGACAAAAATAAACTGACAGAGAAACAGAGACAGATTCTCGAATATTTAAAACAGGAAATTTTGCAGAGAGGATTCCCGCCGTCTGTGCGTGAGATCTGCGAAGCGGTTTCCCTTCGTTCTACATCCTCGGTACATGCACATCTGGAAACACTGGAGCGGAAAGGCTATATCAAACGAGATGCAACAAAACCGAGAGCCATTGAAATCTGCGATGAAGGATTCCATACCGGCCGCCTTGGTGCAATCCAGGGAATTGCATCGGAAGACACCGCATCCCAGAGCGAGGTTGCACAGATTCCGCTGATCGGCAAAGTAGCTGCCGGAGAACCGATTCTTGCGGTAGAGAATATTGAAGGATATTTTCCGATGCCGGTAGACCGTCTGCCAAACGCAGAAACGTTCCTTTTAAAGGTACAGGGCGAAAGCATGGTAAATGCAGGTATTTTAGACGGTGACCTTGTTCTTGTGGAACAACAGGCAACTGCGGAAAATGGAGAAAAAATTGTCGCTCTGGTCAATGATTCCGCTACAGTAAAAACATTCTACAAGGAAGACGGTTATTTCCGCCTGCAGCCGGAAAACGATGAGATGGATCCGATCCTTGTGAATGATCTGCAGATCGTAGGAAAGGTAATCGGAGTATTAAGATTTTTATCCTGAAAAATAAAAGAAGAAAATAAAAAATGTTGTGAAAAAACGAACAAGAAATCGGCCTGTAAAATTCGGCGGTTTCAGAGGAAAAACCGGTGATTTCTGAAAGTAACTCTTCAACTATTCGAAAAACCTGCGTTTCCCGAATAGTTATATAGAAGAAATACTTCTTTCATTTTCCCGGTTTTTCTGTTTAGAAAGGCTCATTTGCGGTTATGAAATCAAAAATTACGTATCACGAACAAACCGATATGGAAAATACACTGAAGCTCCGCGAGGTTCTGAAGACGCTTCCCTCTTTTACTTCCGAATTTTTCCGCGGCATCAGCACAACGACATCGACCAGCACACGGATCAAATATGCATATGACCTTCGGATCTTTTTTCAGTATCTGCAGAAAGAAAATCCGGAACTTGCCAAAATTCCCATGGATCAGATGTCCGTTGATGTGCTTGACCAGGTCACTGCACTTGATCTTGAGGAATACACAGAATATTTAAAGGCTTATATCGGTTCCCAGGAATCTTATACCACCAACGGGGAAAAAGGACTGAAACGAAAATTGTCGGCACTTCGGACGTTCTATTCCTATTATTTCAAAAAGGAACTGATTGAGACAAATCCTACGCTGCTTATCGATATGCCGAAGCTCCATGAAAAAGAAATTATCCGTCTGGAGCCAAATGAGGTTGCGGAGCTTCTCGATTTTATTGAATCCTGCGGCGACGGGCTGAGCAATCATCAGCGGGCCTACTATGAAAAAACAAAGGAACGTGATTTTGCAATCATTACTCTTCTGCTTGGCACGGGAATCCGTGTGTCGGAATGTGTCGGGTTAGATATTGAGGATGTCGATTTTAAAAACAATGGCATCAAAGTGCTTCGAAAAGGTGGAAATGAAATGTTTGTCTACTTTGGAGATGAAGTTGCCGAGGCACTGAAAAAGTATATCGAAGTCCGCGCAGGTATTACGCCTGTGGCAGGACACGAACACGCACTCTTCTATTCGGCGCAGAGAAAACGGATCAACGTCAAGACGGTGGAAAATCTGGTGAAGAAATATGCGTCCCAGGTGACGACAACGAAGAAAATTACGCCGCATAAACTGCGTAGTACGTACGGTACGACGCTGTATCAGGAAACAGGCGATATTTATCTTGTTGCGGATGTTCTCGGCCATAAGGATGTCAATACGACGAAGAAGCATTATGCTGCCATGGACGATGCAAGGCGCCGTCAGGCTGCCACAGCGGTACGGCTGCGGGAGTCCATGCCGGAGCATGAGGAATAAAAACATATCAGAAACCAAAAGAGGAATCAACAGGGATTATATCCCATTCGTTGATTCCTCTTTTTTATGGAGACGACTTCTCTCCTGCTTTTTTTAGTTACTCCGCCTTAATTGCCCAGCGCATTTTCGTTGAACTTGCACGGCTGTTGCGGATGCATTCTTCTTTGGAAGGACGAATGACTTCTTTTGAATATTCGGAATAAATACCGATCTGATACAGTCCCTTCATGGACTTTTTCACAAGCCGGTCTTCGCCGGAATGGAACGTCAGAATTGCCGCTCTGCCGCCCGGAGCAAGAGCATCCGGAAGTTTTTCCATGAATGCTTCCAGAACCTCATATTCGTTGTTTACATCGATCCGCAGTGCCTGGAAGGTGCGGGCGCAGGATTTTTTGATGGCTTCTTTTTTCTCGTCTTTCGGAAGAAAATCCAGTGCTTCAGCGATCAGATCACGCAGTGCAAACGTAGTGTCAATTTTCTTTCCTTTCCGAAGTGCCCGCGTAACAGCCTGGGAAATTTCTTTTGCATACGGTTCATCGGCGTTTTCAATGAGCATGCCTTCCAGTTCATCGCGTGCAACCGTGCGCAGACGCTCGGCCGCGGAAATTCCTGCCTCCGGATTCAGGCGAAGATCCAGCGGTCCATCATATTTGTAGGAAAAGCCGCGCTCCGGATTATCAATCTGCATGGAGGAAACACCAAGATCCGCCAGAATGAAGTCAAAGGGGCCGTATTTGGCAGCAACCTGATCAATATTGGCAAAATTCTGATGAAGAATCGTTAAAATCTCAGGGCCGTACCCCTGCGCGGCCAGTCGTTCTTTTGTTTTTGCCATCTCGATCGGATCGACATCCAGCGCACAGAGATGCCCTTTTCCCTGCAGGCATGCAAGCATACGGGAGCTGTGGCCGCCGTATCCGAGTGTTGCATCAAGTCCGTTCTGTCCCGGCTCGATCTTGAGAAAATCGAGGATTTCATCTACGAGAATCGGGATATGCATGCCGGCCGGTGTGCTTCCCTTTTGGATCACATGCTCAATGGTCCCCTGATATTTCTCCGGATTCAGTTCTTTGTATTTCTCATTGTAATTCCGCGGATGTGTGCCTTTGTAGCGGACGCGGCGTTTGTGTTCTTTCTGTTCTTCCATAAAATGTTCTCCTTATACTTCAAATATATTTAATCGAACATGTGCGTTCGAATATTTTCCAGATCAATTGGTTCTCCTGTCATCGGCTGCAGAAAGTGCAGTTTCCAGGCATGGAGCGCGGCACGGGTACCGCCGTCGCGGACTCCGTAGAGCGGATCTCCGAAAAGTGGATGTCCAATAGATGCCATGTGAAGGCGGATCTGATGCGTGCGGCCGGTTTCCAGACGGCAGCACACGACGGCCCAGAAAGGATCCTGAAGGACAGCCTCGTAGTGTGTAATAGCCCACAGGCCGTTCCCTTCTTTACAGATACGCATTTTAGTGATACGTTTCCCAGACGGATCGAAAGAATCAGGGTCATCTCCTGGAATTTGCTCCATGGAAAGACGAATGGTTTCTTTTTGCGTTTCTTCGGAAAAGGGATGGTGTACCAGAGCCAGGTATTCTTTTTTCAGCGCGCCGCTCTCCCGCTGCCGGGACAGTCTGGCAGCAGCCAGCTGATTCTTTGCAAATAGTACCAGACCCGATGTATCTTTGTCAAGACGGCCGATGCAGCGGAGTTCAGAAGGCGCTGTCGGTGTTTTTAACAGGGATGCGGCAGCATGTGTCAGGGAATCGGAATAATGGCCGTGGGAAGCGTGGCAGACCATACCGGATGGCTTGTCTGCGACACAGAGATCACTGTCCTCATAGAGAATCCGTACGCCGGCAGAATCACCTGATACCGGCAGAACCTGATCTTCGGAAAGGTGGGGACACTTCTGCTCATATCGAAAAGTGATTGTATCTCCAGTCTGAACGACTGCATTCGTGCGGCAGGAAACACCGTTTTTCTGAATTCCATCCGGAATATATTTGGCATGGCGGATTTCACGTGGTGTCAGGTGCAGAAAACGTTTTAGAATTGTTTCCACCGACAGTCCCCCCTGTTCCGGAAGGACAAAGTGACACAGCTGCTGATAGTCAAATTGCGGCATAAAAGATTTTCTCCTCTTCACAAGTTCACATAATCATTTTATGTAAACTATATAAATACAAACAATTCAGTACGATGATGGTACACTATCTCTAGACAAAAACAGGTTTCACAGATCTCGCAAACCACGTTCTGTTTTACCGATTCGGCAAACAAAAAAATTTTATTTACAGATCCTCTAAGATCACCGTAAACGGCCCATCATTCACCAGTGATACTTCCATCTCAGCCCCGAACACTCCCGTTTCGACAACAGGAACCTGTTCCCGTGCTTTCGCGACCATATATTCATACAGTTCTTCTGCTCTGTGCGGCTCGCCTGCTTCCGTGAAGCTTGGACGGTTTCCTTTTTTACAGTTGGCATACAGGGTAAACTGTGAAACCATCAGAAGCTGTCCATCCACATCTGCCAGGGACTTGTTCGTCTTTCCATTTTCATCTTCAAAAATACGCAGTCCCAGCAGTTTTTTCATATACTTGTCTGCTGTTGCTTCATCGTCCCCCTGGCCGACACCGATCAGAACCAGAAAACCTTTCTGAATCGATCCGACAACCTTCTCTTCCACCGAAACACTTGCTCTTTTTACACGTTGTATAACAATTCTCATCTTTAAAATCCTTTCATAAAATGACCCTCCTCTTATTTTTAAGAGGAGGGTCGTTTCTCCTATGTTCTGTTTTGATCAGGTGCTGAAAATCTTGCGGATTCCCGCTTCTTTAACTTCAATTGCCTGTTTGATCATATCTACGGTTCCATCGATACCGAATACACTGCTGTTCAGGCACAGGTCGTAGCTGTCTACCTCGCCCCAGCGTTTGCTGGTGTAGTAATTGTAGTAGCTTGCACGCTGTTTGTCGATCTTTGTGATCTTGTCTTTTGCTTTTGCATCGGAAAGATCATACAGCTTTGCGATACGGCGGATGCGATCCTGCATATCAGCTTTAATAAAGATGCTCAGCACGTTCGGATTTTCCTCCAGTGCATAATCTGCACAGCGGCCTACGATGACACACGGACCGTCCTGCGAAATCTTCTTGATGGCATCAAACTGTGCCAGAAATACCTTCTGGTTCAGCGGCATATCCATCATGGTAGATCCATAGCCGAAGGAGTAACTGTCCATAACCAGAGAGTATAAAAAGCTGTTGGTTGGTTTTTCATCGTGGTTTTCGAACAATTCCTGGCATAATCCGCTGTCCTTTGCTGCTCTCTCCAGCAGCTCTTTGTCATAGTACTTGATTCCCAGGTCATCCGCTAAAATCTTACCAATGGAATGTCCGGCGCTTCCGTACTGACGTCCAATCGTTATGATAGTTTTCATATAATCCGCTCCTTTCCATTCCGTCACAATAATCTGCTTTCACAGATGTAGTAACTCGCGTTTTTTCGTTACATCCAGTATACTACAGAATTCACAGAAAGTACAGAACATTTTGATAAAACTTATACAAATTAACTATATACTTTTTGAAATATCATTCTTTTTAAGCAGTTTCAGACATTTTTTCGAAACTGCAGCAACAGATTGGAAAAATATTCCGGAATCGGCGCCTCAAACTCCATATAGGCACCGGTCCGTGGATGGATAAATCCAAGTACCATCGCATGCAGCGTCTGTCCCTGCAGGTTTTTCACCGGGCATTTCTTCGGGCCATAAACCGCATCGCCAAGCAGCGGATGCCCGATACTTGCCATATGGACACGGATCTGATGCGTCCGGCCGGTTTCCAGCTGGCATTCAATATACGTATAATTTCCAAAGCGTTCCAGCACACGGTAATGTGTGACCGCCGGTTTTCCGTTCCGTTCATTAATCGCCATCTTTTTCCGGTCTGTCGGATGGCGGCCGATTGCACCGCGCACGGTTCCCTCGTCCTCTTTCAGATTCCCATGGATAATTGCCCGGTACTTTCGGGTAATGGAATGTACAGAGAGCTGTTCTGCGAGGCTCTGGTGGGCGAAATCGCTCTTACAGATAACCAGGGCACCCGTTGTGTCCATATCGATTCTGTGGACGATTCCGGGGCGCAGAACGCCGTTGATGCCGGAGAGATTTCCGCGGCAGTGATACAGAACCGCATTGACCAGTGTTCCGTTGCTGTGGCCTGCCGCCGGATGTACGACCATCCCCTTGGGCTTATTGACGACCAGAAGATCATCATCCTCGTACAGAATATCAAGCGGAATGTTTTCTGGCTCCACGTTCAGTTTTTCCGGTTCCGGCAGAAGCACCAGAACGGCATCACCGGCGGCAACCTTACTGCTTGCTTTCTGCGTTTTTCCGTTGATCGAAACCTTTCCGTCTTTTAAAAGCTTCTGCAGAAAAGAACGGGAACAGTCCGAAAAAGATGCGGCCAGGCACTGATCAATCCGTTTTCCGTCAAAATCCGGTGTAACTTCCAAAATCCGTTCTTCTTCAGCCATCGGACTCCTCCTTTTTGGCGTTTTTATGCAGAAATGCGAAGTCTTCGTCCTTGTAGTACAACAGATACAGCAGTAAAAAGACAGCGACCGATACGGTGACATAAATATCAGCTACGTTAAAAACCGGAAAGTTGATCAGCGAAACGTAGATGAAATCAACGACATAGTGATTCAGAAAACGATCGTAAAAATTTCCGACCGCACCAGCCGTCAGAACAGTCAGCACGGCAAAAAGCGGTAAAAAGCGGCGTGTCTTTGGAAGCTTGTAAAAGACAATCACCATGACGATCAGAAACAATACCGTCATCATAGCAAACAGCCAGTACTGATCCTGCAGAAGTCCGAATGCCATACCGCGGTTTTCCAGATAAAACAGCTCCAAAACCCCTGGAATGAGCTCGATCGACGGCTGGTCCTTCAGATACTGCACTGCCAGTGATTTTGTATACTGATCTGCTGCAAGCAGAAGGACAATCGCTGCCGCGCAAACCAGATAAACGGCCAGCGGAGAAAGTTTTTTACTCTTCATCGATCAGATCTCCATTAATAGAATTGATAGCTTCCAGCATTTCTTCATCTGTAACCGTGCGGTCCACCACAGCATGGCCGACAGACTCCAGAAGGATGAATTTGATCGTACCCTGTTCCATTTTCTTGTCCGATTTTGTTGCAGCCAGAATATCTTCCGATTTCAGGCCGTCCACAGTGATTGGCAGATAGAAACCGACGTTCATATCACGAATCTCGTAAAACTCTTCATCGGAGAGATAACTTCTCTTGTAGGAAATATAGGCAGCAGCAACGGTTCCAAGTGCAACGCACTGGCCATGGAGCAGTTCGAAGTTTTTGAGTTTTTCAATGGCATGGCCGATCGTATGGCCAAGATTTAAAACGGCACGCTCTCCCTGTTCTGTTGGGTCATTTTCTACAACCTGGCGTTTGATATCGCAGCATTTCTGAATCATTTTCGTTAATACCGGCTCAATCCGCTCTTCGATCTCAGACATGTGATTGATGGTCCAGATGTAGAATTTTTCATCGCGGATCAGACCTGTTTTCAGGACTTCTCCCATACCGCAGGCAAACTGATCGCCGTTCAGGGATTTTAAGGTTGCCATATTCATATAGACAAGACGTGGATGATGGAATGCACCGACCATATTTTTGTACTGGTCGAAATCGACGCCCGTTTTTCCTCCAACGCTGGAATCTACCTGTGCAAGCAGTGTCGTCGGAAGCTGGATGAAATCAATGCCGCGCAGATACGTTGCCGCCGCATAGCCGGTCAGATCCCCAACGACACCGCCGCCGAGTGCGAATAAAATGTCTTTTCTCTCAAAGTGGTTTTCAATCAGATGCGTGTACAGATCTTTGACAGTATCCAGATTTTTGCTTGCTTCACCAGCCGGGAAAACAAATGCGGTTACGGTCTCAAACAGCGGGGACAGTACATTTTTTACCTCTTCCAGATACAGTTCTGAAACCGTGCTGTCTGTGACAATGCAGGCCTTTTTTGCAGGGAGTTTTAAGTTCTCCACACAGCCGGCGAGGCGTTCGTAGCTGCCGTCCCAGACAATTTCATAAGAAAATTCAGTAGATGTGCCTTCTCTTTTAACGGTAAGTGTTTTCATAAATTATGCCTCCTGTATGTTCTTTCATGAAAAAAGCATCAGAATCCTGCATCTGATGCTTTTCCTTTGTTACTAAGTAAATCAATAATTGATCCAGTGGATCCATTTTAATTTACTGCAAAGATAATTTTCTTTAATAATCGGTACGGATATTTGGAAGATCAAAAGCTCCGCTTAAGATATCCTGGATGTCGCCGGAAATTTCTACACTGGACGGTGTCAGGATGAAAATATAGCTGGAAACTTTCTGCAGACTTCCGCTCATGCAGTAGCATGCACCACAGCAGAAATCAATGATTCTCTGGGCAATATCCACATCAATGCCTTCTAAGTTAAGGACAACGGTACATCCGGCCAGAAGCGTATCCGCGATTTCACGGGTATCCTCCATGGAAGCCGGTTTGATGACGCATACTTCCATATTTAATGCACCTGCTTTCTTTCTCATTGGAGTAACTTTCGAGGAAACCGGGGCAGCTGGCTTTGGAGCTCGTGCAGCAGCAGCCTGGCTTGAAGCGGTGGTCTTTGGCGCCGGCTGTTTACGCGGTGCAGTGTGAACCGGTTTCGCCTGCAGCTCTTCCTCTTCGTCCTCATCCTCGTTCTCCAGTTTACGGAAGAAACGTTTCTTTGGTTTTTCTTCTATATCATCGTCTTCTTCATCGAAGAAGCTATCCGAATCAGCATCCTCTTCCTCGTAATCGTCGTTCAGCCGGATGGCATCCAGAAATTTGTCTAAAACACTCATTCTTATACTCTCCTATTTTTAGTCCTGTGGCATTTGGCCAGACAGCCGTGCAGAATGCGCGGGGTCACTCTTCTTGGAAAGGCTTCCTGTTATCTTTTACTGTAATCCCGTTCGCCAAAGACTCCGGTTCCAACCCGTACTAAAGTGGCGCCTTCTTCTACTGCTACTTCGTAATCGCCGGTCATGCCCATGCTCAAAATGGCCATACGTACATTATTAATGTTTTTGGCGGCAATGTCAACACTTAATTCCTTTAATTTGCGAAAAACCGGACGATTTTCTTCTGGATCTTCCACATACGGTGCAATGGTCATAAGTCCCTCCACATGAATTGCCGGAAGTTTTGCGATTTCTTCAATCAATGGAAGGGTTTCCTCTACGGAGACACCAAACTTGCTTTCCTCGCCGGCAACGTTTACCTCGATCAGGATCGGGATTTCGCAGTTGTGCTTTACCGCTTCCTCACTGATCGTTTTTGCCAGACGAAGAGAATCGACAGAATGAATCAGGGCAACTTTTCCTGCAATGTATTTTACTTTATTCCGCTGCAGATGACCGATCATGTGCCAGTGGATATCCTTTGGCAGCACTTCCTCTTTTTCTGTCAGCTCCTGCACTTTGTTTTCACCGAAATTGCGTTCGCCAAGATCATAGATTTCGGAAAGCATTTCGACCGGTTTTGTCTTGCTGACCGCAATCAGGGTAACTTCCTCCCGGTTCCGTCCGGCTCTTTTGCAGGCTTCTGTAATTTTCTTCTGGACTTCTTCATAGTTCTCTTTCAGCATATCTTTCTAACCTCCAGTATTTAATGCACAATATCTTCTTCACTGACGGTGGATGCATTTTCCACAATATAATCATACTGCGAAATGCCGTATTGCGTTTGTTTTTTTATGATAGAATACTCCGCATTCTGATCGACGATCTGAATTTTGCGGAATACAGCATATCCTTTGTTGATGCAGTAAACACCCTGCAGCGGAACCGTTTCTCCAATCTGATACGTTGTGGCGGAATCCTGTGCACGAAGTATATCTCCATCATTAAAAGCGGCCATGTCGACGTAATATTCGACCGGATTATCATTTTCATCATTGACCTGCTCATAGATCGTGGCGTTTACAAATTCTGTCACCGGCTGTCCGTTATCATCCAGCATGACATTTCCTTTTTTATCGGTCTTTTCCCGCAGGAAACCGGAAGAATTGCTGTCTCCGCCCTGTACGAGCATCTGCGCCGGGATTTTATAGAAATCTTTTTCCGTGATGGCAGTATTTGGAATTTTCAGTCCGCTTCCATTGTTTGTGACCAGCTCTATTGAAAGAAAACGGTCTTCCGCATAACGGATCATCCCGCTTGTAAACGAAATGACAGCATAGTTCTGATCGTTAATGGACTTTAGGTTCAGTGTTCCCGTCTGTGTTTTTCCGTCTTTCAGAAATTTAACTTTTATCGTACTGAAATTGGAAAGTGTAACGACCTGCTTATTCGTCACCGGAACGGCAATTTCCCACTGCTCATCTGTCACCAGACGGTATACTGCATTTCCAGGCTCCGTCTGCGCGCCGGAATCAAAGGAAACCACAGAGGCTTTCGTAGAGAAAAGCTCCGGCGTAAGGCTGTCCTCCGTATAGCTTTCATATCCATCACTGCCGTAGACGACAACACCGTCCTGATCTGCATAAAATATCGTCTGTAATGAGGAATCTCCGTTTTCAGCGGCAGCGGCAAGCAGCTTTGCGGAAAGTTCTGTTTTCAGCTGATAAATGCCGGAAAAGGAACTGGAATCATAATCAGAAGAAAAACGTGCGAGCGAGGAACGAAGCGACGTTCTCGTTGCCGCATCTGCCGAAATACCAGAGGTATCGGCATTTTCTGTTGCGGAAATCCCATAAACAGCGCTTCCGCGGCTGATTTTCGATGCATTTGGGGTATAGAACTGAACATATCCGCTGCCGGAGGAAAGCTGCACACTCTCTGTCCGCATGGCGAATGCGGTATAGGTATCATTCCGGGATAAAGTTCCCTGCACAACCTGAAAAGATTTGATATGATCGGCGGTCAGGTAAAAGAAAAGTGAAACTGCCATATAGAAAAAAAGGGCTCCAAAGATGATATTTCCAATATTCAACGCCGGAAAAGGGAAACGGATTCTCGAATGCCGGCGGCTGTTCTTTTTCTGCTTAGACAAAATGTATGCTCCTTTTATTGTTTAATCCATGCGCTAAAAGGACGGTGCCGTAAGCGCCGTCCTTTGGTTTTGTCGCTATGCAATTATTATAATACAGTTTCGGTTACAGTGCAACGATAATCTTATCCTGCATGCCTTCCGGAAGCTCTTCCTTATCCATGGAGACACTTAATACGAAGGTAATGTTATACTGCTTGCCAATGCCTTCCAGCTGTTCAACACAATCTGTGATGTCCTCTCCTTCCAGTTTTGCTACTTTCAGGAAGCTGTCGAGATAAACGCTTGCGAGATCGTGGTCCTGAGAAACGATACCGCAGATAAATCCGATAAATTCATCACTGTTTTTCAGAGGATAGTCGGTTGCGGAAATCAGACGTACTTTGTTGTTTAATTCAAACATGTGCTTTGTGCTCTTGTCAATATACACGATATTTCCGTTTGCGGTTTTTACCTCTGCATTTACTTTGTCTAACAGCTGTTTTGTTTTGCCTTTTCCCTTCTTGCCTACAATTAATTGAACCATAGCAGTTTCCTCCTTAGATTAGAATAAGATATTTTCACCAAAAACCTTTAAGTTCATGGTTTAATTATAGTACAATTCACCAACGTTTTCAATGGTAAAATGAAAAAATTCTGAAAAATCTTCTAATTCGCAGGGAAAGGAGCTCTGTTTTTCTAAACGGATACGACAATCTCCCGGATAGGCAGAAAAAACGCCGTCCGGGGGATTGCAAAAAGATTACGTCAGGAGTTGATATTGGAAAGAAGAGTGTTCATGTCCTCGTACAGTTCCACTTTTGTTGATGCATGAAGAATGACAGAGATAAACGGTTCTCCGTATGCATTCTGGGATACCAGTGCCAGGCAGGAACCGGCCTCATCGGTCGTTCCGGTTTTTCCGCCGAGCACCGTCACATTTTCCGGTGCGTTTTTCTCTCCGGTCAGATATTTGTCCGTGGAGCTTAAATAGATCGTTCCCGCCGTACCGTCCGCATGCGTTATGTTCAGCGTGTAGGAAGACATTGACATCGTATTCTGGAATTCCGTATGCTGATAGGCAGCATACAGCATCAGATAAACATCATATGCAGTAGTGTAATGATTCTCATCGTGAAGACCGTGCGGGTTTGCAAAATGCGTACCGGTCATGGCAAGGGAAGCTGCCTTATCATTCATCATCTGAACGAAATTCTCTACACTTCCGCCTACCTGGCGGGCAATCGCCATAGCAGCATCGTTGGCAGAATAAATCAACAATGCATGGAAAAGCTGATCCATCGTTACCGTATCGCCCACGGCCAGTCCACTCATCTGGGATCCATCTTCCAGCGCAAGATCCTCTTCCGTGATCGTTACCTGCGTATCCGGCTGGTTGTATTCCATGGCAAGGAGAGCCGTCATGATCTTCGTGATGCTGGCTGGGTAGACCTGATCATACATATTCTGCGCGAACAATACTTTTTTGTGATCCAGATCAAACAGTCCGGCCTTTACCTGTGAAGAAAACGAGATATCATTCAGCGGTACGCTCGTCTCACCGACACAGAGATCGGCAGAGAGCGTTTCAGCCTGAAACCGTTTTTCTGCCGAAAGCGGATCGGAGGCGAGCACCATACTTCGCGCAAACGGCTCTGTAATGTCCATCTGGCGGTCCTGACGGTACAGTTTCACACCGATCAGAACCGCAATAACAGCAACACAGACACCCGCGCCGATGATCAGGCGGTTTAAAATATGTTCGGTTTTTTCCGGAGCAGTCCCGTTTTTCTCCGTTACAGGCAGTTTCTGTTCTTTTTCTGTAGTATTAGTCGTTTCTCCGGTAGATTTCACGCCAGTCCATTTCTCCTCTGTCTAATGATTTGATCAGCATTTCTGCCGTTGCAAGATTGGTGGCAAGCGGAATGCTGTGTACGTCGCAGAGACGGATAATCCGATGGACATCCGGCTCATGCTGTTTCGGCTGTTCCGGATCCCGCAGGAAAATCACAAGATCCAGATCATTCTGTTCAATCTGAGAACCCATCTGCTGAACGCCTCCAACGTGTCCAGCCAGATATTTGCGGACGTTAAGTCCGGTTGCCTCTTCTACCAGACGGCCGGAAGTTCCGGTTGCGTAAAGAGTATGCTTGGCAAGTACCGAGCGGTAGGCGATACACAAGTTCTGAAGCAGCGTTTTTTTTGCATCATGCGCGATCAATCCGATGTTCATTGATGGTTTTCCTCCTTAGTAATTCATAGTTTCTGGTTACAAAATCCCGGTTCTGCAGTCCGACATTCAGGACAAGCCCCATTCCGATGTAAAGTGTTACAAGGGAGGTCAGTCCATAGCTGACGAACGGAAGCGGTGTACCGGTGTTCGGCAGGATTCCGGTTGCAACACTGATATTCAGAAAGCTCTGAAAGGCAATGAGTCCTGCCATACCGCAGCAGATCAACGTTCCTGACAGATCTTTTGCTTTCCGGGAAGTCCGGATGCATTCGACGAGAATCAGGAACAGGAGCAGGATGATTCCGCAGCATCCAAAGAAACCAAGTTCCTCTCCTGCCACTGCAAAAATAAAGTCATTATGGTTCTGGGAAACGAAATTTCCCTTATTTGCGGAAGAAACTTTATTGTTGTTGAGTCCTTTTCCGGTCAGCTTTCCGGAACCGATGGCTGTAATGGAATTCTGCTGCTGGAGACGGCCGTCGGCGTTGTCGGCATCATCGCTTAACCAGTCCTGAATTCGCCCAAGCTGATAACCAATCGTCTTGTCAAGAGCCGCCGGAAGCTGGAAATTCACCTGCGTAATGACAAGCAGAAGCGCAAGTACCAGTGCTGAACCGGAAACCAGAACAACGGCGATAACTTTGTAGCTTAAGCCCGCCACATACATCATAAAGCAGAACAGAACCATGACCGTAATCGTATTTTTCAAATCCGGCTGACGGTAAATCATAACGAGCGGCGGAATCAGAAGCCCGATCGCGGTAAAAATGGTTTTCGCCGTATTCAGATCTTCTTCATGCTTCATCAGAAACATCGCAAAAAACATGATCAGAAAGATTTTTGACAGCTCGGTCGGCTGAAACTGAAAGCTTCCGATCTGAATCCAACGGGTCGCACCAAACGTGTTTTTTGCGGTAGAACCGCCGAGATAAAGAACGCCAAGCATCATCAGATTTCCGATGTAAAGAACCCAGTAAAAATTCAGAAGCCAGCTATAGTCAAGCAAAGAGACAATAATCATGATGACTACGCCCAATACGACTCCGATGGCCTGTTTTTTCTGGTCTGCACTGTCTGCACTTCCGATCAGAAGCACACCAATAATGCTGATGGCAATCAGAAGAATGACCAGCCGGAAATTATAATTTTTCAGCTTATATCGTCTTAACATGATACTCCTCGTTTCTTTTCAATGGTATTTTCGCTGTCAGTATGACAGGGGTTGTTTGTGTAATGGTGACGGAAATTTCATCCGCCTCAACGGTAAGGTATTTTCCTGCAGCAGCAGAAAGATCATTTTTCAGCATCTGAAGCGATGCCGGAGAACAGTTCAGACGTTCTGCCATTAAAAGATTGGACAGACGTTCTTTTGCAACGAGGCCGGAGTGCGGCTTTCTGCCTGAAAATAAACCCATACCAGTTCCCTCCTATCGCCCGAATACGCGGCGGAAAAATCCCTTTTTGCTGTCAAGATCCAAGTATGGAACACTCTCCCCGAGGATCCTGTGGCTGATATTCGTAAAGGCTTCTCCTGCCTTGGAACCGCTTCCAGCGATCGCTTCGCCCTGGTTGGTGGCGATTACTACCTGCTCATCATCGGGCAGAATGCCGAGCAGCGGAACAGCAAGAATTTCCTGTACATCATCCACCGACATCATTTCACCGCGTTTTACCATATCCGGCCGGATACGATTGATGACAAGAGAGATATCCCTCAGATCCTGCGCCTCCAGAAGGCCGATGATGCGGTCCGCGTCCCGGATGGCCGAAACCTCCGGCGTAGTCACAACAATTGCCTTATTGGCACCGGCAACTGCATTTGCAAATCCCTGCTCAATGCCTGCCGGACAGTCAAGAAGAACAAAATCAAAGCTCTGTTTTAATTCATCGCAGAGTTTTTTCATCTGCTCGGGCGTTACGCTTGTCTTGTCCCTCGTCTGGGCAGACGGGAGAAGGTAGAGCTGCTCGTACCGTTTGTCGCGGATTAGCGCCTGCTTCATCCGGCAGTTGCCCTCCACAACATCCACAAGATTGTAGACAATCCGGTTTTCAAGGCCGAGCACGACATCCAGGTTTCGAAGACCGATGTCGGTATCTACCATCACAACTTTCTTTCCAAGCTGTGCCAGCCCGATTCCGATATTTGCTGCGGTTGTCGTCTTTCCGACGCCGCCTTTTCCTGATGTAATTACAATGACTTCACTCATCTGGAACCTCCTTGTTGAAAACTGTTCTGCATTTTCATGCCGCAGGATGCGTCCAAACCTTTGTTTAAAAACGCATCCTTTCTCTTTTGCAGCTTTCTTCCCAGGCTTCGTTTCTGCCGGAAAAATTCCTTAGTCTGCTCTCACGCTTGCAACACCGTTGGAGTTTGCCTGACCGGACAGAATATCGTCTGAGAGGCCATAGTAATAATCTAAGATATCCTTAGCTACCAACTCTGCGTTCATAGAAGAATATCCAAACGGAATGCGGACGGCAAGAGCAATATCGTCTCTGCTCTCATAGTGAGAGAAGCCGATAAACAGTCCATGGTTTGCACGTGTACGGTCTTCCTGCGCGGTACCGGTTTTTCCGGAAAGCTCTACCGGCCAGGATTCCGGGAAAATGGTCGCATTGGATACGCTGATTACTTTTCGCATGCCTTCGTGTACCAGATCCCAGATGTTGGAATCAACATCCATTTCTGAATTTACCGTCGGGCCGAAATCTGCGCCCATATCGATGTCATTGCCATCCGAATCCGTTGCTTTCTGCAGAAGGGAAAGATTATAAACCGTACCGGAATTTGCAATCGTTGTGACATAGCGTGCAAGCTGTGTCGTCGTATAGTTGTTGGTACCCTGACCAATCGAGGAAGGGATCGGGAGGGAATCGGTTACATTCGGATCGGTTTCCGAAATTTCGATTCCAGTCTTTTCATCCAGCTTAAACATATCGGCATATTTCTGGATCATTTCCAGAGAGCGCTTCTGTTTAAAGGTGCCGTTCTCATCGAGTCCCAGACGATATCCAATCGTACAGAAGAACACGTTGCAGGAGTTCTGGATGGCACCGACAATGTTCAGATCTCCGTGGCCGCTCAACTGATGGCAGTGGACATAGTCAGATTCGTTGACAAGTCCTTCCCCGAACAGACCGTTGCAGTTGATGGTACTGGTCGGAGTAATTATGCCTTCGCTTAATCCGGCAACCGCCATCAGCGGTTTAAAGGTGGAACCAGGAGCCGTCTTCTGCTGGGTTGCTTTGTTGTACAGCGGGCTGGATTCATCGGTATTCAATTTTGCCCAGTATGCGGTATCCATCTGGTTTGCCAGGCGGTTGTTGTCGTAGCCAGGATAGGAAACACAGGCTAAAATAGCACCGGTATTCGGGTCCGTAATGACAGCAGAACCGGAACACGGATCGAGTGCAAGCTGTGCCGGGGTGATTTCCAGTTTGGCGATTTTATCGGACAGAAGCTGGAACGGTGTCATATTTCCTGCAACATAAGCGGCATAATCGTCATCCTCTTTCGTCAGAAGGTTCTGATCATACATCAGATTGCAGATATCATAGCCATCGAGCATATCCTGCAGCAGCATATAGTGATACATCTTTTTTGCAAATGTTGTATTGTTTGCCAGACGGTCCAGAATAACCTCCGTCAGCTTCTGATAAACCTCCTGAGAATCCAGGTAGGCATCATCCTGCGTCAGTGCTGAGACATCAATCCAGTTCTGGCTTGCCGCATACGTCAGATAATCACGAAGAGAAATCGTTCCGTCATTCCATGCCTGATAGGTGGCGTCTTTCTCATCAATTGCTGTTGAAGAAAGAATACCCATCGTACTGGAAAGCAGCTTATCCACGATGAAGGTCTCATATTCCTGCATTTCATCGCTGAGGTCGTTGTAAACGGTTGCTGTTTCAACGGTCAGTTCCTGCGTAATCTCGGCAAGCACCTGCTGGAGCTTCTGCTGGAACAGTGCATAGATCCGCTGCTCACGCTCCGTGGCATCCGCCGCCGAGAAATGGGAAATATCAATCGTGCTGTTTTCGATCAGTGCATTGTATACATCATAAATTGGAATCGGAACGGCATCCGTATTGGCAAGTGTTGAGATATCAACAGATTTTACATCACTCAGATACTGTTTCAGAATGCCGGCAATTCTCTGTTCCAGAATTTTATATACCGCAATCTGCAGGTCATAATCAATCGAAAGATAGACGTTATTTCCCTGTTTTGGCTCAACCAGGGATCCTTCTACCGTTTCCAGCTCTTTTCCGACGTTATTAACGATAATCTCTTCTGATCCGTCGGTTCCCTGAAGGATTGTCTCCATATACTGTTCCAGACCAGATTTTCCGACGATGGATTCCGTGGAATACGTTTCTTCTTTTCCCTGGCTCTTCAGCTCTTCATTCAGTTCTGTCAGCTCGTCTGAGGACGCCTGGCCCGTATAACCGATCAGAGAGGAAAAATACTTTCCGTCATAATATACACGCTCGGAATCTTCCGAAATGCTGACACCCTGCAGAACATCTTCATTCTCTGCAATCGATGCAGTTGTATTGCTGCTGACGCCGGAAGCAACTGTCACGCGGACATACTTCTGATAATTCGTCTGTTTCATCTTATAGCGGATCACCAGAATTTCCAGACGCTCCTGATTGGAAAGAGAAAGGACCGCATTTCCGGATTCGTCTGTCTGGTATGGAAGACCATACTCTTCAAAATCTTTGGCAGAATATGCGTATTTTTCATCGTCAGAATAGGCATCCAGGCCAAAGCCGTCCGGTCCGGCAAGAAATGTCATCAGCGTTTCGGCACTGGAACTCTTCTGTTCTGCCGTCATATCGTCGATTTTCTTCTGTCCATAAATGTCTGCACGGAAACGGTCGCGGGTCGTTCCCTCTTCACCTGTAAAAACAAACGCACCGTTCTCATCCACTTCAATCGGGAAGGTGCTGGTGTCAATCGAGTCTCCGTTTGCACGAATCAGCTTACAGAGACGATAGAGTTCTGCGTTCAGAGAGAGAATACGTTCTTTTGTCGTGTTGTACGTTCCGTTATCCTCGATGGTTACGGAGTAGGAAACCTTATTTCCAGCGATCAGTTTTCCGTTCCGGTCATAAATATTTCCTCTTGTACTATCAAGGGTTCTGGTTTTTGTGATTTGCAGTTCAAAATTATCCGCATACTCTTCTCCATGCACCACCTGCAGGATAAAAAGTCTTCCGATCAGGACGGCAAACATAGCAAGGAAAACCACACCAAGCAATAGGGTGCGGTTTTCACCGAGTCTGCGGAAAAGTTTTCTTATCTTCTTAGCCATGGCGACTGTTGTCCTTCCATTTCATTTTCGGTCAGTTTACGGTTGATGATAAATAAAAGCCGGTAAAGCAGAATGGAGAGCACTACCGTGTATACCATTTCCGGCAGAATAATATGCGCCAGATAATCGAAAAAGTGCAGGCGCACGCGCAGCAGGAACTGCAGCACATACATCAGCAGACTGTAGACAAGATCGCTGGCAGCGACCAGTACAATGTGTACCTTAATATCATCGTCATAGAAGACTTTGCAGAAAAAGCCATTCAGATAACCGATATACATGTAGAGCAGTGCGTAAAATCCAAACAGGCTGCCGTAGAACAGATCAATCATCAGACCGCTGAAAAATCCGACCATCAGTCCCTCTTTTTTTCCGCGCATCAGCCCAAAGGCGGACGTCAGAATCAGAAGAAGGTTCGGCGTTACGGACGCGATCTGAAAATACTGAAATACAGTTGTCTGTAACAGGAAAGCTGCCAGAATCAGAAAGGCAAGCGTGATTTTTCTGCGCATTTACTCTCCTCCCTGCTGTTTTAATTCTTTGATCACGAGAACTTCCTGAATATGTTGAAAATCCACAACAGGAATGATGTATCCCTTTTTCGTCAGGTGATTGGAGTCCTCGGTGATTTCACTGACATAGCCGATCAGAATACCGCGGAGGTATTTATCACTGATGTTCGATGTCACAATCTTTTCGCCCTCAGCTACCGTGTCGGTTGTATTCAGCTGGGAAAAGGCAAGCTTTCCGTCGCTGATCAGGCGCAGATCACCCGATACAATACACGTATCTGAGGTAGATGCTGTCATGGCGCTCACGGAACTGGAGTCATCAATGATAGAGCGGACAGTAGCGGAATTGGAACTTACCTCCTCAACAAGTCCAACAAGGCCGCCGTCTGCAATAACGTTCATATCTTTCTGAATCCCGTCATTTGATCCTTTGTTGATGACAAAGGTATCATACCAGTTGCCCGGATCCTTTGAGATGACCTGTGCTGCTACTTTTTCATATTCCGAGTAGGACTGGTCCAGCTGATACAGCTCCTGAAGACGCTGCAGCTCCTGCTGCTCCTGTACAAGCTGATTGTTTTCCTCAGTCAGATCCGTGACCTTCTGTTCAAGCTCCTCTTTCTCGGCAGACAGTTTTTTGACGTTCTGGAAACCGGTCAGACAGTCTGTCAAATACGCACCGATCTGGTTAATTCCGTTCTGAAACGGGATGATCACAAAGCCTGCGGCTTCCCGGATCGGCGTGACCGGCATTTTGTCTGCTGCACTGCCTAAAATGCCGGAGAGACACAGGAACGTCATGATGAAAAGTAAATGTTTGCTTTTTAGCTGAAATTTTTTCTTCTTATTCATAGCGGGTCCTTTTTGATAGATTTACTTCTTTTTATTTACCGTGTAAGCCCAGCGATGCAGCGCATCGTGCGTGATCAGTTCCTTGAGCCCACAGATGGTACAGAGGTCATAATACTGGGAAAGCTGCACCGGACAGCCGAGCTGTCTCGAAAGATAGCGGTCAATGTTCGGAATCCTTGTGCTTCCGCCGGTGATGTAAATACCCTCTTTCTGGATATGATCGTGGATCTGCGGCGGTGTACGCTCCAGCGCATGCTTGATTTCCTCGCCGATCTCATTAACACCGGAAAGGAGTGCTTCGTTTACGAGGGAAGAAGTAATGATCCCTTCCATTGGAAGACCGGATGCACCATCTACGCCGCGCACCTTCCGCGCCTCTTTTTTGTCTGTTCCAAGATCCGCCAGCGCAATCTTGACACGTTTGGCTGTTTTGGAGCCAATCTGGAAATTGTTTTTGCGGCGGTTCAGATTGCATATCGATTCGTTGAACTGTTTTCCGCCTACCGGGATGATTCTGGAAAAAATAACCCTCGCGTTGGCGATAACAGAAATCTCTGTGCTCTGCGCTCCGATGTTGACAATCATGGAACCCTTCGTGCGGTTGATCGGAATGCCAAGTGCCAGCGCATCCGCGATTGGTTTATCCACAAGATACATGCGGCAGTTTTTTAAGGCTCCCTTATGTGCAATCGTATAATAAGAACGCCGTTCAATCTCTGTCATATCGCAGGGAACTGAAAAATACAGCTCCGGGCGGTATCCCATGTGGCGCGTACAGCGATGGAGAAGCGTGTGCAAAACGGCTTCTACCATCAATACATTCGCAATGCGTCCGTTGCTCATGGGGGTAATTACCTCGATATTGGAAGGCGTTCTCTCGTGCATTTCATATGCGTAATTTCCAACGGCAATCACCTGTTCGCGGTTGCGTATGGCAATCATATTTTTTTCTTTTGTGATTGTGTCTTTCTTCAGGTCATAGATTTTGACGGTACTGGTGCCAAGGTCTATGCCGTATACATTTCGAATCTGCATCGTGCTCCTTTAACTTGTTCCCTTCCTTTGGGCATTTCTGCCTCGGATTTTCGGGATCAGATTCCCTGTTCCAGCATACTGGTATAACAGTGATCCCCGATAATAATGTGATCCAGCAGGGTAATGCCGAGCATTTCGCCCGCCCGCCGGATCTGCCGTGTCACGGTAATATCGTCACCGCTTGGTTCCGGGATTCCGCTTGGATGGTTGTGAACCAGCAGAATATGAACCGCACGGAACTGCAGTGCCGCAAGAAAAAGCTCCCGCGGCGAAATCATCGTCGCATTGACCGTTCCTCTTGTGATTTCCTTTTCTCCGAGAAGCTGATTTTTTGTGTCCAGCATCATGCAGAGAAGAACCTCCTGATCCTCGTGGCGGAGACGTTCCATGTAATAATCCGCAATGGAAGCCGGATCATGAAAGCAGAGACCTTTTCTTGCTCCGGCCGCGGCCATTCGTTTGGAAAGCTCACCGATGCACTGGAGCTGGATCGCTTTTACTTCCCCGACTCCGCGGATCTGCAGAAGTTCCTGTCTTGTACAGTGATAGAGTCCTAACAGGCCCTCCTCTTTTCCGGGAAGGGAAAGAATTTCTCTTGCGAGCTCCAGGGATGTTTTTCCCCTTGCCCCACATCGTAAAATGACAGCCAGAAGCTCCGCGTCGGAAAGGCTTTCCGGGCCGTTTTCCAGGCATTTTTCATATGGCTGTTCCATCGTCGGCAGGTTTCGTAATCCATTTTTTCTCATGTATTCCTCCCACCACTCTTCCGGGAATTTTCATGGAATACATTGGTTTGAATCACCCATCATTCTAGCACAACTTTCCGCAGATGTATAGGAATTATGAAAAATTCATATATTTTTTTGCAATTTCCTCTGCCGTTTTTAATCCGTCCATGGCTGCGGAAGTGATGCCTCCCGCATAGCCTGCGCCCTCTCCGCACGGGTAAAGACCGGTAAGCGACGGACTTTCGAGCGTTTCATTTCTTACAATGCGGACCGGTGACGAGGTACGCGCTTCCACGCCGGAAAGAACGGCGTCCGGACGGGAAAAGCCGTGGATTTTCCGCTCAGATGCACGAATGCCTTCCACAAGGGAGTCTCCGATAAACGTCGGAAGAACTTCCCGCAGATTGGCGAAAGTCCATTCTCCGCAGATGGAAGGGGTTACCTCTCCAAGTGCTGTAGAAACTCTGTTTTCACAGAAATCACCAAAAAGCTGCACCGGAACTTTGCCTTTTCCGGCTTCCCACGCAGCGTGTTCAAGCGCTCTCTGGAATGCCACACCATCGAGTACGTCCGGCGTTCCCTCTACATGGTACGGGCGGTAGTCTTCCGGTGTTACGGTGACAATCATAGCGCTGTTCGCATTTTTACCTTCCCGGTCAGAATAACTCATACCGTTGACGCAGGTGCGTTCCGCTTCCGAGGATGCGTTGACAACATAGCCGCCGGGACACATGCAGAATGAGTACACACCTCTTCCGTTTTCACACTGATTGGTGAGCTTATACGGTGCTGCCCCAAGGAAATCCGGTGCCTCCGGTCCGTACTGATCCTCCGTGATCATCTTCTGCGGATGCTCAATGCGGACGCCGACAGCGAAGGATTTTGCTTCCATGGAGATCTTATTTTCGCAGAGTTTAAAGAAGGTATCGCGTGCAGAGTGGCCGATCGCAAGGACTGCAGTCTCCGCGGCAATCTTCTCGGTTTCATTGACGGTTACAGAAGTGAGTCTGCCGTTTTCAATCCCAAAGTCCGTCACTTTTGCTCCGAAACGGACTTCTCCGCCCCATGCCTCGATCTTTTTCCGCATTGTTGTCACAATTCCGATGAGCTGATCGGTGCCAAGGTGCGGTTTCTGATCGTACAGAATTTCTTCCGGTGCCCCGCATTCCGTGAAGATCCGGAGTACCTCACGGTTTCTGCCGGATGGATCCTTCACCGAAGTGTTTAATTTTCCATCCGAAAACGTACCGGCGCCGCCCTCTCCGAACTGTACGTTCGATTCCGGGTTCAGAACGCCGGTTTTCCAGAACGCATCGACACTTTTCTTTCTCTGTTCTGCAGATTCGCCGCGCTCCAGAACGAGCGGACGGTAGCCATGCTTTGCGAGAACATAGGCACAAAAAAGTCCTGCCGGACCGCTTCCGATAATAACCGGCCGGTGAACAAGAGTCTGTTCTCCAGATTTTGGGAACACATGTGGCTTTTTCTCCGCTTTTACGATCTGGTTATTTTTCGCCTTCCGCAGTACGGCATTCTCATCTTTTACTTTTACATCAAGCTGATAAACGTATTTTAATTCGGATTTCTTTCTGGCATCAATTGAGCGGCGTAAGAGCTCAATTTCCTGCAGATCGTGTTTTCCGATTTTCAGTGTTTTTCTTATTTTCTGTTCCAGTTCCTCCTGTGTGTGGGTGACTGGAAGCTTTAATTGCTGTATCCGAATCATGCATGTTCTCCTGCTGCAGCTCTTCCGGCTGCACTTCCGCTGGACCAGGCCCACTGGAGATTGTAGCCGCCGCAGACGCCGTCGACGTCCAGGGCTTCTCCCGCAAAGAAAATACCAGGGTGCTGTACCGATTCCAGAGAATCCGTAAGCTGGTCGAGCGTGATGCCGCCCGCACACACCTGGGCTTTTCCAAAGTCGGTCTGGCCGGTGATCTGTAAACGATATGATTTGATGGCGCCTGCCATTTCTTCCGGAGTCTTTTTCTTTCCGATCAGAACCGGAATGAGTTTTTCTGGAAGAAGACCGATCAGAAGCTCTTTTGGCGCTTTATACGGGCAGATTTCCTGCCGTCTGACAAGTTCTGCAGTAAGCTCCGATTCCGTCAGTTCCGGAAAGAAGTCTACGAGAAGTTCAACGCGTTTTTTCTGCATGCAGGCGCGCACAGCGAACCGGGAAATCTGGAATACCGGGATGCCGGAGACACCGTAGTCGGTAAGCTGCAGCTCTCCCTGTTCCGTCAGAATCTCCTGATTTTCAACCAGAAGCGTAATCTTCGCGCGCACCCGAACACCCGCCCAGGAGGAAAACTGGTTTCCTTTGCAGCGGAGCGGGCAGAGGGCCGGGAAAAACGGAATCGAAGCGAGCTGAAGCTGATCGGCAAATCGAAGTGTATCTCCGTCGGAACCGGCGATCTGGGAAGCACAGCTTCCGCAGCAGATGATGACGCTGTCAGCCGGGTACTGCCATCCTTCGGTGCGCACCAGATAACCATTTTCGGCTTTTTCCACTGCAACAGCCGTTTCCCGTGTCTTGATTTTTACCTTTCGGAATCTGGCTTCCAAAATCAGCAGCTCAAGAACGGACTGTGCCTGCTCGCTGGCCGGATAAAGCCAGCCTTCACGGCTCCGGATGCGGATGCCGAGCTGTTCAAAAAACTGTTCGGTGTCCTGTTCGGTAAACTGTTCGAGAACCCGTGATGCACGCTCCTGATTTCCCGTGCGGTAGCACGATGCATCCTGATAACGATTGGTAAAATTACACCGTCCGTTTCCGGTCGCAAGAAGCTTTCTGCCCGGTTTATCGTTCTTTTCCAGAACGGTGACCGCGGCACCGAGACGTGAGGCCCAAATTGCCGCCATCAGTCCGCTCGCGCCGCCGCCGATAATTACCACATTTTTTGCCATTATAATGTCACCATACCGGCATCGACGAGTTTCTGAAGACTCATCAGAATACCGAATTTTGCGTGCTGCCACGTAAGCCCACCCTGAAAATAGACAGCGTACGGCGGTTTGATCGGGCCATCGGCAGAAAGTTCAATGGAAGAGCCCTGCACGAAAGCGCCAGCTGCCATGATAACTGGGCTGTCGTAACCTGGCATATCCCAAGGTTCCGGGGAAACGAAGCTGTCGACCGGGGCAGCTGCCTGGATACCCTGGCAGAATGCGATGACGCCTTCCGGTTTTCCAAAGGTTACCGCCTGAATGATGTCGTGACGGCTCTCGGTTCCGTTTGGAACAACGGCAAATCCCAGTTTCTCATAAACATTTGCAGCAAAGACAGCACCTTTTAATGCCGCTGCGGTAACGGTCGGTGCCAGGAAGAATCCCTGGTAGAAGGAACCGTTCACACCGAGTGTTGCGCCAACCTCTTTTCCAAGTCCCGGGGAGAGCAGACGGTATGCTGCATTTTCCACGTACTTTTTCTTTCCAACAATGTAACCGCCGGCCGGAGCCAGTCCGCCGCCCGGGTTTTTGATCAGGGATCCGACCATCAGATCTGCACCGACATTGGTCGGTTCGATCGTCTCCACGAACTCGCCGTAGCAGTTATCGACCATACAGATGACATCTGGTTTGATATTTTTAATAAATGCAATCAGTTCACCGATGCGGGTAACAGAAAGCGTCGGTCTGGTCTGATATCCTTTCGACCTCTGAATCGTCACCATCTTTGTCTTTTTGTTGATGGCATTTTTGATTCCTTCGTAATCGAAAGAGCCGTCCTCTTTTAAATCTACCTGGCGGTAAGTTACGCCATATTCCGCAAGAGATCCGACGGACGGGCGGATGCCGATCACTTCCTCAAGGGTGTCGTACGGTTTTCCAACAGGAGAAAGCAGTTCGTCGCCCGGGCGGAGATTTCCGGAAAGCGCCGTTGCAAGCGCATGGGTTCCGCAGGCGATCTGCGGGCGTACCAGTGCATCCTCAGTGCCGAAGCACGTTGCATAGACCTGCTCCAGCGTATCACGTCCCAGGTCATTGTATCCGTATCCTGTGGTTCCATATAAGCATGCCTCGCTGACCTTGCTTGCCTGCATGGCGTGGATGACCTTTAACTGGTTGTATTCTGCGATTTCATCAATTTTTGCAAAACGCTCTTTTAATTCTTCCTCAATTTTCGTTCCAAATGCGAAAACCTCTTTGGAAATGCCAAGTGTGCTGTACATAGCAGCTTTTTCTGTCAACATGATTGTTCTCCTTCTTCCTTTGCATCGGCCGAAACGATTTCGTTCCAGCGATCCAGCATATATGATAATATTTTTTCTTCGTCGTAGTCAAAATCCGGCTTGTTCAGCCAGATCACATCCTTTTCCCGTCGGAACCAGGTCAGCTGCCGTTTGGCAAAATGACGGGTGTCCCGCTTGATGATATAGACGGCCTCCTCCAGCGTGCATTCGCCCGCAAGATACGGGAACAGTTCTTTGTAGCCCAGTCCCTGCATGGAGACAAGATCTCTTGTGTATCCCATTTCTTTCAAACGGAAAACTTCATCAACCAGTCCGTCGCAGATCATCTGATCGACGCGCCTGTCAATGCGGTCATACAGAATCGAACGTTCGTCGTTCAGCACAAAATAAGCAGAACAGTACGGAGATTCCTTCTGCTTCTGCTCCTCGTTGTGCTCCGAAATCTTCTGTCCTGTCTCGTGATAATATTCCAGCGCCCGGATTACACGTTTTACATTATTCGGGTGAATCGTCTCCGCGGAAGCAGGATCAACCTCGGAAAGTTCCCGGTACAGTTCTGCCGCGCCTTCCTCCGTTGCTGCTTTTTCTTCCAGCTGTTTCCGGATCGGCAGTTCACCGTGCGATTCCGTAAAATCAACTTCTTTTAAAAGCGCCTGGATATAAAAGCCGGTGCCGCCCGTCACGATCGGAATCTGTCCGGCGGCGTATATTTTTTCCATCGCTTCATGCGCCAGTTCCACAAACTTCACGACGTGAAACTCTTCGGAAGGATCGAGCACATCGATCAGATAATGCGGAACGCCGCACATCTCCTCCGGGCGGATTTTGGCAGATCCGATATCCATATGGCGGTAGACCTGCATGGAATCCGCGGAGATAATGGCCCCATTCACCGCTTGGGCAAGCGAAATCGACAGCTTCGTCTTACCGACAGCGGTCGGACCGGTCAGGATAATCAAAGGTTTTTTCAAAAAAATCACCTACACAATTCTCTTAAATTTCTTTTCCAGTTCCCGTTTCGAGAGGGAAATGATCGTCGGCCGGCCGTGCGGGCAGTGATACGGATCTTCGAGCGTCAAAAGCTCGGCAATGAGCTGCTCCGCCTCTGCATAGGAAAGATGATTGTTGCCCTTTACGGCGGCCTTGCACGACATCGTCGCCAGACGGTCTTTTAAAATCTCCAGCGGCTTTTCGCGGACCTCCTCAAGATTGTCGAGAATCTCGATAAACAGCTCCTCCGTCGCAATACCGTACAGGTTGTGCGGCACGGCGTTGATCGCATAGTCTTTTCCGCCGAACGGGGAAATTTCGTAGCCGAAGGACTGGAAAACGTCCATGTAACGGGTCACAAGATCTGCTTCCTGCGGCGTTAAGGAGACGATCAGCGGAGGACTCACCATCTGGGAGGTGACGTTCTTTTCCCGGTAATTTTTCATCATCCGCTCGAACAGTACCTTTTCGTGCGCGGCATGCTGATCGATGATGTAGAGATTCTCGCCGTACTGAATCAGCCAGTACGTATCGAAAACCTGGCCGATGATGCGGTGCGATTTCTCTGCCTCCGGGGTAAGAAACTGCTCATCAAAGAGCTGCATCTGGCCTTCTGGCTCAGGCGAAGCAGATGCAGATGAGGATTCTTCCGGCATGGAAGATACCGTTGGAGCTGCATCTGGCTCCTGCTGATGCTGTATTGCGTCCGCGTTTGAGAGGTCTGCCGTCTTTGGCACGTTTCCTGCACCCGGCTCAAACAGTTCTTCCTCTTCCCGCGTCATTCCCGTCATCTGCTGAACCGGCACATACGTTTTCGCTGCGCGGTATCCATTTCGTTCCACCTCCGGGAAAATTGGCATTCTTCTGCTCTGGCTGGAAACCGGCTCCACCGGAAGGGACTGCCGTGCAAAGCCTTCTTTTACCTGCCGTTTCTGCTCGAACGGTTCCGGAACAACAATCTGTTCTTTCCGTGCCGCTTTTTCCTCTGCTTTCCGTTCCCTGTCGGAAGAAAGCGAAACATTCACAATCTGCTCCCTGTGATTCAGCGCACCTGAGATCATATCGCGCATCTGACGGTAAATCTCCTCCTGATGAGAAAAACGAAGTTCCATCTTCGTCGGATGCACATTGACATCCACCGCCTCTCCATCCATCTGGACATAGAACAGCGTAAACGGATATTTATGCTGCATCATCGATGTTTGATATCCGTCCTCAATCGCACGGGCGAGCAGCTTGCTCCGCACATACCGTCCATTCACGTAATAATTTTCAAAATTCCGGTTTCCCCTCGAGATCACCGGTTTTCCGATAAAGCCGTCGATCGTCATCAGCGGGCTTTCCGAGTGAATCTCGATCAGCTCCCGCGCAATGTCGCGGCCGTAAATATTATAGACCAGTTCTTTTAAATTCCGGTTGCCGCTCGTATGGAGCTTCACCTGTGAATTCACCATATATTTAAACGAAATCCCCGGATGCGACAGCGCAAGCTGCTCCACAACGGAAGTCACCGCATTCGCCTCCGTAACCGGCGTTTTTAAGAATTTCTGACGAGCCGGCGTGTTGTAAAAAAGATTCCGGACCAGAAAGGTTGTTCCGGTCGGGGCACCGACCTCCTCATTGGCCTTCTCCGCGCCGCCCTCAATCACATACCGCGTTCCCGTCAGCGCATCCGGCGTTTTCGTAATCATCTCGATCTGCGCAACCGCCGAGATACTCGAGAGCGCCTCGCCGCGGAAGCCAAGAGATGCAATCTGCACGAGTTCTTCCACGGAACGGATCTTGCTCGTCGCGTGGCGCAGAAAAGCGAGCGGCACCTGTTCGGCCGGAATGCCGCTTCCATTGTCCGTGATCCGCACCAGCGAGATACCGCCGTCGCGGATTTCCACGGTGATCGCCGTCGCACCGGCGTCCATTGCATTTTCCACCAGCTCCTTTACCACGGAAGCCGGCCGTTCCACGACCTCACCGGCCGCAATTTTATCGATCGTATTCTGATCCAGTACTGCTATGGTAGCCATGTTGTTCCTTTCTGTTTCGGATTGATTCTAACTTATGTTCTGATCCAGTATTCCCCTATTTCCAGCGGTTTTTCACCTTTCCCTGGAAACGGTACAGGGTATTTAAAGCATCCATCGGTGTCATATTCGAGATATCAAGCTCCGAGAGCTCTTTGATGATATCATCGTCCTGCACCGTATCGAACAGCGACATCTGTGCCATATCGACCTCGTCGTAGTGAACCGGCTTTGCCTTCGGTTTCTTCTGCATGGTCAGATCCTTGACCGCAGCAGTGATATCGGCATCGCTCAGCTGCTCCACCAGCTCCTGCGCCCGGGAGAGCACTGACTCCGGCACTCCCGCAAGACGCGCTACCTGGATACCGTAGCTCTTATCTGCGCCGCCCTGTACAATTTTACGCAGGAATACGATATCGTCGCCCTTTTCCTTGACGGCAATACAGTAGTTGTGCACGCCCGGAAGCTTTCCTTCAAGCTCAGTCAGCTCATGGTAATGCGTAGCGAACAGTGTCTTTGCGCCGAGCAGCTTCGGATTCGCCACATGCTCAATCACCGCCCAGGCGATCGAAAGACCGTCGAACGTACTCGTTCCTCTTCCGATCTCATCGAGAATCAGCAGACTGTTCGAGGTTGCATTCCGAAGAATATTCGCCACCTCCGTCATCTCAACCATAAACGTACTCTGGCCGCTTGCCAGGTCATCGGATGCGCCGACACGGGTAAAGATCCGGTCCACAATACCGATGTTTGCCTTCGAAGCCGGAACAAACGAACCGATCTGTGCCATCAGCACAATGAGGGCCGTCTGGCGCATATACGTCGATTTACCGGCCATGTTCGGTCCGGTGATGACGGAAACGCGGTGGTCACCGTTGTCAAGCAGGGTATCGTTTGCGATAAACATATCGTTTGGAATCATCTTCTCGACCACTGGGTGACGGCCATCCTTGATATCAATCTTTCCTCGGCTGTTCAGCTTCGGACGCACATAGTGATTGTGCTCGGCAACGTAGGAAAGTGATGCATACACATCGAGCCGTGCCAGAGCCTGCGCCGTGCGCTGAATCCGCTCCGCCTCACCGGCAACCGTATCGCGCACCGTACAGAAAAGATCATATTCCAGAGCGTACAGCTTGTCCTCTGCGCCAAGAATCGTATCTTCCAACTCCTTCAGACGCGGTGTGATGTAGCGCTCGGCGTTCGTCAGCGTCTGTTTTCTGGTATAGTAATCCGGTACAAGGTCTTTAAACGAGTTCGTAACTTCCAGATAATAGCCAAATACCTTGTTGTACTTGACCTTCATGTTTTTGATACCGGTTTTCTCCCGCTCACTCGCCTCAAGTTCACTCAGCCACTGCTTTCCTTCTGTCTTTGCATGGCGGTAATTATCGACCATCTCGTTGTAGCCGTCTTTGATCATACCGCCGTCGCGCATCAGATACGGTGGATCATCCACGATTGCCGCATCGACAAGCTGATAGAGGTCTTCCAGCGGGTCGAGATCCTCCTGAATCTGCGCCAAAGCGCCGCCGTCAAACGAGTTTAAGAGCTGCTTGATGTAAGGCAGCATCTGCAGCGACGATTTAAAGGCGATCAGGTCACGCGGATTCGCGGACTGGTAGCTGATTCTTCCGACGAGACGCTCAAGGTCATAAACCGGACGGAGGTATTCACGGATTTCCTCGCGGAGCATCGCCTGCCCCGTTAGAGCCTCTACAGCATCGAGTCTTGCATTGATTTCATCCTCGTCGATCAATGGCTGCTCCACGTAGCTTCGCAGAAGACGCGCGCCCATCGCCGTGCGGGTTTTGTCGAGAACCCAGAGGAGGGAGCCGCGTTTCTGCTTCTCCCGCAGCGTTTCCACCAGTTCCAGATTCCGGCGGCTGGAGCTGTCGATCAGCATATATTTGTCCGTCACATACGGTGTAATCGAGTTCATGTGAGACAGATCCGATTTCTGTGTCTCGTGCAGATACTGGAACAGCGCACCGGCTGCAATTGTTCCGCAGTTGTAATCGGCGATGCCAAGGCCTTCCATCGTAGCAGCATGGAACTGTTCCTGCAGCGTACGGCGGCAGATATCATCGTCGAAATACCAGTCTTCCAATGCATTCACGCAGATATGAAGGCGGGTCCGGAGATCCTCCACATCGATCCCGCAGAGCAGGAACGACTGATTGCAGATGATTTCCGCCGGCATAAACTTCGTGATCTCATCCACAAGGCGGCGAGGCTTGTCCATTTCCGTGACGAGGCACTGGCCGGTGGAGATATCTGCCGTAGAGATACCGAAGCATCCCTCCATGCAGACGATCGACATGATGTAGTTGTTCTTCGTCTCATCAAGTCCCTGCGGGATCAGCGTCGTACCCGGTGTGACAACGCGGATGACTTCGCGCTTTACCATGCCCTTTGCCTGCTTTGGGTCCTCCATCTGCTCGCAGATCGCAACCTTATGGCCGTTCTCTACAAGACGGTTGATATACCCTTCTGCAGCGTGATACGGGATACCGCACATCGGAGCGCGCTCCTCCATGCCGCAGTCCTTTCCGGTCAGCGTAAGCTCAAGTTCTTTGGATACCAGGGTGGCATCTTCGAAGAACATTTCGTAGAAATCACCTAAGCGGTAAAACAAAATGGTATTAGCCGGGTCAGTCAAGCCCGTCTTCGTCTGGCAATAATGTACCATCATAGGCGAAAGCTTCTCACACTGATCCAGCGCATCCTGTGCTGTCACAGGCCGCGTGGACATCAGTGCCGGCGCTTTTACCGCTGTGTTTTTTGTTTCTGTATCGTTCATTTGTATTTCATACCTTTTCTCAAGAATAAATATAAGAAGTATAACAAACGTCATACCTGCACAATTTTAGCATGAAACCAGAAATTGTGCAAGATTCACAAGCGTATAAAATGCCCCCTTCCTGTCAGTGGTTTTTTCTCAAAACCAGCCGTCCAGGAAGCGAGCATTCCCTTTAATTTTTCTTTTTTTGTCTCCATTTTGAGAAAGACGAACCAATCAACAGGATCAGCACAAAAACAACGGCAACCGTTTCATAAATCTGCACGCCGGTGTTGACAGGATTGTCGTCAATTGAGCGGTAATCGCGCTCCAGACGCCACAGCATCGCCATCCGGTCCATGAAATCAATCTGCCGCGTGCCGTCCGTCTCGGTCTTAAAGACGGCACAGTAAAGATTCGTGTACCACTGGTCAAGAAGACTGACCCCTGATCGCCCGATCTTTCCGCTGCCGATCTCCTCGTCATTTTCATCATACAGAATCCTGCCGCTTCTCGAACTCTGGTAATCGAGCGGCGTTTCATCTACATCAAGGAAAATCAGTCTTGTATCTTTTCCATAGGAGGTATCCACATACTGCTCCTGCGCATAGCCAAGACACGTACCGGATGCGTCGTAATAGCCGTACGTCGTGCCGGAGCCTTCTCTGTCATTGATGGGCTCATCCTCCACATAGTCAATCGAAAACCACTCCTCCTCGTTGATATAGACCGTATTCTTCTGAAGATAGCCCGCCACTTTTCCGTCTGCCACAATCTTCGTCTTTCGTTTACTTCCATACAGGTCAAAGTAGATTTCTATGGTTTCTGCCGATGTAAGCGCCTCTTTTGCCTCATCCGCAGTTGCAAACTCAGATTCCGGCACTCTTTCTTTTCCGCAGCCGCCAAGCACCAGAGCGGCGGCAAGAAAAAGACCAGCGGCTGTATATATTCTCTTTTTCAACTGCCTTTTTCCTCCGCCTTACTTGTTATCTTTGTAATACTCATTTGCCTCATCGTACATCATATCGAGCAAGGCGTATTTATCCTGGAAATCCATCACCTGCGTACCGTTATCCTCCAGGTTCACATAGAGATTGCACTGTGAACCGGACCAGTCCATCTCTTTTTTCGCAGAACCGATCACCGTTCCGCCCTCTGTATAAATGGTATGTCCATCCTCTGATGCGTAATATGGTTTTTCGTTCAGATCTGCATCGAGAAAAATAATGTAATACGCTTCCGGCATCTGATCCGGTGTCGTCACGCGCTCCTGTGCATAGCCAAGCAGGTTGTTGTCCGGATCATAGAATGCATAGGTAGTAGCGGATTTTGTCATCTTATTGATTTCTTCGTCCGTCACAATTTTCATATGGAACCATTCTTCGCCGGAAATAGAGATCGTCCAGGTCTGATCAAAGAGACCGCTGTTTTTCATATACGCGGCAGCCTTTTCATCCGCATAAATGTTTCCCGAAGCGTCAACGTTATCCAGATCACAGCGCATGCGGACGGACGAAGCCGATGCAAGGGCTTCTTTTGCCACATCCGCGTTTTCATACCCTAACTTTTCTTCTGCCGCCGAGCAGCCGCACAGAAGCAGAAGTCCTGCTGTAAAACCCAAAAACAATTTTGTCGTTTTTCTCATAGATTCCCCTCTCTTTCTTTTGTCAGGACCGATTGGAAAGACCGCCGTCTTTGTCGCGTGCCAGTTCTCTTGCCGCCATCACAGCGAGTGCGGTCAGCTGCGGCAGATATTTTGCATCGTAGACAATCAGAAACGCATTGTCGAACATGATGTTTCCGACGGTAAGATCCATATTGTCGACGATGGCGCCGATCATAGTTCCGTTCAGTTTTACCGAGTAATTGTGGCCGATGGAGCCGGCGTATTCCCGGAGTTCCAGTTTTCCCTCCGGCAGTTCCATCGAGAACTGATCCCGTACGAGTGCAAACTGCTTTTTCAACACACCATACGGCTCGCCGTACAGATAAAAACGGTACGTCGGCAGCGCGTGGAGCAGTTCCTTCGTCATACGGAAGATTTCGGTGTGCATCGCATCGTAGATATAAAATGTTTTCAGCGGCACGGTGCTGTCGATCTCGTAAACCAGGTTTCCGTCTGTATCCTCCAGATCGAAATGCTGGCCCGTCAGGCGGTAATCCTCCGTGAAAGTGTAAATCTGGGACGCCGAAATCTTCTGAAACGGCTGTACCGTTCCAGTTTTGACGAAATGCTCCAGATTCGCTTTTAATTCGCTCTGGAACATCATCAGATCGGAATGGTAGCTTAGATGGTCTGCGAGGTTCTCTGCAACATCTTCATGAATCGGATACACGGGTGTGGTGAGTTTCTTTTTGATAAAGCCTTCGATGAAGGAATATCCCAAATAACCGACATGACCGTCTTTGGTCAGCCAGAAGTAGAGATATTCTCCCTTGGCGTCCGGTCCGAAAACGAGTGCTTTCTGCCGCATCGTGTAGAATTTTGCAAGCCATGCAGAACCGAACGGTGTATCGACGTTCTTGTAAGCCTCATAAAATTCTTCGATTTTCCGCGGCTTCTCCATGGAGATCATGGCAATCATATCCGTCATGGAATTGTAGTTCTCCGGGGTTGCCATGGACCAGATGGCAATGCCGAAAATCAGGACAACCGTGGCGATGGTGAGTGTGATCGTCTCTCCGTAGCCGACCGCCATCAGATAGATGCCCAGCAGCGTGACAGCGCCGCCTGCGATGCGGAATTTCCATTTTCTCTTTTTCAACTGAATACCGCCTCCTCTCTTTTCGTTACTTTTATTGTACTTGCTCCCCTTTTTTGTGTCAATTGAAACTCGCTCCTCCGCTCTATTTTGTTCTGCCTGGCGGGACAAAGAAAGCGTGTCGGCGCATCTTTTTTTGTCAGAATGCATCCGGCACGCTTTGTTTCAAAAATTTAATGAACGAAAAGAAATTATGAAATTGGAATCACGCGTCCCGTTTCTGCCATAGTTCGGTGGGAAATGGAAATTACGGTACGGTTTTTGGAAACCCTTTGCAATGCATTTAATACCATTTTTTCCGTCTCTGCATCAAGGTTTGCGGTAATCTCATCGAGGAGCAGAATTTCAGGCTCCGCTGCGGCTACACGGGCAATCGAGAGGAGCTGCCACTGACCCTGTGAGAAGAGATCCTGTGTACAGATCGTATCATATTGGTCCGGAAGCGCCTCGATGGTCTTTGCAAGTCCGGTCAGCTCTGCTGCTTTTTTTACATCTGTATCCGAAATCTTTGCATCATACAAAGTAATCTGGTCTTTTACCGATCCCGGCACCATGTGGAACGACTGCTCCACATAGCCGAAAACCTTTCGTTTCTTCGCATCCGGCAGATCGACAGATGGAACGCCCCAAATCAGAACCATTCCTTTCTGTGGCTCATATAAACCGAGCAGCAGTTTGAAAATAGTACTCTTTCCGGCACCCGTTCGTCCCAAAAGTGTTACCTGCTCGCCTTTTTTGATCTGCAGACTTACATCGTTTAAGATGACCTGGCTTTCGTCATATCCAAACGTCACATTTTTTAGCTCAGCCGCTATGCCGTAATCTGTATTTTCAGTCAGCGCAGCCGGCTCTTTCTTCTCTTCCAGGCTGTAAAATTCATTGATTCTTTCCATACCGGCAAACGCAGACTGAATTGTCTGGATTTCCATACCAAGACTTTCGACCGGAGCAAAGATCTGGGAAATATAGTTTATAACAGCAACGGCGGTTCCGGCGGACATGCCGAACAGCTTTAAAACGGTCGAATTGCCGGAGGCCGAAAGCAGCATGACAACAGCAACAACAATGGCATTTAAAATCAGGATGACCGGAGAATAGACGGCATCGTAAAAATTGGTCTTCTCCATTGCGCTGTAGCTGTCATCAATATAGTGCGCATACTGCTGCTCCATATACGTCTCTTTCTGCAGACAGTGGATGGTACGGATGTTGTGCAGCGTCTCCGGAACGTGACCCGAAGCACGGCTGACTGCACGGCGATTGGCAATCTGGGAGGCCAGCATGTTTTTCTGGATGTAACGGGTAAAGAGGAACAGAACAGGGAGTAAAATAATCAGAACAATCGTAAGTCCACGATTAGTCACCCAGATGACGGCAAGAATGCTTAAGATTTTGCACGCATCAGCAAACATACTGATGATCCCGGAGGTAAACAGGTTTTCCACTGTGTCGACGTCACCGACAAATCTTGATACGAGAGCGCCCGGCTCCTGGCGGTTCAGCTCGTTGGTGGAAAGGCGTCCGAACTTTTCCATCAGACTGCTTCGGAGTGCATGTGTAATTTTCTGGCCGAATACCGTCAGAAGACTCTCTCGTGCCGACTCCAGAAGACCCGTCAGAGCAAGAAGTCCGAAATACAGCAGAATTCCTTCCATCCAGAGGGTATGCTTCTTTGTCAAAAGGTCAATCAGCTGTGCCAGCACAAGAGGCGGGAGCAGTGCGAAAATAACCGCACCGCAGACGACTCCCAAAAGTGCGGCTGATAAAACGCCGTGTTTTCGAACGGTTTCTTTGATTACCCGCAATACAGATTCTTTCTTTTGCATCAAAAGCTGCCTCCCTTCCTCTGATTGCTGCAGAGCTCTGCGTAAGACGGAACTGTTGCAAGGAGTTCCTCATGTGTGCCGACTTTCGCATGGCGCTCATCCATCCAGATGACCTGATCCATCTGATCAAACAGATAGAGGCGATGGGAAATGAGGATTATAATAGAGTCTTTTGCCAGCTCCTTTAAATTTACAAAAATTTGTGCCTCCGTCTCTTTGTCGAGTGCCGAAAACGGATCGTCGAGAACCAGAACCGGCCGTTTGTGGTACAGGGTTCGCGCAAGGGCAAGGCGCTGCGCCTGACCACCGGAGAGGCGGACACCGCCCGTTCCGACCAGAGTATGGATTCCGTTTTCCATTGCTTTCACTTCATCTTCCAGGCAGACGACTCGGATCATCTCCTCTGCGCCCTCTTTTCCCCCGAGACGGATATTCTCTTCCACACTTCCATGGAACAGCTCCTGGTCATGGCCAAGATAACCGACCATGCGGTTCCGGTCTGCTTTTTCCATTTTTTCAAGTTCTTTTCCGCCGAAGGTGATGCTTCCCTCATACGGCGACTCGCAGAGAAAAGTCTTTCCAAGCGTTGACTTTCCGCATGCGACAGGTCCCGTCACACCGATGATCTGGCCAGGAGCCGCCTGAAACGACAGGTCATGGATGATCTCTTTTCCGTTTGGATAGGCAAAATGCAGGTGATCGACGTTAAGCTCTGCAGGCGCTGCGGCTGGAAGCTCCGGTTCTGTTTTGGAATTCTGCAGCAAAGGTTTGATTCGTTTCCAGGAAACCTGCGCTTTATGTACCGCATTAAAAAGCTTCGCAGCGCTCGATGATTTGGTGGCAAGCTTTGTGTAGCAGGACAAAAACGTGGTAAATACGGCGATGTTCCACGGTGTCCACCCCTCATGCAGGACGTTCCTGCCTCCAAAATACAGGATAAACAGAATGCTCGTCATCGAGATCATACGATAAATCGGCGGCATAGCTGTGTTCCAGATATTGGCGCGCACAGCGGCAGATTCGTAAGCCGAAAGATTCTCCTCATAAGCGGCCTTTCTGTCCTCCTCACAGCCAAAGACACGATACGTGATGGCATTTGTCGCACGTTCCAGGGTTGCAGCACTTAATGCACCCGACTGTACCTTATAGGCAGCGCCCGTTTTCTGTACCATGACCTTCATCTTTTCGGCAATCACGTAGGAAATGGGTGGGAAAATCATGCAGAGCAGCGCCAGGCGCCAGTCGTACCAGAGCAGCATACACGCATAGGCGAGAAGAGCAACACCGGTATCAAAGATTTCCGTTGTAAATTTCCGCATTCCTTCTACGCAATCGTCTACATCGAGAATGGCCTTCGTCAGTACATTTCCGGTACCTTCTGCTTCCAGCTCCAAACGGCTTTTGCGAACCAGCGTTCCGTAAAGAATCTGCTTCATATGCCGGTTGACGTTGTTGGCAAATCTTCTGACATAGAACCGTTTGAAATAGCGGGAAACCTGCACAATGCCAATACTCACGACATAGGCCGTGACCAGCATCAGCATCTGGTGGAAGGTTCCTGTGCCGCCGAGGAGATCAACCAGCTTTCCTGTCATTTTTCCCTCAAACCAGGGGCCTGCAAGAAGTCCCAGGTTATAGATGAGACCGGAAACCGCAACAAAGAAGAGAGTTTTCCATTCTTCCTGAAAGTAAGAGAGTACCCGGTTCGGGCGAAAGGATTCATCCTTCATCGCCGCTGCCTCCTTCTGCTGTTGCTTTTATTGTTTTATCTGTTTTTTCCCTTAAAATTTCTGAAAGTTCCGCAAAATGATTCTGCCGTTCTTTTTTCGATTTCCAGTACAGCTTGTCCAGTGTTTCGCAGAAGCTCTCTGCCTCTTTTTCCGGAAGCTCTGCAAGCAGCCATTCGTAAAAGAATGTTTCAATTTCCGCTTTGGAATTTTTCAAGGATTCTGCTTTTTCCGTAGCATACAGAAGCTGGCTTCTGCCGTCCCACGGATTCGGTTTCCGGATCAGATATCCCTTTGTCTCAAGGCTTGCAGCGCGCCTTGCAGCGGCTCCTTTATCAATCTTTAACTGTTCGCGCACTTCCGTCTGGGTGATGCCTGGATGATGGCGCACCAGATGGATAAAGTCAAATTCTGCCGTACCGATGCCTTCTTCTTTCATTGCCTGCACCGTAAATTTCCCGGCTTCCCGCGCTATTTTTGTTATTTTCCGTTCTGTTGGATCCATTTTTCTGTTCCTCCTGTCCATTCTCGATCTGTTTCAAATAGATGCATATACAACTAATTAGATGATAGTACAACTAATCGAAATTGTCAATCTATAGATCTTCTGGTTGACGAAGTATCGTCCGAACTTTATAATAGAAGTATTCGGCTGTTAAAAACAGTCAGTCTATCAATAAGGAGATGTATCTTATATGGAAAAGAAACATACGCGCGGCAGCTTTACCGGATCGATCGGCTTCGTGCTTGCTGCTGCAGGAAGCGCGGTTGGACTGGGAAATATCTGGCGTTTCCCTTATCTTGCCGCAAAAGACGGAGGCGGAACCTTTATTTTAGTTTATATCGTACTGGCTCTGACCTTTGGATTTACCCTGCTGACAACTGATATTGCCATCGGAAGAAAAACCGGACAAAGTCCGCTTGTCGCTTACGGTAAAATTCACCCGGGCTGGAACGGTCTTGGCCTTCTCGCCAGTATCGTGCCGGTTGTCATCCTGCCTTACTACTGCTCCATTGGCGGCTGGGTATTAAAATACCTGTCTGTGTTTCTCACCGGACATGGCACTGCTGCTGCCGAGGATGGTTACTTTACCGGCTATATTACCGGTACATGGCAGCCGATTGTGTGGTTGGGAATCTATCTTTTTCTTACCGCATTCGTTGTATATCGTGGTGTCAATAAGGGAATTGAAAACTACAGCAAAATTCTGATGCCGATCCTTCTGATTTTAATCATCGGAATTTCTGTTTTTTCTCTGACCCTGACCCATACCGATGCAGACGGTGTCGTCCGTACGGGACTGCAGGGTATGAAAATTTATCTCGTTCCGAATTTTAAGGGAATGACGCCGCAGAAATTTTTCACCGTCTTTGTCGATGCACTCGGACAGCTTTTCTTTTCGATCAGCGTTGCGATGGGTATCATGGTTGCCTACGGTTCCTACGTAAAAAAAGAAACAAACCTGATGAAATCGATCAATCAGATTGAGATTTTTGACACCATTGTTGCGCTGCTTGCCGGTTTGATGATCGTTCCTGCTGTATTTACCTTTATGGGAGCAGAGGGTATGTCCGCTGGCCCTGGTCTGATGTTTGTCTCCCTGCCGAAGGTCTTTCAGTCCATGGGAGCAGCAGGCGGCGTAATCGGAACCATTTTCTTTCTTATGGTCTCCTTTGCAGCCATTACATCTTCCGTATCGGTCATGGAGTCCATTGTTTCCTGTATGATCGACAAATTTCACATCAGCAGAAAGAAAAGCACGGTTATTGTAACCGTTTATGCATGTCTCGTCGGTATCATCGTATGCCTCGGCTACAATGCGCTTTATTTTGAACTGAAGCTTCCAAATGGCGCAACGGCTCAGATCCTGGATGTCATGGATTTTATCAGCAATAACCTTCTGATGCCGCTTGTTGCACTTCTCTCCTGTATTCTGATCGGATGGGTTGTAAAGCCGCAGGTCATCATCGATGAGGTGACGCTGGGAGGATATAAGTTCGGTCGAAAGAGGCTGTATATCGTCATGGTGAAGTTTATTGCACCCGTGCTCCTTGCCGCGCTGCTGCTGCAGTCGTTCGGTATTTTAAACGTCTGATCACTGCGATACCAGATTGCTATGTGCTTTGCACTCACGCAATCTTCAAAAACATTCGTAATCCGCTCATTTTCCTTCGAAAAATGGCTCCTTACTTATGTTTTTGGCGAGTCAAGAGATCAAAAAAGCATGTTTTCCGGTGGCTTTTCCAGAAAACATGCTTTTTTTGTGCCTGTCTGCACATATTTCTAACAGGTGAAACCCTTACATCCTGCGAATTAACGTTCCATTTACACCAAGTATCTCTCCATCAAATTCCCGGGCAAAAAGTACTTCCCCGTCTCCTTTTACTTTTATCTCCTCATCCGATGCGTTGAGCAGAACTTCGATTTTATTTCCCTCTTCGTCTAGTTTAATATACTCTACACACCGATCATTTTCATAACCATTCGGAAAATGGAAATGCAGGCTTCTGCACACTTTTTCATTTCTTCGAAGCATGATCAGTTTCCGCATCGTTGCAATTTTTTTCTGATTCTCTTCGCTTTCAATTTCACTCCAAGGCATACATCTTCTGCAGTCCGGATCATGAGCGCCTTCCATTGCGATCTCCGTTCCATAATAAATACAGGGGCTTCCCGGAAGCGTAAAAAGGATTGCAAGCTGCTGGTAGAACTTGTCCAGATCGTGAAAACGGTTCATCAGCCTCTCGGTATCGTGGGAATCCAGGAGATTAAAAAGTACATCGTTATTTTGCTGCATATACATGGTATAGCAACGGTTTACCATATATTCAAATTCTTCTTTTTTCATTGTTTTATCAAGAAAGAAATCATGGATTCCGCTCAGCAGCGGGTAGTTCATGACAGAATCATATTCATCTCCCTGCAGCCACTGGCTTGCATCATGCCAGATTTCCCCCAGAAGATAAATATCCGGCTTTATCGTTTTTAAATGCTCCCTTATCCGCTTTAAGAACCTGTGCGACACTTCGTTTCCTACATCGAAACGAATTCCGTCGATATCAAACTCCCGTACCCAGTCCTCACAGATTTTACAGAAATACTGTATCACCTCTTCGTTGTTTGTATTCAGCTTTGGCATCCCGTCTGTAAATGCAAAGGAATAGAACCGTCGGTCTCTGGTATCTCCCCTTTTTTGAACCTGTTCCCAGTCCTCTACCATAAACCAGTCCGCATAACGAGACTCTTTTCCATGCTCCAGGATATCTATCCACGGCTCAAATTTTCTTCCACTATGATTAAACACTGCATCTACCATAATGCGGATTCCTTTTTCATGTGCTTCTCTGCAAAGCACTTTCATTGTATCCGCATCGCCAAAAAACGGATCTATTTTTGTATAATCGGTCGTGTCATATTTGTGGTTGGATTCTGCTTTCATGATCGGATTCAGATAAATACCGGTAATCCCAAGTTCCTGCAGATACGATAATCTCTGACGGATCCCTTCCAGGTTTCCTCCGAATTTTTCTTCGTTTGTTACGGTTCCGTGATTTCTCCAGGGTGTGATATCATCTCCGTTTTTTTCCGGTGTCCCGTTGCAGAACCGATCCGGGAAAATCTGATACCAGATCGTTTCGTTTACCCATGCCGGTGTGCGATTGATATCTGCCGGGTTCATCCAGGGTACAATAAAGCACTGCTGCATACGGCCATCCATCCGGAGCTGTTCTTCTGTCAGGAAACCATCCTCAAAATAATACCAGACTTCCTTTTCCGTCCGCAACTCGAAATAATATTTGCATCTTTTGTATTCCGGAAGAAGCGTTGTTGTCCACCAGATCTGATAAGGCAGACGTTTTTTATATATGATTTCCTCTCTTTTCCCGATCCACCTTTCTTTTCCGCCCAAAATTCCGGCTTCGTAAGGATCGCCGTAATGGATAAAAACCTGTTTTACGTCATATCCTGTCTTGATATTGACAATCAGTCTGTCCTCATCCAGAGCATAACTCATCTGTTCTGAAGTTTTATGGTATACACCGCTAAATTCCATCTCATTTTCCTCCCGCATAGCTCTAAGGCTGTTTTTGCATCCTTGTAAGAAACACGATCACTTTTTTTGTTTCGTATTGTTTCGTATCTTTACTATAAGCCTTTTTTATTTCTTCGTCAATCAATTTCCATTTTTCCCTGCGCTTTCGTAAAATTCAGATAATTTTCAGGATGATTTTTGTGCAGGATGCTTTCTTTTTTCAAAACTTAACGAAACATTTCTTTTTCAAGGTATTGATTGCTTTTTATCTTATGATTTTATATAATGATACCGGGATCAAAAGGTCTTTTGACACCTATGATAGCTGGGAGTTTACATTTTTTGTTTTGTGAAAGGATTGCCGATTATGACTACCATTCAGGATATTGCTGATAAAATGGGAGTTTCCAAGAGCACGGTATCCAAAGCGCTCAATGACGCGCCTGATATCAGCGAAGCTTTACGGAAACAGGTTTTGGAAACTGCCGTGGCTCTGGGTTATACGAAGCTGCGGCGTTATAAGAAACCGACAAGAAAAGTCTGTATTATAATAGAAAAAGAGAATATGCGGTATCAGGAACCGCATCATTTTGCCTATGATATCCTGGTGGGTTTTCGTCAGATGGCAGAACCGGCCGGATTTGATGTTGAAATTGTGCCTGTTGATATTAAGACCCAAAGAAGCCAGCATTATGATGTTTTCATGCTGGAGCATGATTATATAGGAGCTTTTGTAGTCGGCTTTTCCCTGAGCGATCCCTGGATTCAGGACTTTAAAATCAGCCGCACACCGGCTGTTCTTTTCGACAACTATATAGTAGGGAATCCTTCCACCGCTTATGTAGGTATTGATAATGAGGAGGGAATGGAGCTTGCCGTCTCTTATCTTGCCGGACTTGGACACCGGAAGATCGCCTATCTGAGCAGTTCCCTCGGTGCCCGGGTTCTCCAGGCACGCCATGCTGCCTTTCTCCGTTCCATGCACCAGCACGGACTGAAGACTTCTCCTGCTACGATCGGCTGTTCTTATTATCTGTCAGAATGTATGGAAAAGCACCTTCCCCGTTTCCTGGAAAATGGAATCACTGCTATTATTTGCAACCAGGATACCCTGGCTAGTGCAACGCTCACGCAATGTCAGCAGCTGGGATTCCAGGTTCCTGATGATATCAGCATTATCGGATTTGATGACCTGCCGATTGCCGCTTGTACGTCACCGCCCCTTACGACCATCAGACAAGATCGGCTGGAGCTCGGAAAAAGTGGATTTTTTGCATTGTCAAGTCTTCTCAATCACATCCCGATCAGTACATATTTGTTGCATGCACAGCTGATTCAGCGGGAATCGACAGGAAAGGTTCCTTCATAAATTCATCTCATCAACAATATTTGCCGGTTTTGCAGTCATTTCTACCCATGCCGGAATAAAACCGCTTTTAACAGCGTTTCTTACAGATCTGACATTAGACCAGGCGGTACAGTAAAAAGGTACTTTTCCCCTGTTTATGATCTCTTTTGTAAGTCTGCTTGTCAGTGCAGAGGCAATCCCCTGTCGTCTGTATTCCGGCAAGACATCCACACCAATCTGCCACATATCGTCGCAATCGGCAGAACAGGCGGCAAGTCCCACCAGCGTGCTTCCATCATATGCGCCGACGCCAAGTACATCCAGATTCTTCCGATCTTCGCAAAGCGCATTGCTCCATTCCGGCAGATACAAATCCGCAAAATCTTCCTGTGTCAATACTCGTGTCTCATAGGCGCAGGAAAGAGTCGGTATCCGGCTGATGTCCGGCAGATAGTATTCTGCCATGAAACATATTTTGTGACCTTTTTCAGCTAAACGTTCATTCAGCCAATGCATGTTTGGTGTCTCAAAACAGTGGTAAAATTCGAATTTGTCTACATACGCAGATACCAGATCCATAGTCTCCGGTATGGAAGCCGCCATGATATTACTTCCATAGGAAACCAGATTGCAGGTAATAGGCTCTTTCAAATATTTGCGGGCCTTCTTTCCTAATTTTATGGGAACAACAACATTTTTGTCCGCCTTGAAATCTTCCACGCGGCATCCCATATCTTCCGCAGACTGCCTCATGGCAATCTCCATCATTTCACGATTCGTCATGTGCTTTTCTCCTTTATGAGTTTGTAATAGAAACTGCTGGGCATCAGAGAAGCTCATTCCCTGCAGTTATTTTTGTGGATCAATTTATGATTATTCCTGGCTCTTTTTCATCTCTGCCTCAAATGTGTTTTCCGTCATATGCGCCCGTAGAATATGAAGCAGCACTCCCGCTGCCCGCTCCATTGCTGCCGGATCAATGGAGGAATAATTCATGACATACGTATTTTCCTGCTTTGCCGCCTCCGCTGTGTCTGCGTAATAGCCGGAGAGCGGCTTTAATTTTACGCCGCGGGATTTCGCCTGCGTGACGATCTCCTCTTCTTTTTGATCGGTGCAAAGATGCATCAGGAAATGGACGCCTGCTTCTTCCTCTTCGATGGTTACGTAATCACCGAGCGGCTTCTTTTCAAGCGCCTGCAAAATCAGATCTCGTTTGTTCTGATAATAGTTCCGCAGCCGGTTGATATGTTTTTCGAAACTGCCGTTCTCAATAAACTCTGCCAGTGTGTACTGCTCAAAGTTGGAAACGGTACACGAATAAAACGACAGCTCGCGGTAAAATTTCTCTGCCAGTGTCTGCGGCAGCACCATATAGCTGATCCGTACCGTAGAAGCAAGTGTTTTTGTAAACGTATTCATATAGATGACCTTGTCCGATACATCGATGCTCTGCAGCGTTGGAAACGGCTTTCCGCCGAGACGCAGCTCACTGTCGTAATCATCCTCAATGATATAGTGATGCTCTGATTTTGCCGCCCAGCCGAGCAGTTCATAACGGCGGCTGACTGGCATGACTGTCCCAGTCGGAAAGTGATGGGACGGGGATGTATGAATAATATCAACCGATCTTTTTTCCAGCTCCTGCACCGAAACACCGTCCTGGTCGAGCGGCACTGGCGCGTACCGCACCTTCATACTCTCATAAATCCGCGCAATTTTGTGATACCCGGGATCCTCTACTCCATAAACAAGATCGTTCCCAAGAAGCTGAATCAGAATGTTATGCAGATACTCCGTTCCTGCGCCGACAATAATCTGCTCCGGCAGCACCTGCATTCCACGAAACTCGCGCAGATATTTTGCAATCGCACTGCGCAGCTTTAAAATCCCGGCGCACGGGGAATTGATCATCAGCTGGATCCGGTTATCATTCAGAACAGCACGCACCGTCCGCGTCCAAATTGTGAACGGAAAAATTTCGCTGTCCGTCTGATTGCTGGAAAAATCCGCAAAATAGGAAGTCTCCCCGTTTGCCACCTGCAGAATCTCTTTTGGCACCGCATCCCGCATGGAATCCTCAATTTCCAGCTCAGCCGCATAAAATCCGCGCTTTGGCATGGAGTACAGATAGCCTTCCGCAACAAGCTGCGCATAGGCATTCTCGACGGTAATGACGCTGATACCCAGATTTTTTGCAAACGTCCGTTTCGACGGCAGCTTCTCTCCAGGGCGGATGTTTCCCAGTAATATGTCGTTTTTGATACATTTATATAAATATTCATACAGGGAATCTGACCCTATATTCGCAAAATTATACGTCAGCATCCAACCGTTCTCCTCTCATCTGACCTTACTGAATATATTTGTTTTGGCAATTTTTTTATAGTCACTTTACCAGTATACTGTGAGGCATAACAAAAGTAAAGCCAAAACAGAAACAAAATTTATCACCTGATATTTATCAGGCAGGGAGGAGATTATTATGACAGCAACAAATGAGAGATACAAACTGAACAAAGAACTGGCACAGATGTTAAAAGGTGGTGTGATCATGGATGTTACCACACCGGAACAGGCCCACATCGCAGAGGAAGCTGGTGCCTGTGCCGTTATGGCACTGGAGCGGATTCCTGCAGACATCCGTGCAGCCGGCGGCGTTTCCCGTATGAGTGATCCGAAAATGATCCGCGGCATCCAGGAAGCCGTTTCCATCCCGGTTATGGCAAAATGCCGCATTGGCCACTTTGTAGAGGCACAGGTTCTCGAAGCCATCGAAATCGACTACATTGATGAGAGTGAGGTTCTCTCTCCGGCAGATGATGTTTACCATATCAACAAACGAAGCTTCAAAGTACCGTTTGTCTGCGGTGCAAAGGATCTCGGTGAGGCACTCCGCCGGATCAATGAGGGCGCATCCATGATCCGTACCAAAGGTGAGCCGGGAACCGGCGATATCGTACAGGCCGTCCGCCATATGAGAAAAATGAACAGCGAAATCCAGAAACTGACCTCCATGCGTGAGGATGAGCTGTTTGAGGCAGCCAAGGTCCTGCAGGTTCCGTACGACCTTGTTCAGTATGTTCATGACAACGGCCGTCTCCCGGTTGTCAACTTTGCAGCCGGCGGTGTGGCAACTCCTGCCGATGCAGCACTGATGATGCAGCTTGGAGCAGAGGGTGTGTTTGTTGGTTCCGGTATCTTCAAATCCGGCAACCCGGCAAAACGTGCGGCTTCCATCGTAAAAGCCGTTACCAACTACACCGATGCGAAACTGATCGCAGAACTCTCCGCTGATCTCGGCGAGGCTATGGTCGGCATCAATGAGCAGGAAATCGCCTTACTGATGGCAGAAAGAGGAAAATAATGAAAATTGGAGTGCTTGCACTGCAGGGTGCGTTTGCAGAACATGAAAAAGTATTAGAGCAGCTTGGCGCGAAATGCATCGAACTGCGGCAGGCCCGTGATCTTTCCGAGCCTTACGATGCGCTTGTACTGCCGGGCGGTGAGAGTACCGTTCAGGGAAAGCTCTTAAAGGAGCTTGGCATGTTCGATACCATGAAAAGCCAGATTGAAAACGGTATGCCGGTTCTCGCGACCTGTGCCGGTGCGATTCTTCTGGCCGAAAAGATCGAAGGACAGATCAAGGGACAGCCGGAACAGTATTTCGGCACGATTCCGATGTGCATCAGGCGGAATGCCTACGGCCGCCAGTTGGGCAGCTTCCACACAGAAGCACCGGTTGCGGGCATTGGAACAGTGCCGATGACGTTTATCCGTGCGCCGTATATCGCATCTGTGGGGGACGGCGTGGAAGTGCTCGCGGTTGTGGAAGAGCGGATCGTCGGTGTAAAATACAAAAACCAGATGGCCTTCTCCTTCCATCCGGAACTCGACCCGGATATGAGGATTCATAAGACATTTCTTTCGATGATCAGCAACGTATAAAGCAAAAGACTGTGCAAATGGTAAATTCATTTGCACAATCTTTTGCTCTGTTTTCGTACCGCAATGCAGCCTCACTGAATATCTTCCTTCTAACAACGTCAGGAGCTTTTGTATTATTCCGGGCAAAGTACAAATCGGCTTCGCCAGATATTTTCTTTTCCGTCAGCTTCCCATTGAATCAGAAACACAGTTTCCATTTTTCCTTGATGATCTCTATGAATGCATGGAATAATTTGAATCTTTTCCGGAGAAACACCATCTATTTTCAGAGTTCCCCTGTCACCGATTCGAATCCGGTCTTTTTCCCGACTTACGTTCTGCCGTGTGACAAGATTTTCCGTGAAGCCATTATCCAAAGGAGCGGTCTTCAGGCAATCTTTGATCTGAAGTTCACCGGTTTCCCTGCAAAAAACAGCAGTCCGTATCAGTTTTTTCCTGCTTTCTTTCTCATATGCCCCAGCAAAGGAAATCGAAATTTCTCCTGTCTCGGAGTAATTCACTGCATCGGCACGATATGTTTCCCCTTTGCACTGTTCCTTTCCATCCAAAATCGGAACGCTATGGCCACGTGAACTACAGCAGAGTACGGAATATCGTTCGGGGCCAAAATATGCTTTCGTGTATTCTCCGGCTCCAAGATCACTGATAATTTCTTCTTCCCCGATAAAATACAGAAAGCTGCCGACATCGTTATGATTGTGCGGCTCCCCGTTGTTTCCACCTTTGATTGCGAATGCGGTCTGATGCTTTCCAGTTGCAATTGCCCATTCGGCATCCGCCAGATAAGTAAACGTGCCGGAACATACCCGTTCCTCTGCAGCATTCTCGGAACCGTCCGACCTGCTTTTTAACACATTCAGATATTGCTTCGTCCAGATCCAGTCCCTATATGCGGCATTCCAGCGATAACACGGATCTTCCCCAAAATGCATTGCCCGTACCAGCGGCGGGATTTTAACATTTGGATCCAGCATTGCAAAATGGCAGGTAAGTCCCATCCGGTAACGGCTTTTGCTGTCTCCGTCAGAAAAGCTTAACGTATTTCCGCCCGGGAAATAGCATTTCTGCTGAAATTCCATGATTTTCCGCTGCTTTTTTCCATCCAGCAAGTCAGTTTTCCCGCCCGTTTTTTCTTTCAGAAGTTCCGCGAACATGGAAAAATAACTCATTCCATATTCCCAATAGCCAAGACCTTCCATGCAGGCGCCGTCCTCGCCGAAGCTCGCAAGAAAGCAGGAAAGATCCCGGGTCACGCGCGTCAAGATCTGTTCACAGTTTTGATTGATACTCTCGATGCTTTCCGCATTCGGAAAAAGAACAGGAAAAAGCTCAGATGCATAGCAGGCGGCTGCTCCTACGGATCCACAGCAAACAGCATTCCAGTTACTTTTACTCGTTTCCCACCAGAATGCACCGTTTTCCTGTATAAGAAACGGCTGCAACACTCTCCTGCTGCTTTCCTTCCAGATCCGACACAGTAACTCCGGCCGCAGATCGTTTCGAAGTAGAAACGCAATTTCCAGAAGTGACTGTGCAGTCTCGCACGCAAAAAGATCCAATGTAATCTTCCACTTTTCATCCTTTTTCCGCTTCACATGTGCCGGCAGCGCCCAGCAAGTTTCCGCACAAATCTGCTCCAGAACCCATTCCAGGCCGGAAAGATCCATAGAAATGTCCCTCTCTTTTGCAAACAATGCATTGAACGCAAAAGCAACGAGGTATTTCCGGCGTCCAAAGTAAGCTTCTTCATACCGCAGCCGGTTCCCCGTCTTTTCAAACAGAGAAAAAAGCTCCTCTGTCAAAACAGGGAAATCCAAAAGAGAAAGCGTTTCGGCTTCTCTTGAAAGCTCTGTTTCATATTAGAAAAGATACTGCTGCAATTCTTGTTCTGTTCTTCCGTTCATATATTTTTTCTCCGTAAACCTAGACAATCACTTCCATCATTTTTCCGGCTTCGTCAAACTCCAGCGGGGCCACGCAGGTTTCCCGGTGGAATCCCTTTCCCTCCGGATACTGCGCAAGCGGTGTGCCAAAACGATGGTAAGCAATCCAGTATGCATCTTTTCCAGGCACCTTACAGATGCTGTGATGACCCGTTCCAAGAACACCTTTTTGCACATCTTTCTGAAGAATCGTCTTTTCAAACCGAACCGGTCCGTACAGGGAATCGGACGTTCCATAGTTTACATGATAATTTTCACTTCCTGTATCATCACAGGACCAGGTAAAATGGTAAATTTCATCCCGCTTCAGAACCGTAACCGCCTCACGGAAATCGTACAGTCCTTCCAGATTTTTCATCGTCTCCGGAACAATATGCATCATATCCGGTGTCAGTTTTGCAATGGCCGCATAACCATTTCCAAACAGGAGATATGTTTCGCCGTTTTCCTGATAGATCGACGGATCAATCGTCTGACTCATCTGGATCTGATACGTTTCCATCATTTCCATGGTGATCATGGGTTCTGCTGCAGGCACAAACGGTCCCTCCGGATAATCAGATACTGCTGCTCCAATGCAGGATTTGCCATCAACACGCTTTCCACAGAAATAGTAGTAATACTTTCCATCTTTTTCTGCAATGCATGGCGCCCAGGCACTTCCTACCGCCCACGGAACATCTCCATCTGCCATGTCGAAAATATCAGCAGCCTTCTGAAATTTTCTCAGATCCTTCGATGCAAAAACAGAAAATTTCGTACCGGACCAGTCGGTAAAGCCATCCGTTGTCGGATACAGGTAATACGTTCCGTCAAAACAGGCAAGATCCGGATCTGCAAAGAGCCCTTCTACGACCGGCTTTTTGTGATCAAAAAATCGTTCCAGCAAGGCAAGCTCCTCGTCAGTAACTGCAAGAACGCCACCGTGGCGTTTTTTTGTTTTTCCAAGAGCATATTCCTTTTCCTTTAAAATACGGAATTTTCCCGAAGAAAGATCATCCGTTAAAAGAGGAAGATATCCTTTTCCCTCCGCAAACTGATCCGCAATCAGACACCATGTCTTCTGATCCGGTAGCAGATAACATTCCGGTCCTTCTACGCCAAACAGCGAAGAAAGTGTTTCTGATGGGATCTCCTGAAAATTGCCCGTCAGGGAGTCACAGGACTCCAACAGCAGACATTTATTCGTCTCATCCTTGGAAATCCGATAGTATACACCTTCTGATTCTACCATCGTTGTATCAATCACATGTTCTTTCCGCTCCATGTAAATAAATGGCTCGGAAAAACTTTGAAAATCAGATGTCCAGGATGCATAGATCCGCTGTTTGGCTTCCGTATCACCGGAAAGTTTTACCATAGATGCCCAGAAAACCAGAAACTGCTCTCTTTTTGAGTCATAGATTCCTTCCGGTGCCCAGACGCATCCGGCTCCCGGAACACCTATGGTACTGGCACGCTCCGCACTCCAGTGAACCAGATCCTTCGATTCCCAGACAATCAGATCACGGCTTCCGCGATATTGTGCCGTATCCCAGCCTTCTCCTGCTTCGATCCGTAAATCGGTTGCTATCAGATAAAATTTCTTCTGCTTTGGATCACGCAGCAGAAACGGATCGCGAACACCTTGCATTCCAAGATGAGAATATAAGACTGGCTGTCCGTCATTCAGATCCTCCCAGTGAAGTCCATCCCTGCTGATGGAAAAATAAATCTGTTCTCCATCCTTTTGTTCTCCGGTAAAATGTACAAATAAATAGCCTGCCATATTTTGTTCTCCTTATCTGCTTTTCATATAGTTCATAGGTGTCATTCCAGTCATTTTTTTAAAGACTTTACTGAAATAACTTTCATCGGAAAATCCGACTTTTTCGCTGACCTGCGAAATTTTAAGCGAAGTTGTACCAAGAAGCTCCTTGGCATGGGAAATTCTGACTTCCGTCAGGTACTGAAAAATCGTTTTTCCTGTTGTCTGACGAAAAATCCGATTTAGATAATCAAAGTTTCCACCAAGCTGCTCTTCAATCAATACTCCGGAAATTGGCTCGCGATAGCAGTTATTCAGATAATCCAAAAGATCATATATTTTCCGGTAGCTTCCGACCACTCCGGTTTTTTCCTGGGCAAGCGATGTTACAAACTGTCTGGAAACCAAAATCATCATCTCCAAAATCTGACAGGCACACAAATTGTAATAACCTTCCATACGATTTTTCTGACAGGTAATTCCATCATTGATTTTCTGCAGAATTTCAGAATAAGAAGAAGTGTCGGAAAGATGCATATATTTGGGCAACGCAAGAAGCGAAAGACTGACGCGTTCCTGTCCGGAAAGGGTACAGGAATCACTTTGCATGGACTGCGTTCTCTTTCTTAAAATTATCTCAGTTGTCTGCTCATTTGTCATCTTGTTTTTTTTTATGGATTTCTGATGGAAATGAATATAATGGTATTCACAATGTGTTGCTCTTTCCCCCACATGTATTTTATCCGGATCCAGAATTAAAAAATCCCCCGGTGTTAAATGATACCGTACACCATCCTCCAAAAGAAACATCTCACCCTGACGCACCAGATAAATAATGTATTCCAACGGCATTCTTCTTTTATGAATATACGGCGGTTCAATCACCGCCGTATCTGCCAGGCTAATTTCCGGTAGTTGACTGCTGTCATACTGATAATAAATGTTTTCCTTCATTCTTTTAGCCAAGATCCGGTTCATCGCAGAGTGTAATGATTCCCGGCACTTTTCCTTCTGTTTCAAAAATCAGAATCGTATTCGTTCCTTTTTTTAAAAGCGGACCCGGAATATATAATCGTTTCTGTGGCCCAATTTCCCAGAATCTTCCAATATTAAATCCATTTACAAGAATGCAACCTTTTCCCCATCCGGTAAAATCAAGGAAGGTATCTCCCGTCTCATCTGCTTCGAAGCTAAATTCATAAAATCCCGGTGTACCAGGAACGGATGGAATTGTAAAATCAAGATGTTCCAGATGTTCCATCGGAAGCGTATATTCTTTCCAATAATAGTGATTATGACCATTAACCTGTACGCTTCCATCAATCCCTTTTCTCTGTCTTTCGAGATTCGGACCGAAATTTACTCTTCCCATATTTTCCATCAAAATAGAAAGTTTCTGTCCTTCCGGTTTATTCTCCTCCCATTTTATTTCATCAAGAAGTTCTCTGTCATACAGTGTAACAGTTGGGATTTCATCCACAAAAATGTTAGCTCTGTCGTTAGCTCCCCACAGCCGCAGTGTTTCCAATGGCCCTTCATCTTTCAACTGGCTTTCGTATAAAATATATCCGTATCCCTGATCCAGTTTTTCCATTGACACCGGGTATACACTCTCCATCGCTTTACTAATCCGGTCTTTGTTTCCGAATAAAGATGTGCTTCTTTTGACACGAAGTTTTCCATATGATTTTCTGCGAATTTCTGTACTAAGTTTTACTTCCGGAATTTCGGTATATTTCCGGATTACATTCTGGAATGCCGTATACTTCGCCGTAATCTGACCGTCTTCCGTCAGCAGTGCATCATAATCATAAGAAGTAACATCCGGTGTCAGCTCATCATAGTAATTGGATCCATTCGTAAAACCAAAATTGGTTCCACCTTCAAACATGTAGATATTCACATGGCCCTCGGAAAGAATTTCGTCCAGATCTTTTGCATGTTCTTCTAAATCACCGGTCTGATGCGTTTCTACACCCCAGTTATCAAACCATCCAACCCAGAATTCCATACACATCAGCGGTTTATCGCCGATTTTCTTTTTCATGACGGCAAACTGCTCTTTTCCTTTGGAACCAAAATTTCCGGTCTGTAAAACACCTTCCACTTTTCCGCAGTCAAAAGCATCTCCCCAAGGACCATCCGATGTAACCATCGGCACTTCACAGCCGCAGTCAATCATCAGCTGTTTCATGTAATCCAGATACGATTTGTCATCTCCGAAATATCCATATTCATTTTCCACCTGCATCAGAATAACAGAACCGCCCCGTGTAATCTGAAGCGGTGCGATCACTTCAAATAATTTTTCATAATATTCTTTCACATGTTGTAGAAATGGCGGATAGAAACAGCGAAGGCGCATGCCGTCTTCCTTCAGCAGCCAGTATGGCAATCCGCCAAACTCCCATTCTGCACAAATATAGGGAGATGGCCGGAGAATCACCATCAAACCAAGCTCCTGGGCCAGTTTTACAAATCTGGTAATATCCAGAATTCCGGAAAAATCAAACTTTCCTTTCTCTTTTTCGTGAAGATTCCATGGAATATACGTTTCCACCGTATTGCAGCCCAGAGCTTTTAATTTTTCCAGTCGGTCGCGCCAGTATTCCGGCACAGTACGAAAATAATGCATACCTCCGGAAATGATTTTTACTTTCTTTCCGTCCAGATAAAAATCTTCTTTTACTTCAAACGTCTTCATAGTTCCTCCTGTTTCTGAAATTTCCATCTTTTTTATGTTAAAAATAATATGTCTGCCAAATTTCCCGTGACCGGAACGGAAACATTTGACTCGCAAAAGGGAGACACCAGAGGCATCATGTCTTTTCCGGTATCTCCCTTATCTTGCTTATCATGAAATCACAGAATTATCTGCCAGGTTTTGTCGCTAACCTTTCTTGTTCTACGGTCAAGTGAACACCTTTTTTATTCACCTCTTGTGAAATCCGGTGTTCCATTTTCCTCTACAAAAGCATCTAAATCTTTCTGAATTGCTGCCTTTACATCGTCATAACCGGCCGCTTTCAGTTCTTCTCTCATCTGATCGACAGTTGCCTTCGGATCATCTACCTGACCATATGCCAGCTGCGGGATATATTTTGCGAGAACATTAGCCAGTGCTGCCTGCTTTGCCTCAATTGCAGTTGTATCAACAATCAGGTTTTCAAATGGATAATCATAACCGATTTTATCCAGCGAACTGATCAGATCATCGGTTCCATCCCACCAGCTTTCATCCTGCAGTTCCAGATCATCATTACGTCCCATCCAGAAATTGGAATCCAGGGCATCTGTACTGGAATCAAATCCATCTGGTCTGCCCAGCTTGCCATCTTCTGTTACAATATAATCCTCACCTTCAATACCATAGTTTAACAGACGATAGCACTCTTCATCATTTCTTAACAGATCATATACCATCAGGGCGCGTTCCGGATGTGTGGAGTTTGCACTGATAGCACATGCACCATGCTCTTTCAGCGGATGCTGTACGTTCTGATTTTCTTCGCCCCAGTAATAGAACTGCGGATCGGAACCCGGCTGTTTCTTCTCCATATTCGGAACAATCGTAGAATAATAGGTCTGGGCATGATGCTGATCCGCACCGGTTGTTCCGGCATAAAACTCTTCTCTGGTGTCTCCGTCAAAGTTCAGGACATCTTTTCTCCATACACCCATGTCATTCCATTCTTTCATCAGCTCTGCCGCATCATAAAGGCTGTCATCCTCTACATACGGAGACATAACGGTTGTCGGATCGTCCTGCATAACACCCCAGAAGTCTGTGTAAATACCAACACTGGCGCAATTGAATGCCGTATATTCCTTTTTCGAAGTAATATAGCCGCCAAGAATACCTCCCGTCTGGTTTTTGCCAGCGATATCCCACGGAATAACATCTTCCTTATTATCTTTAATATACTGGAAATACGTCGTCAGATCTTCAAATTTTGTAATTTTTCCATTTTCCAGACCTGCTTCTTTTGCCCAGTCTCCACGATAGAACATACCATGGTTCGTATACTGTGTATAGTGATCTTCCGGTATGAAATAAATTTCATCGTTATATTTGCAGATATCCCAGTCTCCGTCTGCGGATACCTGTTCCCAGGTCTTTGGCGCATATGTTTTCAGCATATCCTCGGAAAGTGGAAGAAATGCGCCCTTCTTTGTATTTTCCCATCCGTACAGCCAGTCCGTTGCCGTACAAATCAAATCCAGACTGCTGTCTCCACTCAACAGCTTCAGATTATACTGTGTCTGCCAGTCTGTCCATTCTATGTACGTAAACTCGAGTTCTGCATTTACTTTTTCCGTCAAAATCGGATTCAGTTTGTCCAGCATGGCTTCCAGTCTGCCATTGGTCGGTTTGTTTCCCAGCACCAGCATGTTAATTACTTCATGCTTGGAAGTATCAATACTTCCATCTTCCTTTACGCTTGTGTTGCCGGATCCGCTGCTTTCGGACCCACTGCTTCCGCATCCTGCCATACTTGCAATCATCAGGGAAGCCATTACCAGTGCTACTGCCTTTTTACCTGTTACGCGTTTTCTCATAGCGTCCTCCTTCTTTTCCTGCTTTTTCGGAATTTTATGTGAATCCCCATCAAAACACAGGGGAATCTCACATCATACTTTTTCCATGGTCAGCCTTTGACCGCGCCTACTGTAATACCGGAGATAAAGTATTTCTGTACAAACGGATACAGAAAGATGATCGGTCCGGTTGCAACAACTGCTGTTGCCATTTTCAATGTGTTAGATGGAAGGTCTGCCACACTGACATTTGCACCTGCTACAGAGTTTTTCAGTGCATTTGCTGTATTGATGATCTGATATAAGTAGTACTGTAATGGTTTATAGGTTACAGAACTGTTCAGATACAGAGAAGAAAGATACCATTCATTCCAGTATCCCAGTGCCAGAAAAAGTCCTACCGTTGCAAGTGCCGGCTTTAACATCGGGAAAATCAGTGATACGAAAATTTTAAAGTCTCCCGCTCCGTCAATTTTTCCGGATTCTGTAATTTCATATGGTACCGATTTTGCAAAATTCTTCATCAGAATGATCAGCCACGGAGACATTAACAGCTGTAAAAATACTGCCATATAACTTCCGTTTAATTTCAGGTACCTGGAAACCCAGATATAGGTTGGTGCCATACCGGCGGAAAACAGTGTTGTAAAGTAAATAAAAAATGACAATGCATTTCGAAACGGAAAGTCCTTTCTTTGTAATGCATAACCGGTCATCGCAATGATAAACAGACCAACAACTGTTCCGCATACCGTCAGTGCAATGGTAACTCCGTATGAGCCAAGAATCATTTTAGGTGAACGAAATACCAGTTCATATGCACTCAGAGTAAACCCTTTGGGTAAAAGCCCAAATCCCTCTTTCGCTACAATACTCTCGGTACTGAAAGATGCAGAAATAACCAGGATAAATGGAAGTAAGCAGATGAGCGCCCAAATACTCACAAATACGTAGGAGATAATTCGTAAAGCTCGCGTCCCTGGATCCAGTTTGATTTTATTACGATTTTTCATTTTCTTCTCCTCCTAAAACAGTGCATAGTCCGGATCAAGTCGTTTTACCACCCAGTTGCTGAACATAACCAGAACAAATCCAAAAATAGACTGATACAAACCTACGGCAGAAGATGTTGCAAAGTTATTCTGTGTCGTCATTGTACGGTATACAAAGGTTTCAATGATATCAGTTGTCGGGAACAACTGTGAATTCGCACCACCTGTCAGGTTCCAGAACAAACCAAAGTTTCCTTTCATGATTCCGCCAAGCGCAAACAGAAGCAGAATGATAAAGGTTCCTTTCAGGGAAGGAAGAATGATGTAACGAATTCTCTGCCAGCTGGTAGCGCCATCTACCTCTGCTGCTTCTACCATACTGGAATCAATACCGCAGATTGCCGCGAAATAAACAACAGAACCATAACCTGTTTGCTGCCACATGTTACAGAAAATAATGATGAAGGGCCATAAACCAGCTTTGCTGTAAATCTGTATTGGGTCAGCACCCGTTTCACGAAGAAGTGCATTTAATGCACCCGTGTCATAATTCAGAATATTAAATGCGATCGCCCCAATCAGTACAGCAGAAATAAAATACGGAAGGAACATGATTGTCTGTGATACCTTTTTAAAAAATTTACTTCTGATTTCATTCAGCATAAGAGCAATTACGATCTGAAAAACATTTCCAAGAAGAATAAAAACCAGATTGTATAAAATTGTATTTTTCGTTAAAGTCCACAATTCACCGGAAGAAATCAAAAATTCAAAGTTTGATAATCCTACAAAAGGGCTTCCAAAAATACCATCCCGAAAATTGTAACTCGTGAATGCAATCCATACGCCCGGCAATGGGCAATAGTTAAACACGATAAAAAAGATGACTGCTGGCAAACACATCAGAAGAAGTGTTTTGTTGTTGCGAAAAGTCTTCCATGCTCGATTCTTTTTACTGGGGACAGCCGGAAGAGCTGCTGTCGTTTGGTTCCTTTTTCCTTTCACGTTGCGTTCCTCCTATTTTGCAGTTTGTGAAAATTTGTCTGCACATAATTTGCAGCCTTTATATGAAACCGTTTTCACGTTTTTCCAAAAATAAAAGTGATCATGATGAATGTATCTTTGCTTTTACTGCTTTTCCTGTATATTATAACGATAATTCCATCTAAAAAGCACTTAACTTATACATCTTTCCAAATCACATATCTTTTTAATTGGCACTTTCGTGAAACCCTTTTCATATTTCGTACTATACTCCTTCCGCTTTGATTTGTCAACTTGTTTTTTGTATAATTTGCTTTCTTTTTTTTAAAGCCATCTGAATTAGTTGACAATTTGACAAATCACCCCTTTATTCCTCTATGTATATCCACTTTTTTTCTTTCTGAAAACGCGCTATTTACCGCCATTTTGATCTGTCGGTATCTCTCTTACAAAAGCCAAAATCTGTTCCAGGATCAATATCACCATGTCTGCAAACATTCCAAAATTAGTGCAAAAAAATTCTTCTCTCTGATGGTCTTTTAAAATCAAAGAGAAGAATTATCTGGCTATATGAAATTACATGCTTCTGAATCGATAATGTGATATTATTGCAATATCGTGGATTCGCGTACGATTAAACGCGACACACATTGCTGAATTTTCGGAATCTCTTCTCCTGAAAGAAGTTTTACCGCAGACGCAGCCAGCATTTTTCCAAAAGAAGCATAATCATAGCAAACGCTGGTAAGCTTCGGGTTAACAATATCTGACAGAAAGGTTCCGTCAAAGCTGACAAGCGATATATCCTGCGGAACAGACAAATGATGTTCCTCAATACACCGAAGAATTCCAATTGCGCTGAAATCATTGATTGCAATTACGGCAGTCGGCATCGTACGATTTTCCTGAAAGAGCTTTTCCATACACTGGTACCCCCCTTCGATGTTGTAATCCGAATCCGTTACATAGCGTTCTCTGTATGTGATTCCATTTTTACGAAGCAGCATACGATACCGCATTCGTTTATCATATGTTGACCGGATGTGATTTTTCCCGCCGATCAGTGCAATATGCCGATGGCCAAGCGAAAAAAGATGCTCCATGGCAAGGTCTACACTCGCCATTTCATCAATGCATACCTGATAACAAAGAGATCCTTCTATTTTTCCAGTTGTAATAATCGGTGTAGTGTCTGTGATTCGATCAAGCAAATCCACATATTCCAAATCTGTAACGAGCTGGTCTGATTTTCCTCCCATTAAAATAATTGCATCCACACGCAGGTCAAACATCTTCTGCAAATACTGTTCTTCCATTTCATAACTGCTCTGAGATGAAAATATCATGGGAACATATCCACTTGCACCAATTTCCTTTACGCATTCGTCCACAAGCTGTGCATAAAAGGGATTCATCATATCCGCTGCAAGAATGCCAATGATTTTTGTTCTTGCATTTGTCAGCCCCTGTGCTAGCGCATTGGGGCGATAATCATATTTTTGTATGATTTCCTCCACTTTTTTTCTTTTTTCCTCGCTTACCCGGGCATTTTTCGTCATGACCCGAGACACCGTCGCCGGCGAAACGCCTGCTTCTTTTGCAATAGTATAAATGTTTTTTTCTTTTTTCATAAATCGCCCTCTTGAAACTCTTACTCTATTCCAATTTTTTGAAACCCTTTTCATTTCAAATTCAAGGATAGACTTTTTGCACGTAAAAGTCAATCCTAAAGTCGCTATTTTACAAAAAATCCCTCTCTTTTCCATGGATTTTTCAGATGAACTCTTTATAATAAAAACCATAGGAACGTATAAAAATTGAAATATCATGATAAAAACAGGAGGTTATAAATCTATGAATACCCAAACAATTTATCTCCATCATTCCTGGAAATTTCACTATGGCGAAGAGCCGGATGCCTGGAAAAAAGACTATGATGATACTGGCTGGACAGCTGTCGAGCTTCCACATGACTGGTCTGTTGCAATGCCATTTTCCAGATCCTATTCCAGCGGCACCGGATATGCAGCCGGCGGCATCGGATGGTATCGTGGAACCTTTTCCCTGCCTGAGAAGTATCGTGGAAAACGCATCGTGCTGCTGTTTGACGGTGTCTACAAAGAAAGCCAGGTCTGGTTCAACAGTTATTATCACGGCTTTCATCCCAATGGATACACACCTTTTTTCTATGACATAACATCCCAGGCTGTTTTTGGTACAGATGGTATCAATGAAATCAGCGTCCGTGTAGACCGGACAGAGATTTCAGATTCCCGATGGTTTACCGGTTCCGGAATCACAAGAAAGGTAACGCTCCTTGTTACAGATCTTCTTCACGTTACACCATATGGCACCTGCTTTTCCATAAACAGGGCAGATAAAATCTCAGCGGATCTTTCTATCACAACAGAGATCTGTAATATGGAAGATCAGGAAACCTCTTTTTCACTGGTCCAGTATCTGCGTGATCAAAATGGAAACACGGTGTTTTTCGCCGAGCAGAGAGCCACTCTTCTTCCTGGAGAAACCGCAAAACTAAAGACTGAAGGAACGGTAGCACAGCCAACACTGTGGTCTCCGAAACATCCATCTTTATATACACTCGAAACATGGCTCCACAAAGCCAAGGATGACTCCGCCTTTCTTGCAGACAAGTTCCGTGTAGGTATCCGCACCTTCCGTTTTGATGCCGATTATGGATTCTTTCTGAATGAAATCCCCATGAAAATTAAGGGGGTCTGCGTTCACCACGATGCCGGTGCACTCGGTGCCGCCGTTACAAAAGAAATCTGGATACGCCGCCTTGAAAAGCTCAAAGAAATGGGCTGCAATGCCATCCGTATGAGCCATAATCCGCATATGCCGGAACTGTACGATCTATGTGATGAAATGGGCTTTCTTGTTATGGATGAAGCATTTGATGAGTGGGAAGGGCCAAAAAACAAATGGTCTACCGGTCATAATGTTTATCCTCCAAAGCATCAGGGATATTACAAGTACTTTCCTCAGTACCAGAAAGAAGATCTGTCTGCTATGGTATTGCGCGACCGAAATCATCCAAGTGTAATTCTCTGGAGCATTGGAAATGAAATTGATTATCCAAATGATCCTTACTGCCATCCTCTGTTTCAGAGCATGACCGGAAACAATGATGCAAACAAGCCTGCCGCAGAGCGCGTATACAATCCGGATCGGCCGAATGCAGAGCGATTAAAAGCACTGGCTTCCATGCTTGCTTACGAAGTACGCGCAGTGGATCCTACGCGCCCGGTTACACTGGCTGCCGCTTTTCCGGAGCTCTCTGCAAAGATCGGTTTTCTGGATGCCCTCGATGTTGCCGGATACAATTATAAAGAACATTTATACGAGGAAAGCCACTGTGATTTTCCTTCGCTCCCATTTTTAGGCAGCGAAAACGGACATGATCTTGCTGCCTGGCATGCGGTAACCGAAAACGAATATATCAGCGGACAGTTTCTCTGGACAGGCATTGATTATATGGGAGAGGCACACGGATGGCCGCTTCGAGCTTCTGAAGCCGGGCTTCTTACGATGGCTGGCTTTGAAAAATCCGGGTTTTACCGGCGGATGAGCTTCTGGTCATCCAAACCGATGTGCCATCTTTCCACACAGCGGGCAGACTCCATGAGAGAAAGCTGGCAGCCATTATTCGAAAGCTGGAATTACTGTGATGGAGAAGATATCGAAGTCCGCTGCTACACAAACCTTTCCGAAGCGGAATTATTCTTAAACGGAATCAGTCTCGGCAAAAAGGAGGCTTCCTATACTGAAGATTCGATTCGCTGGATCGTTCCCTTTCAGCCGGGCACGCTGATGGTTCTTGCTTCTGGAAAGCTTGCGGCACAAAAGGGCGGGGCTTCCTGTACTTTTGAAGCAAAGGATGAGCTGAAAACGACTTCTATGCCTTGTGCCCTGCAGATCCGACCCTGGAAGCCGTCCAAAGAAAATTCCGCTGTTTTACCGGAAAATCCGCTTCTGCAGTTCGAAGTTTATGCCGCCGACAGAGATGGTGCTTTCTGCTTCGGAGATTCCTCCATGGTTCAGGTAACGACAGACGGAGGCGTCCTTCTTGGAATTGAAAACGGAAATGCTGCAGACTGCACCGAGTATGCTTCTTCCTGCCGCCGGTTGTACCATGGACGACTGATTTTCTATGTCCGCCGCTCTTTTGCAGATCACCCGGTTACCGTGCAGGTTTCTTCAGAACTGCTAAAATCCAATTCTGTTACTATTTTCTGAAAGGAGTAACGACAGACTTTATGTGGAAATCCTTTTACAATCCAGATCTGGGCAAAGTAGAAACGCCACAGGGAACGATGACTCTCCCAAAGATTTTTCTTCCCCTGTTTCTGGAAATGTTTTTGATGAATCTGATGAGCACCGTCAATACTTTTACTTTGTCCTTTTATTCCGATGAAGCAGTTGCTGCCGTTGGTTCCGCCGGACAGTTTATGGGCATGATTCTGAATTTCTATTCCGTAATCAGTACCGGTGCGTCCATCGTAATCAGCCAGAATCTTGGTGCCAAAAAGGAAAAAAATGCATCCGATGCTGCTTTCTGTGCGCTGTTTGCAGGTGCCGGGTTAAGCGTTCTCCTTGGTGCTACACTTTCGTTCTTTTCCATGCCCCTGATGCGGCAGATGAATTTATCCGGCCAGGTATTAACATATGCCTCTTCTTACCTGAGAATCTGCATTCGTGTTTCCTTTTTTGCCGCGTTCGTGTCCATCTGCAGTGCCATATTTAAAAGCTATGGAAAGCCCAAAATATCGGTATTTGTTACCCTTGGAATGAATGCGCTGAATGCCCTTTTAAATTATCTGATCGTCTTTCAGCCGGTCGAACTGCCGCTTCACGGCGTAGAAGGGATTGCCTGTGCCTATGCCTTCAGTGAGGGCTGTGCCGCTTTTACCATGCTTCTGCTGCTCCTGGTTCTTCCGCTTGGCCTTGACTTCCGTCATAAGTCCATACGCAGCAGTTTCCGGATTTTACCAAAAGTGCTTCAAATCGGAATTCCAGGCGGTATCAGTACGCTTTCCTATTCTGTATCCCAGGTAGTGACAACCTCCATTATTGCACTTGTCGGTGTGCAGGCTGTTTCCGCCAAAATTTATGTTTCCACACTTGTTTTTTACGTGTATGTCCTAGGCCTCTCCCTTGGTCTTTCGACCTCGTTGCTGATCAGCTGGCTTACCGGCGCCGGAAAATACGAACAGGCTTATCAGCTGAATTTGCAGAATTTAAAAATCACAATTTTGCTGAATGCCTGCCTATCCACGCTCCTTGCCTGCTTTGGTTCCGTGCTGCTGCGGATCTTTACAGACGATCCTGCGATCCTTTCGATCGGACATACCATTTTGTTTTTTGATATTTTCGTGGAAATTTTTCGAGGCTTTAATCACATTGAGGAAAATTCCTTGCGCGGAGCAGGCGATGTGGTTTTCCCTATGGGTGTTTCCATTCTCTCCTGCTGGCTGATGAGTGTATTCTTCTCCTATCTGCTTGGTGTAAAAATGGGATTCGGATTATTCGGATGCTGGATCGCTTTTGGCATGGATGAGGCGTTCCGTGGTGTAAATTATCTGATCCGGTGGCGATCACGCAAATGGATGAAAAAAACCGTTGTTATTTCTGAAGAAAATACAATCTGGCCTTAAAAGGCTCCAGCTTCTCGTTGATTTTTCATTCGAGAAGCTGGAGCTTTCCGCTGTTGTTCATCTGCCCTAAAGCATTTTTTTGTATTATTATTTGATACGTTTCAGTTCATACTGTCTCGTACCAAGACCAATTTTCTCTGCCTGGTCAAGGGTTGCCTGCCATTCAATGTTCGGGTTGGAATCCTTGAAATGATCGTGGTGGCAGTGCCATCCCGGCTCTGCAAGATGCTCGCCAAGCTGGCTGTTTTCGATCGGAGTTGCCTTCAGGCAGGCATCGGCACACGCCTGGTCAAGAGCAACCGGGTCGAAGCTTGCAAACATTCCGATATCCGGCAGGATCGGAGCATCGTTCTCCCCATGGCAGTCACAGTTCGGGCTGATATCCTGTACCAGAGAGATATGGAAACACGGACGTCCATGACAGACAGCCTGTGCATACTCAGCCATTTTCCGGTCGAGAAGCTCGTTTTCACTGCTGTTTGGATTATAAACCGCATCAAAACTGCAGGCACCGATGCAGCGGCCGCATCCTTTGCATTTGTCATAGTCAATGACTGCTTTTTTATCCACATAGGAAATTGCATCGCTTCCGCATTCTTTTGCACAGCGGTGGCAGCCACGACAGACATCCGTATTGATCGCCGGTTTTCCACTGGCATGCTGCTGCATCTTTCCGGCGCGGCTTCCGCATCCCATACCGATATTTTTCAGTGCACCGCCAAAGCCCGTTGCTTCATGGCCTTTGAAATGGCTCAGACTGATAAAAATATCTGCGTCCATGATCGCATGGCCAATCAATGCTGTTTTGCAGTATTCTCCGTTGACAACCGGAACCTCAATTTCATCGGTTCCTCGCAGTCCATCTCCGATGATAATCTGGCATCCTGTGGTAATGGTATTGAATCCGTTCAGATTTGCGCAGTCAAGGTGCTCCAGGGCATTTTTTCTGCTGCCCGGATATAACGTATTGCAGTCTGTCAGGAACGGAAGACCTCCCTGCTCTTTACAGAGATCTGCAACCACTTTCGCATAATTCGGACGAAGAAACGCCATGTTTCCCAGTTCGCCAAAATGCATTTTGATTGCAACAAATTTACCTTCCATATCAATGTCTTTGACGCCAGCAGCGATACAGAGTTTTTTCAGCTTGTCAAGCTGACTCGTTCCCACAGGACATCGAAAGTCGGTAAAATAAACCGTTGACTTTTCCATTCTGTTATTCCTCCTAATTTGTCCTTTTTTATCAGAATAGCACTTTAAGCTTACTTGAAGTCAAGTGTGATTGTAATATGCATGGATCCAGTCATGCACTTGTCTTTTTTCAGGATTTTTCGTATACTGAAGGTAGTTTTAAAAAAATCAGAGTACAGAGTAAACGAAAACCGTCTGTTTTCTTTTACTCTCTGGGAGGTCGCATTTATGATAAAGGCAGTATTATTTGATATGGATGGTATCCTGTTTGACACCGAGATTGTAATGAAAGAGGGCTGGCAAAAAGCTGCCCGGGAGCTGAATTTTACGCTCACGGAGGAACATCTTTCACAGATGCGCGGCAGCGCGCTTCCGCGGAGCAGAAAGCTGTTTGAGGAATGGTTTCACGGACAGGTGACATACGATGAAGGACGCGCAATCCGCACGGCGTATCTAAATGATTATATTCAGCGAAATGGTGTACCGGAAAAGCCGGGACTTCACGAGTTTCTTTCCTGGCTGAAGGAACATTCGATTAAAGTTGCGGTTGCCACTTCCACAACACGGCGCGTTGCGGAAGGATACTGGAAACAGTCCGGCATTGACCAGTATATCGATGCTTCGGTCTGTGGAGATGAGGTAATCAACAGCAAGCCGGATCCGGAAATTTTCTTAAAAGCAGCGTCTCTTCTGAAAGTTCCGATTGCTGCATGCATGGTAGCCGAAGACAGCATCAATGGTCTGAAGGCCGCGCGTGCAGCTGGTGCCATCTCCTGCATGATCCCGGATCTGACACCGTATACAAAAAAGCTTTTTCCATTTTGTGATTATGTGAGTCCTTCTCTTTTGGCCTGTAAAGAAATTCTGCTGCAGACTCCGGAAGCGGACAAACTGAAAAGCTGGAAGTAAAAAATCATACATAAATTCAATTATTTTACTGTAAGAAAATCCTCCACACAGAATCTTTCTGCTGCGGAGGATTTTCTTTAACACGTCTTCATCATCTGTTCGTTTATTCTATATCTACCGGCGAATCATACGATTCCATAACATTGTAGATCTGTTCTGCTGCTGTTGTACGCAGTTTCTGCTGTGTGCTCTGGTTTGCGCATTTTTCGTATTCACGCATAAAGGCAGTTGCTGCGGTGTCAACATCTTCGGCATTTTTCAGTCTGTCCAGCAGATTCGGATTGTAGTCGGAAAGGTAGGCCATCAGACTGTCGAGCTGGCCGGACAGGCTTCCAAGGCTCTTTCCAAGATCAATGGTATATCGGCACAGATACTCTTTGATCGTTGGATCTGTAAAACCACAGAGACCATATCCATATCTTCCGCCACTGTAAAGGCCAAAACGGGAACTTCGGATCACTTCGTCACGGGAAATGATTCCGGCATCAACAAGGTTCGTGTACTGCTCTCCGCTCAGGCTTGTGCGGCTGGTAGAGCCATACTCAAGCAGTGTCGGATTGAGGTCTGTGGATGCCTCGTTTGCAATATTTCCCATAATACCGGCGGCTCCTTCTTTTGTAAATCCGTGCATCAGGAAGTAATTCCAGATCTTTTCTGCGTTCGTTCCGCCGATTTCATCGTCGGCTGCAAAACGACGGATCGTCAGAATCGTGTCACAGTCCACCGGGCGGTCGCAGGTGATACCGGCGTTTTCATTCAGCGCTTCTACGATTTTTCCTTCTCCGTCATACAGCGCCACATGGCCATTATAGCAAATAACATCGCCTGCGCATGCCTCATCCAGGCTTGCAACCTCCGTTCCAAGGCTGCGCCATCCGCCGGAGGTCGTATATTCACCGTCGTACGCACCACAACGGGTCAGAATCTGCCATATAAAATGAGAGCAGTCAATACCGTCCGTCAGGGAGTTTCCACCCCAGACGTATGGTCTGCCAACGAACTGTTTTGCAAATGTGATAATACCGTTTCCGGTTGAGGTTTTTACTTCATAAACCGTTTCTTTTTTATAGGGAAAGGCTTCATTTTCAGACGGATCGATCACCTGATCCGCCAGTTTCATCTGATCCTCTCCGGTGCCGGTTACATATTCCAGCGCCTCTTTTCCCTGCTGCAGATAATCCGTACGGACAAAGCCGCGGACGTCGCCCGATTCAATATAAACCCACTCCTGATCCGCATCGGCGATCACAAAGCAGAGTGCCTTTGCCGGAAGTGTTCCCACGATCCGTGCGCTGGTGGAACCGCTTTCGCGGACGTTTAATCTGGTATCGACCTTTGCGTAGGCGTACGCTTTGTCGACCTGTGCGAAACCTGCGCGGAGATCTTTTTTCATGGAGCTGATATATTTTCCGTAATCAATCGTCTGAATCCAGTCATCCGCCTGTGTCTCATCATTTTTCGGTGTTTCTGTCGGTGCTGGTGCAGGCGTCTCGGTTGGCACCGGGGTTTCAGTTGGTTCCGGGGTTTCGGACGGGGCTGGAGTCGGCGTTTCACTTGGGGATGGCGTTACCGACGGTTCTGGAGTTTCGCCTGGAGTTGGTTCCGGGGTTTCACTTGGAGATGGCTCCGGCATCTCGCCTGGATTCGGGTCTTCCGGTGTCTCCGTTGGATTCGGATCCTCTGTCGGTTCTGGCGTTTCCGGTACTTCTGGCTCCTCTGTGGAAGCGGCATTTTCATCCTGAGATGGTACGGACGGTTCTTCTGCTGGTGTCTCGGTTTCCTGTGTTTCTACAGCCGTAACAACGGCTTCTTCTGTGTTTCCGTTTTCCGTTTCACTTTGCATGGCCGGTGCATCCGCCTGATCTTTCTGCGTTTCCTGCACCGTTTTCGCTGTCTCCTCTGCATGCGCCGGTGCAGCCGAACCGAGAAGCATTCCGGCTGCCACGCCGAACGCTGTTACCGTTGTGCCAAATTTTTTCTTTGAAATCATATATGTTTTGCTCTCCTCTCTGCTGTTTGTCGATTTCTGCCTGCCATTTTCTGCTTTTGAGGCCGTTCGGATGAAATCACAAAAACGTATCGTTCCTGTAAAGTCTGGCCTCTTTTTTTGAAGATAAACCAAAAATGATATCATTTATTTTCATTGTGCAAAAATTTCACGTATTTTCTATATTGTATCACAGACAACAGCAGATGCAAAGAAACAAATCACATATTGAGGAATTTTTCTGTTTAACGCGTGAAATTGAGAGAGATTCTCTGTAAATTCTCAGGAACCGGACGGAATGCGGACCAGCAGCCGTTTTCCATTCTGCTCTGATACCGTCAGAACCGGAATATGTTTTTTGCGGAGCTGGTGCATGACCGGATAGGCCGCAAAGAGATCACCGCTGACACAGACAGCCTCCGGCTTTTCTTTTAACAGGTCCGACAGGTATTCCCGCAGGCGTATCTTCCATTCTGCTTTTTCAAGTGATGACACGGCATAACTGCCACAGATGTTCAGTTCCGGGGCCTCCAGCAGCGGTTTATGAAGAATAACTGCATGCTCCATGCCCGGCATCTGCCGCAAAAGCGCGTCATCCGCATCAATCGCATCGGTACCGATGTGGATCAGAACCGGTGCTTTTGGCATTCCCGTAAGGCTGATGCGACAGGCAGCGACGGCATCGTCAAGCGTTTCTGCGGTGAGAAGAAATCCTCCTTTGTGGCAGAAAGACACATCGGAAAGCCCCGTCGCTTCCTGCAGTGCTTCTTTTTCCAGACCAAGCCATGTTTCCGGAAAATCATACTTGTAATTGAATGAATTTTCTTTTCGAACCGGCTGCACGCAGTAACCGCCGCGGTTCGATGGGAATATCAGAAATGCAATTTCAGTCGCGGAAAGCTGTTTCTGACATGGAAAAAATTCCGACAGAATCTGAATCTTTTCATCCATTGTTCCTGCCTTTTTCTCCGCTGCGATCCGCTTCCTGTGTTCGGCAAGAAGAGCTGCAAACTGCTGCTCCGCCCGCTCATCCGCACGAAAACGCTCCCATTTATGTTCCAAAATCCGTCCGGCCACTGCCACCGCTTCCAGGAAAGCAGCATCGCTTCCGCTGTTATCATCCCATACCGGATTGAACATGCCGATCATACTGGCGAGTTCATTCTTTTCTCCTGTATTATCATTGAGATCGAGCGGCTGTACAAACTTCTCGTCAAACCGCGCGGCCATCTCCGGACTTAAAATTTCTGTGCCAAGTGCCTCCCATAAAAGGCCAAACGCCGCGTACGGAACCTGGTTTTCCCGGATCCGGCTGTCTTTCTGGTGATGGTCGTATTCTCCTCTTCCAATATCAAAAACAATCCCGTCAAAATCCTCCGGCACACGATTTCCGCGCTGGATGGTAAGCTGCGGATTAAAATGCAGAAGCAGTGCCGCAGAGAACACATCATCCGCATGAAATTTTCCGCCGTGCGTAAAAGCAGCGGCATGTTCTTTTTGTATCTGTTCTAATAATGTCATAAAATTCCAACTTCCTTTTTCTTAAGATCTGCTCTATTTTACTCTATCTGGCGGCTGTTTCGCAACGGTTCTATGTAAAGAAAAGCTTGAAAATTTCCTGGCGCGTATTTATTAAAAATCATTTCCGTAGTCTGCACACTTATCTACGAAAATTCTTTTGTGGGTATTTGGAAAATCAAAATGAGCGGCTCCTCTTCCAAGGTTCCGCTCATTTTGATTTTTCTTCCTTTCATACCTGAATCCGGTCTGCAGCTGCATCACACATTGCAATCCGTTTTCCATCCATGCCAAGGATCAATCCACCGTTTATTCTCTGGATGACCTGTACGGTGCTGCCTTCTTTGATTTTACGGCTTCGGAGGAAATCCAGAACATCAGGGATTCCAAACATCCATTTGATGGTACAGATATCACCGGTTTTTTTCTTTGAAAGTGCCTGCATGGTATCCCTCCTTTTTACTTTTTCTATATTGTATTCCCTGAGGAAATATTTAGTCAATAAGAACAATTGGGATACGCTTCTAACTAAAGTTTGTGTGCAAAGCGCTAGAGTGTGTTTGAAAAAGGCTTTTCGTAGTCTGCATGTTCCAATTTGTGGGAGATTTTGTCTGAATGAAGGAGGCGTAGCGGGCTACGGCGACTGAATGAGGGCAAAATATACCGCAAAGCGGGGCGTGCAGGCTGCGGAAATGGTTTTTCAAACACACTCTAGTTTGTGAACCTCACATGACTAAAGTCACGTGCTTCAGACCGCTTTAGGCGGCAGACA